>JAITMR010000053.1 GCA_031277215.1 Burkholderiales bacterium
GTGCAGTTCCACCCGACGGGTATTGTGCCGCTGGGCATCCTGGTGACGGAAGGTTGTCGCGGCGATGGCGGTTTGTTGCGTGACGTTGATGGTCATCGCTTCATGCCCGATTACGAGCCTGAGAAAAAAGAACTGGCCTCGCGTGACGTGGTGTCGCGCCGGATGGAAGAACATATCCGCAAAGGCAAGGGCGTCAAGTCGCGCTTTGGTGAGCATCTGTGGCTTGACATCACCTTGCTTGGGCGCCATCACATCGAACACAATCTGCGCGAAGTCAAGGAAATCTGCGAAAGCTTCCTTGGCATTGATCCTGCCGAGAAGTGGATTCCGGTACGTCCGGCGCAACACTATACGATGGGCGGTGTGCGTACCAATGCGACGGGCGAGTCGCCGCATTTGAAAGGTTTGTTCGCGGCAGGCGAGGCGGCGTGCTGGGATTTGCACGGGTTTAATCGGCTGGGCGGCAACTCGGTTGCGGAAACAGTGGTGGCCGGCATGATCGTCGGCGAGTTCATTGCCGATTTTTGCGACAACCCGGAAAATACGGTTGATGCGCCGATAAAGCTTGCTGAAGAATTCGTCGAGCGAGAAGAGGCGAAACTGAAAGCGCTTCTGAACAGCAACGGCACCGAAAACGCTTTCAAGCTCAACATTGAAATGCAGGAAACCATGACCCGCTCGGTCGGCGTATTCCGCAACGGTGAAGCGCTGAAAGAATGTGTGGAGAAGCTCCAGGACATCCTGAAACGCAGCCGCAATATCGGGATGACCAGCAAGGTGCCGGGTGCGAATCCGGAACTGGTAGCGGCGTATCGGACGCAGAAAATGATCAAGCTGGCGCTGACGGTAGCGTATGGCGCATTGCAGCGGACAGAAAGCCGTGGCGCACATTTCCGCGAGGACTACCCGAACCGCGACGATCAACAGTGGTTGAAGCGCACGCTGTCTTTCTGGCGCAATGAGAACGCGACATTACCCGAATTGCAGTATGAAACGTTTGATGTCATGAAGATGGAGCTGCCTCCGGGGTGGCGCGGTTATGGAGCCAAGGATTACATCGACCATCCTGACACGCCCAAACGGCTGGCGGAAGTTGAGGGGATCAGGAAACAAATGGAAAGCGAAGGCAAGGATCGTTTCGCGGTTCAAGATGTCTTGATGCCTTTCAGGGACAAATTGCCTGAAGTACTACGCGGCCTTAACGAACGTATCGACGAACCTTTGAACGGATGAGCCAGAAGATGAGTGACGTACAAAACAACACCGCGTCGGGCGGGCAAACCCGGCAACGGACGCTAACTTTCCATATCCTGCGCTATAACCCGCAGGAGCCGGACAGCAAACCGCGCATGCAGTCTTACCAATTGGAAGAAGCCGAAGGTATGACACTCTTCCTGGCGTTGAGCGAGATCCGTGAGCATCAAGACCCGACACTGCAATACGATTTCGTTTGTCGTGCCGGGATTTGTGGCAGTTGCTCGATGCTGATCAATGGCCGTCCCGGATTGGCTTGCCGAACCTTGACCAAGGATTTGGATACCAACATCACGTTGGCACCATTACCGGTATTCGAGTTGATCGGCGATTTGTCGGTCAATACGGGAAAGTGGATGCGCGGGATGAGCGAGCGTCTTGAAACCTGGGTGCATGCGAAAGAAGAAGAAGTCAACTTAAGCAAGGCCGAGGCTCGCATGGAGCCAGAGCTCGCCGAAAAAATTTACGAGTTGGATCGTTGCGTCGAATGCGGCTCGTGCGTGGCGGCGTGCGGAACGGCACAAATGCGGAAAGACTTTGTGGGCGCGGTTGGTATGAATAAAGTGGCGCGTTTCAAACTCGACCCGCGCGATGTGCGTACCGATGACGACTTTTACGAGCTGGTAGGCGATGATAGCGGCGTGTTTGGCTGTATGTCATTGCTGGGGTGTCACGATGTATGCCCGAAAGAGTTGCCTTTGCAAACGCAAATAGCGTTTTTGCGGAGAAAGATGGCTACAATTGGGTGTTAAGGAGAAACATCCCCGCGTCAGCGGGGATGTTTCCGTGGGGCGTCGAAGTTCGACGCAAAATTAAGACGATAAAAGCAGAAAGGTTGAAAGCGATGAGCCGAATTGAGAAAGATTTTCTTGGAGAACGGGAACTGCCCGATAACGTGTACTACGGCGTACAGACACTGCGTGGCAAAGAGAATTTTCACATCACCGGACGGTCGATGTCGGGAGAGCCCAGCATGATCAAAGGGCTGGCGTATGTGAAAAAAGCGGCGGCAATGGCCAACCGTGACTGCGGTGTGCTGAGTGCCGAGGTGGCTGAGGCGATTGTCAAGGCGTGTGATCGTTTGATTGCCGGTGAGTTTGTTGACCAGTTTGTGACCGATTTCATTCAAGGCGGAGCCGGTACATCCGTCAACATGAACACCAACGAAGTCATCGCCAATATCGCGTTGGAGTCGATGGGCAAGCCGAAAGGCGATTACGCGACAGTCAGCCCGAACGACCACGTCAACTGTTCGCAATCGACCAACTGCGCGTATCCGACGGCGTTTCATCTGGCGCTGATCATACGCTTGAAAGAATATGCGGTAACCTTGCGTGGTTTGCAGGACGCGCTTATCGCCAAGAGCAAAGAATTCGACAAAGTGTTGAAAATGGGGCGCACGCACTTGCAAGACGCAGTGCCGATGTCACTGGGCGCTGAATTTCACGGTTTTGCGACGTCGATTGCCGAAGAAATCGAACTCATTGAAAATACGTGCGACTTGCTGCGCGAGGTCAACCTCGGCGCGACGGCGATTGGAACGTCGGTCAACGCACCGCAAGGCTATCCCAAACTGGCGGTTGAGTATCTTTCAAAAGTGAGCGGTGAAAAATTTGCGCTGGCAAGCGACTTGATCGAAGCAACCTCCGATTGCGGCGACTACGTACAAGTTTCCGGCGCATTGAAACGCAACGCCGTCAAACTGACCAAAATCTGCAACGACTTGCGGATGCTGGCCTCCGGCCCGCGTTGTGGCTTGAGCGAAATCAATCTGCCGCAGTTGCAGCCGGGTTCGTCGATCATGCCGGGCAAAGTCAATCCGGTGATTCCGGAAGTGGTCAACCAGACGTGCTTCTACGTGATCGGAATGGATTTGACCGTCACGTTGGCGGCATCGGCGGGACAGTTGCAATTGAATGTGATGGAGCCGGTGATTGCGTATGCGTTGTTCAGCTCGATCAGCACCATGCAAAACGCCGTCAAGGGGCTGACCGAACAGTGCGTTAAAGGCATTACGGCGAACAAGGAACGTACCGAAGCGATGGTGTTGGGATCACTGGGTATCGTGACGCTGCTGAATCCGATTCTGGGGTACAAGCAATGCGCGGAAATTGCGCGTGAAGGGTACTTGCAAAATAAATCGATTCACGACATCGTAGTGAAAGAAAGGAAATTGATTTCGCAGCAAAAATGGGATGAAGTTTTCTCGTTTGATAACCTGATTAACCCGCAGTTCATCAAAAACTAACCTCGATAGGAGGCGATTATGGACACCATGATGGTAATTTTTCAATTAGCTATCGTCTTGGCAGCGATTTTCCTGGGCGCACGTCTGGGGAGCATCGGTATCGGTTACGCTGGCGGCTTGGGCGTGTTGGTATTGGCCCTAATTGGCGTCAAGCCGGGATCGATTCCGATAGACGTCATTCTGGTGATCATGTCCGTGATCGCCGCTATTGGCGCTATGCAGGTGGCGGGTGGCATTGATTTTTTGGTGGTTGTTACCGAGAAGTTTTTGCGTAAACACCCGAAGTACATCACCTATTTGGCGCCTATTGTCACGTACCTCATGACGGTTATGGCGGGCACCGGACACACAGCGTTTTCGACGCTGCCGGTGATCGCCGAGGTCGCCAAAGAGCAGGGAGTGCGTCCTTCACGACCGCTGTCAATCGCGGTGGTATCGTCACAAATTGCCATTACGGCGTCACCGATTTCAGCGGCGGTGGTGTTCTTCTCCGGTGCGCTGGAGCCCTTGGGCGTTGGTTATCTTGACATTTTGATGATCTGCATACCGACGACGCTGCTGGCAGTGATCCTGACTTCATTTCTTACCAATTTCCTGGGCAAGGAGTTGAAAGACGATCCGGTTTACTTGGATCGTTTGGCCAAAGGGCTGGTAGTGATGCGCGGTGTCAGCAACATCAAAGTCACGCCGATGGGCAAACGCTCGGTCTGGATCTTCCTTTTCGCGATCTTCATGGTCATGCTTTACGCCACGCTGATCAGCGATAAGGTGGGTTTTGATTTTTTGAGGGAAAACATTCCCTTATCGCGTGATCACGCCATTTACGTCATCATGTTAACTACGGCGACGGCGATTACTTTCTTCTGTCGGATTGATGCGGCCAATGTGTTGAGCGCTTCAACGTTCAAATCCGGTATGAGCGCTTGCGTTTGTATCCTGGGTGTGGCGTGGCTTGGCACGACGTTTGTTAACGCCCACGAAGCCGGCATCAAGGAATTGGCGGGCGGCTTGCTGCAAACCAAACCGTGGTTGTTGGCGGTGGCGTTGTTCTTCGCTTCGATGCTGCTTTATTCGCAAGCGGCTACCGCTCGCGCGTTGATGCCGCTGGCGATCACGCTTGGCGCTGCGCCGGTAACGTTGGTGGCATCGTTTGCGGCGGTGTCGGCGCTGTTCGTATTGCCGACGTATCCGACGTTGCTGGCAGCGGTGGAAATGGATGACACCGGTTCGACGAAAATCGGCAAATATGTGTTCAACCATCCGTTCTTCATCCCCGGTGTGGTAGCCATTGCACTGTCGGTGTTTTTCGGTTTCATCTTTGCCGGTATCGTGCTGTAAGTTGTTGCGCTGTAGGCAAGGCAGCGGGGCGCCCTTCGGGGCGCTTCGTTTTTTTGGAGCGCCCGCAACTCCTCTTCTAATCGCCTTTCCTGTATCCTTGCGCAGTGGGGTAATAATGGAAAGCGATAGAACAAGCCGATATGCAAACACTGTTTGAAGATTTTCTGGAGGACGCTGCCGCTACAGAAGCACTCGGTAGCCGGTTGGTTACGCATTTTCCGGGTGGGATGGTTGTCGTTTTGTCTGGCGATTTGGGTGCCGGGAAAACGACTTTGGTGCGCGGTATGCTGCGCACGCTGGGGGTTTCCGGGCCGGTCAAAAGTCCCAGTTACGCGTTGGTCGAAGAATACCTTTTTTCAAAGCTATGCTCTAACTTGTATTTTTATCATTTTGATTTTTATAGAATTAAAGACGCTTCAGAATGGGAATCTGGCGGTTTTTCGGAGTACTTTCGAGACGACGCGGTTTGCGTGATCGAATGGCCGGAAAAGTTGGGGGATCGCTTGCCGCCGGTCGATCTTGCAGTGTCGTTGGCGTTGCCCGCCGATGTTTCGGCGACCGGGCGACTGGCGCGGATTGTGCCCAAAACGAAAGCAGGGATGGCATGCCTGACCGCGATGATGAATTTGTAGCAGACGTTTTGGTGGCAGCGCCGAATATGCGCCTTTCCATCGTTCGCCGTCGTTTGTTACGAGGTGGGCTATTGGCGTCGGGGTTGTTGCTGTTGCCGTCGGTCTATGGAGTTGTATCGCCGACAGCGCCGCCGTCGGGCGGCAAGACGCCCGTGGCTCGTTTGTGGCCTGCGGAAGAATATACCCGACTGGTGATCGAGACACCGCAGGCGGTGAAGTTCCAGATGATGCAGTTGCGGGAGCCTCATCGTCTCGTGCTTGATATCGAAAATCTCGAACTGTCTCCCGAAGTGATGGCGCTGCCGTCGCTTTTACAGCACAGCGATCCCTATATTCTGGGAATCCGGCTGGGGCGACGCGATTCGAATATCTCGCGAGTGGTGCTTGATCTCAAAGACCGTGTCGATCCGCAGCTTTTTACGTTGGAGCCGGTCGCTCAATTCGGTTTTCGTCTGGTGCTGGACATTTATCCGGTCGAACGGCTTGACCCCTTGCTCTTGCTGGTCAAAGAGTTTGAAAATGACGATGCCGTATCGGCACTGGAGCAAAAGTACGCCGATGACGAAGCATTGTTGGCGCTGGTGCGTGATTACGAAAAGCGTAGCGAAAAAACTAGCGCTCCGGCGACAAAAAGGCAAGCGCAGGGAAAAACGCCCGCTGGTAAGCCAACGCCTTTAAGTAAACCGCTGCCTAAACCGCGTCCGATTATCGTCATGCTGGATCCCGGGCACGGCGGCGAAGACCCGGGCGCGATTGGCCGGAAAAAAACGCTGGAAAAAAACGTGGTGTTATCAATCGCTCGTCACCTCAAAAAGCTGATTGATGCCGAACCGAACATGCGGGCGGCGCTGACGCGCGACGGCGATTTTTTTGTGCCCCTCAATAAGCGCGTCGAAAAAGCGCGGCGTGTGCAGGCCGATCTAATGGTGTCGATCCATGCGGACGCTTTCACGAACCCCAACGCACGCGGTTCCTCGGTGTATGCGCTATCGGAACGGGGGGCGACATCAACGGCAGCCCGCTGGCTGGCGCAGAAAGAAAACAGCGCCGATTTGGTGGGCGGCGTCAATATCGGCGTTAAAGATGCAACTGTCGCCAAAACATTGCTCGATTTATCGCAATCGGCGCAGATCAACGATAGCCTGAAAGTCGGCGCGATGGTTCTGACAGCGCTGGGGAAGCACAACGCACTGCACAAAAAAGAAGTGGAACAAGCCGGGTTCGCGGTGCTCAAAGCGCCGGATATCCCGTCGATTCTGGTCGAAACGGCTTTTATTTCCAATCCCGAAGAAGAGGCCAAATTGCGCGACCCAAAGCAACAGCAACGCTTCGCCGAATCCATTAAGGAAGGGATAAAGCGTTACTTTGCGTCCAATCCGCCGTTGGCGCGATGATTAACCACAACAAAGAACACAAAGAATATCTCACACGAAGCTGCGGGGGCTGATTCTTCCTCCCCTTCAAGAGCTTGCCTCCGAAGCGATTTTGGTCGGGGGGTAGGGGAGGGGATCTCTGGATTGCTTCGTCGCTTGCGCTCTTCACAATGACGCCGATTTTTTCTTTGCGCTTTACGCGCTCTTTGTGGTTAATTGCCTCCTGATCCCCAATCCCTGACCCCTGGTTCCTGGTAATGGTAGAATCCGACCCTATGATTCGCTTCTTTATTCTCTTTCTCGTCATACTGGCCGTTCTTTTCGGGCTTGAGCTGACGCCTTGGGCGGAACGCTGGTTCGTGGAACCGTGGACCATCATCCTTGCCAAAATTTCAACTTGGCTCGTCACTTTGTTCGACAGCCAGGTCGAGGCGACAGGGCGGGTGATGCGCAGTCTTGCCAACGGCTTCGGAGTGTCGATCGAAAAAGGTTGCAACGGCATTGAAGCGACAATCGTATTGGTGTCGGCGATGCTGGCGTTTCCGTCACCGTGGAAACACAAAATTATCGGTATCCTCAGCGGTTTTGTGGCGGTGCAGGCGTTGAACGTCGTGCGCGTGATCAGTCTGTTCTACCTTGGACAATGGAACGAGACTGCTTTCGAATGGGCGCATCTTTATGTCTGGCAGGCGCTGATCATGCTTGACGTGCTGATTGTTTTTCTCATTTGGATACGGCTGTTGCCTAATGATAGAAGCGAGGATAAAAATCGGGGCGGCGGTGGTGGCTCTGCCGCATTTTCCGAAGACGCAGCGCAGCAAGCCACGGAATCCATGCGAGGGACTTGAAGATGTCGCCGGAAGACAAAATTCCGCAAGAACCCGAAGCGCCGAAAAAGCGTAACCGCTCGCCGCTGTTGCGCTTCGTGCTCATCACTTTCGCCTGGTTGCCGCTGATGTTTGCGATCTGGTATTTTGCGGCGCCCATTCTGATTTTCCCTGCCAAGTTGTTGGCGCAAGCGTTCACCCAGACAGCTTTTGACGATTTGGTCAGACAGGTTTTAATGGAGTCGCGCGATTTGGTTTTCGTAACTTCGTTACGACCGGGTGAGGCGATGCCCAATAATGCTGTGGTGAGTGTCGAAGTCAATGCGTTATTGTATTCGTTCGGTTTGCCGATGTTGGCAGCGTTGATACTTGCTGCACGTGAAAAAGGCGGCTGGAAAAAACTGCTGATAGGCTACCTCGTGATCGTGCCTTTTATCACTTGGGGCGTAACAGCCGACTTTCTCAAAAACATCAATTTTTCAGCGGGGCCTTTCGTCGCGTCACAGGTCGGCTTTTCGGCGTTGCAACGCGAATTTGTGGCATTTGCCTACCAGTTTGGCACGTTGATTTTGCCGACGGTAATTCCGGCGATTGTCTGGGTGTTGACCCACCGGAACTTCCTGGAGCGGTTGCGCGGACAAATGGGTGCGCTCGACAAAGAGAAGGCCGGAGATCAGAGGATATGACGCGGAAGATAGGGAGCGAGAGGAGAGGAATTGTTCATCTCCGCGCTTTCGCGTGAAACATGCGTTCTTCCTCCGTCATTCTGTGCGAAACCGCAGAATCCATGTGCGCTTCAACGAGAACCGACCCCCGATATCCCCAAGGGCGGTGCGGTTGATTTTCATGTAGGGCTGCGCTAGTGTGCGAAGGTCAAACGTCATGCGGCGAATGAATCAGGCGCTGCTTCCATGCAGCGGCTGCCGGAAAAACCCCAAACGAAAGGAGCGACAACATGCAGTTTCTCGAAAGTATCAAACAACGCGCCAAATCCGATTTAAAAACAATCGTATTGCCGGAATCTTTTGAGCCGAGGAATTTACAGGCCGCTCATAAGGTGCTGGCAGAAAAGCTGGCGCGTATTATCCTGATCGGCGACCGCAAAGCCATTATGGAAAAAGCGGACGGTTTGAATCTGGACGGCGCGGAGTTTATCGATCCCGCGACATACGGGCGGATGGACGAGTTGGCTGAGAAGCTGGCGGAACTGCGTAAATCCAAAGGGATGACGCTCGATGAAGCTGCCGGACTGTTGCGCAACGATCCGATGTACCTTGGTGTGATGCTGGTGAAAGAAGGCATCGCCGACGGTATGGTGTCAGGCGCGATCCATTCGACGGCGGACGTTCTGCGCCCCAGCCTGCAAATACTGAAAACGGTGCCGGGCGTGAAGCTGGTGTCCTCGTTCTTCATCATGGTCGTTCCCAACTGCGAATACGGAGAGAACGGCATTTTCCTTTTCACCGACTGCGGATTGGTTCAAAATCCGACTGCCGAAGAACTGGCGATGATCGCGCAAAGCGCCGCTGTCTCGTTCAAGCAGTTGGTCAAGGCCGAGCCGGTGGTTGCACTACTGTCGCACTCGACGCTGGGCAGCGCCAAACATGCCGATGTGGACAAGGTTCTCGAAGCCACGCGACTCGTGAAAGAAGCTGCGCCGAGTTTGAAAGTCGATGGCGAGTTCCAAGTGGACGCTGCCATTGTGCCTTCCATCGGCGAGCGCAAAGCGCCCGGCAATCCGGTCGCCGGAAAAGCGAACGTGCTGGTTTTCCCCGATCTGGATTCGGGCAACATCGCGTACAAGCTGACCGAACGGTTGGCGAAAGCGGAAGCGTATGGGCCGGTTACGCAGGGGATTACCAAGCCGGTTAACGATTTGTCGCGTGGTTGTTCCGCCGACGACATCGTTGGCGTGGTCGCCATCACCGCTGTGCAAGCGCAAGGCTAACAACACAGACAAGCAAGGAGACGTTAAACATGAAAATTTTGGTCATCAACTGCGGCAGTTCCTCATTGAAATACCAACTGCTGAACATGGACGACGAAACGTTGCTGGCCAAAGGTCTTTGTGAGCGTATCGGCAGCGACAACGGCCTTTTGAAACACGAGCGTGGCGTGGAAGAATTCACCATCGATGCGCCGATGCCGGATCACGCCGCCGCCATCAAGATCGTGTTGGAAGTCTTGCTGAGCAAGGATCGCGGTGTGATTTCAGACATCGGCGAGATCGTTGCCGTGGGGCATCGCGTGGTGCACGGCGGCGAATTCTTCAGCGATTCCGTCCTGATCGACGACAAGGTGGAGAAAGCCATCGAGGCCTGTTTTGACATGGCGCCGTTGCATAACCCGCCGAATCTTATCGGGATTCGCGCTTGCAAGCAGAACATGCCAGGTGTTCCGCAGGTAGCTGTTTTCGATACGGCGTTTCATCAAACCATGCCGAAAAAAGCGTATCTTTACGCGTTGCCTCATTCGTTGTACGAAACCCATAAAATACGCAAGTACGGCTTTCACGGCACCAGCCATAAATATGTGTCGATGAAAGCGGCGGAAGTGTTGGGTCGTCCGTACAGCGAGTTGAAAATTATCACCTGCCATCTGGGCAACGGCGCAAGCGTTTGCGCGATTGATCGGGGACATTCCGTTGACACCTCGATGGGCTTCACGCCGCTGGAAGGCTTGGTCATGGGCACCCGTACCGGCGATATCGACGCCGCCGTCGTGCCTTATCTGATGGAAAAAGAAAAACTGAGCGCGTCGCAAGTCATCGACCTGTTTAACAAAAAATCGGGCATGCTAGGCTTGTCGGGTATCTCCAACGACTTCAGGGATATTCTTCAAGCGAAGCAAGATGGCAACACTCACGCTGATGATGCTTTGGAAATCTATTTTTATCGGGTGGCAAGTTACATAGGCCGGTACGCTGCCGCGATGAACGGCGTGGACGCGATTGTGTTTACCGCTGGACTTGGCGAAAACAGCGCACTCCTCCGCGAAAAGGTTTGCGCTTATCTCGGTTATCTGGGCGTGAAAATCGACCCGGAAAAAAACGCACAACGCGGGAAAGCTATGGACTTTTCAGCGTCCGGCGCGACCGTGAGAACCATGATGATTCCCACCAATGAAGAATTGGTGATCGCACGCGATACGAAGACGATAGTTGGGTAATTCTTGTAGCCTGGACAAGCAAAGCGCAGCCAAGCGTCGTCCAGGAATCGTGCTTTGTAAGGGGCGGGTTTCAAACCCGTCCTTTTCTTTTTTACCGTGCAGAACGTATAGAGTATCCACGCGAAGACGCGAAGAGGAATGACGGGTCAACCAATAATCCGCCCACTACGCCGACGTTGATGTGTCGGAAAGTGGCTCATGTTGCCGACGCTGTTGATATGGCAGATGGCGCAGGCCAGCGCGTCTGCCGCATCGGTGGATGGGGCGGATGGTAGCTGAAGCAGTTGTTGAACCATGTGCTGCACTTGTTTTTTTTGCGCTTTTCCGTGCCCGACAACGGCTTGTTTGATCTGATTTGCGGTGTACTCATAAACCGGCAGCCCTGCCATAACCAATGCCGTGATCGCGCCGCCGCGAGCCTGCCCCAGA
Source organism: Burkholderiales bacterium (assembly GCA_031277215.1). GTDB lineage: Bacteria > Pseudomonadota > Gammaproteobacteria > Burkholderiales > Casimicrobiaceae > UBA931. The sequence continues at coordinate 11,270 of JAITMR010000053.1, forward strand.
AGCAGCGTTGATGTCGGGTTGACGTTGACAAAAACCAGTTCGACGCTGGCTTCATCGGGGTGAAATTCACGAATGATGTGTGTCAGATCGTGGGCGATGATGCCGAGGCGGGTCGGCAGCCCTTCGCCTTCCGTGCGGATGCTCCCGCTGGCGACGTAGGTCAATCGGGAACCGGCGACATCGACGATGCCGAAGCCCGTTACTCGTAGCCCAGGGTCGAGGCCGAGGATGCGGCGAGAGGGAAGGGCGGTCATGGTGTTTCCCCTTCAGCGGTCACAATGCCGTTACGCACCAATTCTCTCCCTCCCCAACCCTCCTCCGAGGGGGAGTTTAACATCGCGTCTCCGCGTGAATGACGCATTTATGATCTCTGATTCTTGACTTCTGATGCTTGACTACTCTCCGTCGCCAAACTCAGCAGACGTGTAAACACCCTGAACATCATCGAGGAATTCCAGCGCGTCGAGTAGTTTTTGCATTTTCACGGCATCATCGCCGGTCATTTCGACCGTTGTCGATGGCGTCATGGTGACTTCGGCAAAAGTGGGCTGCAATCCGCTGGCGATGAGCGCGTCTTTGACGTTCAGGAATGCGTAAGGGTCGGTGATGACTTCAAGGCTGCCGTCGTCGTTGGCGATAACGTCGTCAGCGCCAGCGGTAATGGCGACATCCATGATGGCGTTTTCGTCAATCGCTTTTCCGTTTTCTGCGGGCGCAAAGACGATTTGCCCGCAGTGTTTGAACAGAAAGGCAACCGAGCCTTCGGTGCCGAGATTGCCGCCGTGTTTGGAAAAGGCGTGACGCACATCGGCGACGGTTCGCGTCCGGTTGTCGGTCATACAATCGACAATCACTGCCGCGCCGTTGGGGCCATAACCTTCATAGCGGATTTCTTCGTACGATACGCCCTCCAACTCGCCGGCACCGCGTTTGGTCGCGCGCTCGATCGTGTCTTTGGGCATGTTCTGCCCATAGGCTTTGTCCACCGCCAGCCGTAAACGCGGATTGGCGGAAACATCGCTACCGCCCAATTTGGCGGCGACCGTGATTTCTTTGATTAAGCGGGTAAAAATTTTACCGCGTTTGGCGTCGGTCGCCGCTTTTCTGTGTTTAATATTTGCCCATTTGCTGTGGCCGGCCATCGGGGACTCCTGAGGTCAATCGTTTGAGGCGGGAAATAAATGATACTGCAAAGCGAAGGCAGGCGGAAGAATCTCCCCAGACAAGCCATGAAAATGCCGCCTGCGGGCGGCATTTTGGATAGCTGTATTTGGAGCAATCAGGGTAACAACACCCCGGAAAAGCGCACGCCTTCCTTGCAATTAAACATCCCTTTGTTAGAGGTCCATTCACCTTCAAGACCTTGCGTGGTTGCCGCAATATTGAAAAGGTTGGCAGTTCCATCTGCGACCTTGCTGTTTCCCGAATAACAAACGTAGTTCGCATTATTGATTTTTTGAAAACGGCCCTCTTGAATCAATGTGCCTTTCAAAGTGCAGGCGTAGGAAAGGAGGGTTCCATTACCCTCCAGGTAAAACGTGTATGCTGCTTGAGTGCTCCCCGCTTGTTTTACAACCTCAATGGATGCTGTATTGAAAAAGACGCCATTGTCTCCACTGTTGGGACAGTTGGAGCCGGTAACAGTTGCTCCTCCCCAATAGAGGCCATTGAGATTGTTTTCGGTCAAGGTCAAGCGTTTTAGTTCAAGTGTCGTTGTCACATTGTTAACCATATAGATCAGCGTTCCCGTTGTCGAGGAAACAGGCGTGAATGTAATCTTCCCGATGGCGGTATTGACCGTATTTTTGGGGGTAAAAGGGCTAGTGGTAGGTTCCCCCTGCGTTCTATAGATATTGCCGGTGAAGGTGGAACTTCCTCTTTCGCGCTCCAGCTCGCCGGTGACCCAATCGGGGCTACCCGTTGCGGGATCGTAAATAAAAAAGGTGGCAAAAATGTAATCGAAGCTGTTGCCGCTTTGGACGAAGTTGATGCCGAAACCGCCCATTCCGCTGTTGGCGGGAGGCTTGGTATCCACCCAAATATCTGTGTAATCGATAGTGGCGTGAACCGGAGCCGTCAATAGAAAAGCCAGAGCGGCAATAGGCGCTAAAAGCGCAGAACGGAAAATCGTCAACATAATCACTCCTTCCTGTAAAGCAAGCCGAAAGCATGCAGGTTGCTGCGAAAAATGCTTATATAAATCAGTCTATTATACATGAAATCTGATTTTAAGTCTTAATAACAATGTCGGCTCAGTTTCGCCTGATGGATGATGGTGGTGGCGATTTCTTCGATGGATTTGGCGGTAGTGTCGAGCATCGGTATTTTTTCTCGCCCCATTAGCGCTTCAGCGCTACGAACTTCCTGACGGCAGCTTTCCAGCGAGGCGTAGCGACTACCGGCGCGGCGTTCCTGCCGTATTTGACTCAGGCGGTTGGGGTCGATGGTCAGTCCGAACAATTTGTGCCGGAACGGCAAGATGGAGTCGGGGAGTTTGTGGTTGGCGAAATCCTCGGGAGTCAGCGGAAAATTGGCGGCGCGAATGCCGAATTGCATCGCCAGATAAAGCGATGTAGGCGTTTTTCCGCAGCGTGAGACGCCGACCAGAATGACTTCGGCGCCGGCAAGATCGCGGGTTGCGGCGCCGTCATCGTGCATTTGCGTAAAGTTGATGGCTTCCATCCGGCGGAAGTAATCATAGTTGATGCTGTGCGAGCGACCGGCGGCGTGGGAGCTTTTAACGCCGAGTTCTTCTTCAAGCGGAAAAATAAATGGCTTGAAAAGATCCAGTATCAGGGCTTGTGTCTTTTCGCCTAGTTCGCGGGTTATGGCATCATCGACAATCGACAAAAAAACGATGGGTTTTTGTCGCTCTTCTTCGGCAGCCCGGTTGATTTGGTCGATGGCATTTTGTAAGTCGTTCCGGCTCTGAATGAAGGGAATGGTGGTGTGGCGGAAGGAAACATCCTCAAACTGGCACAACAAGCTGTTGCCGAGAATTTCGACGGTGATGCCGGTGCGATCGGAAATGAAAAAAACGCTACGCTGTGATTCCATAATGATGAGCCCTGAGTTTTTTTGAAGGGGCGCGCTATATTGGCAAAAACGCCGACCAGACCGGCGTCAATCCGGCGGGAAGTGGCGGTAAGGCTCCCAAGTCTATGTGGCTTTCTCCAGGGTCGTGAAAATCGGAACCCAGGGAAGCCTTGAAGCCATAAAAGCGGGCATATTCGATGAAGCGTTCGCTTTGTTGTGGGGTGTGCGACGGCGAAAAGACTTCGAGCGCGTCGCCACCGTTTCCGCGGAATTCCTCCAGCAAACGGCGCATTGCGGTTCCGGTTAACGGGTAACGGCCTGGGTGCGCTAGCACGGCCATGCCGCCCGCCGCGTGCAATACGGCGATGCTTTCAGAAATGGCTGGCCAGGGCGGCGGCACATGCGCGGGTTTTCCCTGTCCCAAATAATGGTTGAACGCTTTTTGTTTGCTGGAAACATACCCACGATCAACGAGGAAACGGGCAAAGTGCGAACGCGAAATCAGCGCTTCGTTGGTCACAAAACGGCGAGCGCCTTCGAGTGCGCCGCCGATACCCGCCCGCGCCAGGGCATGGCCGATCGCCTCGGCGCGTTGCCGACGGGCGGCGCGAACCGTCGCAAGCGCTTCTTGTAAAACAGACGAACCGGTATCGAAAAAAAGACCGACAATGTGGATTGTCCGGCGCTCCCAAAGAGAAGAAAGCTCGACGCCGTTAATGATGCGAAGAGAAGTGTCCGCGCTGGCTTGATGTGCTTCGGGAAGCCCGGAAACGTCGTCGTGGTCGGTGATGGCGAGGCAATCTACCCCACGCCGGATCGCCCGCGTGACTAATGCTGCCGGAGTGAGTGTTCCGTCGGAAGCGGTGGAATGGCAGTGCAGGTCATAGACGGTCATGGGGAAAACGTCGGGAAATCGCGCTCCGAGAATTTGAGCGGCATCACATCATTTTAGCGCCAATATAGGAATGCCGGGGAGAGTTGTTTCTTCTCCTTAATAAAGAGATGCGCCTACTACGCGCCTGGAAGTTGCGCCACATGGCAGTAGCCTTGCCATAAAAATAATTTATGATATCGATAGGCATATATTATTTATATGTCGTTTTTTTTTGACTCTTTGTAAAAATAAAGCACACAAAGCCATCATGGTCTTGTCTTAATGAGCGCAAGGCCGTATGCTACCGGGGAAGATAAGGCAACACGATAACTAAGATGTCTGGGTGGGGCGCTGAAAAGGGATTTGCAACTTACGCAGGAGAAATATGTCTCAATACTTGAGGTATGCATCCTATGATCAGAAGTTGCGTTCAGGTAACGATGTTGATGATAAGGTTGAAGCAAAACGATGGGGCCGGGGGTGCGCGTATGAAAGGGCCTGCTTTTCAGGCTTTGGCAATCGCGTTAATGGCCTAACCTTTATTCAAAATATAATATAGGAGGAGATCATTTCATGAGGACTGGGTAAGCTATTGGTTATAAATTATTTTAATTATCATCCTATTTTTTTGGAAAGGATACTATTGTGAAAGCAACAGACTTTGTATTAAACCCGCGTGAAATTCGTCTACGTCGTGGACTGAATCAGGAACGTTTCTGGTCGCAAATCGGAGTAACGCAAAGCGGAGGATCGCGTTATGAAAGTGGTCGAACAATGCCGAAACCGGTGCGCGAATTGTTGCGTTTGGTTCATGTCGAGCGGATCGATTTGACCCAGATCAAACGCGTCGACTACGAAATCATCAAGCATTTGAAAACCGCGCAACCCGATTTATATCGCAGCTTGGGACGGACAGTGAAAAGCAAGTGGAAAGACTACGAATCCGACGAGTCCGGCGCTGACGAAGAATAATCAAAGCAGTTTTTTGGAAAAATCTCGAAGTGCGCCGCGCTGATACGGAGTGCTTCGCTTGGGCGTGATATCAATGGTATCACGCCCAAATTTTATCTTTCCGACCATTTTCTCCGTGCCTTTGCGGTTAAAATATTTTCATCCGCAATGACCCGTGGGCATCGAATGAAATCCATTACGCGAGTTCTTCCTTTTGAACAGTTGCGCATGACCGACGTCGAAATCGTTGGCGGCAAGAATGCATCACTTGGAGAAATGATCAGCCAGTTAACGCAGCGCGGCATTCGGGTTCCCGGAGGTTTTGCGACGACAGCCGATGCTTTCCGCGAATTCTTGGAGAGCAATAGCTTAACCGAAGCCATTCACCAGAAACTCGCCGGACTTGACGTTGAAGATGTCGTCAAACTGGCGCGGGTTGGTCGGGAAATCCGCGAGATGGTGGCGTCGGCGCCGTTTCCGGCCACATTGGAGCAAGACATCCGAACCGCCTATGCGACGCTTTCCAAAGACCAGCCGGATGCGTCGTTCGCAGTGCGTTCGTCGGCCACTGCCGAAGATTTGCCGGATGCGTCATTCGCCGGACAGCAAGAAACGTTCTTGAACATTCGCGGCATCGACGCCGTTCTCGACGCCATTCGGGAAGTGTTTGCATCGCTGTACAACGACCGTGCGATCGCTTATCGCGTGCATCAGGGTTTTGCGCATCAGGAAGTGGCTTTGTCCGCGGGTGTGCAACGGATGGTGCGCAGCGATTTGAGCGCGGCTGGCGTGATGTTCACGATGGACACCGAATCGGGCTTCGATCAGGTGGTGTTTATCACTTCGGCGTATGGCTTGGGTGAAACGGTGGTGCAGGGCACGGTCAACCCCGATGAATTTTATGTTTACAAGCCGAACCTGGAAGCGAACCGACCAGCGATCTTGCGCAAAATCACCGGCAGCAAGGCGTTGAAAATGGTGTTCACCGAAGACAACGCGGCCGGACGTTCGACAAAAACAATAGAAGTGCCGGAAATACAACGTTTAGTATATTCGATCAGCAACGCCGAGATTGAAGAACTGGCGCGTTTTGCAATGAAGATCGAAGAGCACTACCAGCGGCCAATGGATATTGAGTGGGGACGCGACGGTATCGACGGCAAATTGTATATTTTGCAGGCGCGTCCGGAAACAGTGAAGTCGCGCGAAACGGGCGGCGACAAATTGCGCCGTTACCAAATTGAGGGCGACAGCGCCGTGCTGGCGACCGGTCGCGCCATCGGGCAGAAAATCGGAAAAGGTCGTGTACGTCTAGTGAAGTCGGTCACCGAAATGGATCGCGTGCAAAAGGGCGACGTTCTGGTTGCCGACATGACCGACCCCGATTGGGAGCCAGTGATGAAACGGGCAGCAGCAATCGTGACCAATCGCGGCGGTCGTACCTGCCACGCGGCGATCATTGCGCGTGAATTGGGGATTCCGGCAGTGGTCGGTTGCGGTGATGCGACGCAAACGCTGAAAGAAGGGATGGAAGTCACCGTCTCGTGCGCCGAAGGCGACACCGGGAAAATTTATGAAGGGCTGCTCAACGTCACCATCCATGAAGTGGCGCTCGACAAAATGCCGGAGCCGCCGGTCAAACTCATGATCAACGTCGGTAACCCGGAGCTTGCATTTGAATTTTGCCGTTTGCCGAACGAAGGCGTCGGCTTGGCGCGCCTTGAGTTCATCATCAATCGCAATGTCGGTATTCACCCGCGGGCGCTGCTCGAATTCAACACCTTGCCGGAAGAACTGAAGCATGACATCCGCCATCGGGTTGCCGGTTACGACAGCCCGGTCGAATTTTATATCAGCAAAATTGCGGAAGGCGTGGCGACGATTGCGGCGGCATTTGCGCCAAAGAAAGTCATCGTGCGTATGTCGGATTTCAAGTCGAACGAATACTTCAACTTGCTGGGCGGCAACCATTACGAGCCGCACGAAGAAAACCCGATGCTGGGATTTCGTGGCGCTTCGCGCTACATTTCAAAAGAGTTTTACGATTGCTTTGTGCTTGAATGCAAAGCATTGCGGCGCGTTCGCGACGACATGGGGCTGGTCAACGTCGAAATCATGATTCCATTCGTTCGCACGCTTAAGGAAGCGGAACGGGTGGTCGAGTTGCTGGCGCAAAACGGACTGGAGCGCGGCAAGAACGGGTTGCGGCTCATCATGATGTGCGAACTGCCCTCCAACGCGGTGCTGGCGCCGCAATTCCTCGATTACTTTGATGGCTTCTCAATCGGCTCAAATGATATGACCCAACTGACCTTGGGCGTCGATCGTGATTCTGGCGGGCCGATTGCGCCGACCTTCGACGAGCGCGACACTGCGGTCAAGGCCATGCTGTCTATGGCGATTTCGGCTTGTCGCGCCAAAGAGCGTTACGTCGGCATTTGCGGGCAGGGGCCGTCCGACCATCCCGATTTCGCGCAATGGCTGGTCGAACAAGGCATCGAAACCATTTCGCTGAACCCGGATACCGTTGTCGAAACCTGGTTAGCGTTGGCAAAGGCTGCGGCGCGTCAGTGATCAGAGGTCAGGAATCAGGTATCAGAAAAACACCCTCAATGGACGGAAGAAAATTTCGCTAAAGCGCGTCCGGCCAGCGAAATGTTGCCCAAGATTTTCGGAGAGAAAGTCGCCAAAGCAATGCTCAAGCCCCGCGGTCGCCCGCGAGCCGAGTTTCCCAAGGAGCGCATTAATATACGGCTTTCGCACGAAGTTATTGAACATTTCAAATCTGAAGGCGAGGGATGGCAGACACGCATTGACGCTGCCTTGCGTCAATTCATTGCGGAACGCTCAAGCGCCAATTGACCACAGCTCGCATAGGGCAAATCCAACAGAGTGTGCAATTTACCCATGTCTTTGCCGAGCTTCTCGGCTTTGCGCACGTCACGTACTAACGCCAATAGCGCGGATGTGTTTGTCGATACGCATCGACAGAAATGTTTTTATCGCTGACGGTGAAGCGAATGGCGCCGGAGTGGTCGGTGCGCCATTGGGCGGCGTCAACATTTTCGTAACGAGCGACGGTTTCTGGTCGTGGAAAGTTGAAACGGTTGCGGTAACCGACGGAATACACAACATGCGAGGGCGCAACGGCGGCGACAAAGGGCGCTGTTGAAGAATGTCGGCTGCCGTGGTGGGGAGCAACGAGAATGTCGCTGCGAAGATGGTCGGCGTGGCGCTCGGTCAATGCTTTCTCGGCGCGTTTCCCGATGTCGCCGGTCAACAGCAAACTGCCGTGAGGCGATTCGATTTTTAACACGCAAGACCGATTGTTGGCGTCACGCAAGAAAGCGGCGTCCGGCGGTGGCGACAGGAAACGAAAATGAACATCGTCCCATGTCCATTCGAGGCCGTCGGCGCAGGCGATGAGAGCAGGAGAGCGACTATCATCGTCGTCTTCCGGCTCGGCAAGTAATGAAGCGTAATGTTGCCGGACAGGTAACGCCGCAAGGACAGCGTGCGTGCCGCCGTTGTGATCGTTGTCGTTGTGGCTGACGACCAGTGTGTCAATCGCGTTGATCGCATTGAATTGCAGAAAGGGCGAGACGATACGGTCTCCGGCGTTGGCATCGTCGTGGTAACTGGGGCCGGTGTCGTAGAGCAGCGTGTGTTTGTTCGTGCGCACGAAGACGGACAATCCCTGACCGACATCAAGTACAGTTGCCTGAAAACTTCCGACAGGCGGCGGCAAAGGTACGATCAAAAACATCGGCAAACACCACAAGACACCAAGCGCTCGAACAGGAACGCCGCGCGGCATCAGCATCCAGAGGATGCCGAGTACGGCGGCGAAAATGCACCAAGTGGGCGCCCCATGTTGCTGCCACATGGAAATGGGTAGTTGCGCCATCCAGGTCATGCCGATCATTAGGATCTCAAGCAGGAAGTGGGCGGGTATCCACAGCCAGGAAAGCCCGGGGATCGCGCCGAGTAGGGCGGTTGGAACCACCAACAACGTGATCCACGGAATCGCCCAGAAATTGGCGGGCAATGAAACCAATGAAAACGCTTGAAAGATGGCAAGCAGCAGCGGCGTCAGCCCCAACGTGACGACGTATTGTGTGCGAAAGCCGAGAGCGAGATTGCGTTGCCATCGCTTGCGCCAGTGTGCGTTGGTGTTGTTTTCAGCAAGGCGACCGGAGGCGGCATACAACAGCCAACCGACAGCGCCGAACGACAACCAGAAACCGGGGGTAAGCGGCGCCCAGGGATCCCACAAAACGACGGCAAATAAAGACCATAGCCACGTGTGTAACGGTTGACTGGTACGTTGTATCCACAAGGCAAGGGCGACAACGGCCAGCATGATGAGTGTGCGTTGCGCGGGAATACCGGCACCGGCAAGCGCAACGTAAAACGCTGAGGCGAAAAAACCGGCAAGCACCGCGAGCTTGATGGCTGGACAGCGCGATGTCAATCGTGGCATGCGGCGGAACAACTGAAAGAGCAAGCCGCCCAAAAGCGTCGAGAAAACGGTGACGTGCAATCCTGAAATACTGATGAGGTGAATGATGCCGGTTTTGCGAAAGACTTGCCATTGCGAATCGGGGACGGCGCGTTGTTCGCCGATGACGAGCGCAGTGATTACACCGGCGTAAGGCTTATCGTGCAATGTTTTCTGGATGCGGTCGCGGATGTTTTCGCGGAGACGCTGTATGTGATCGAAGGGGCGGCCAGCGAATTCGGAGAGTCGTGTGTTGGCAGGTTCGACGCTGGCGTTTTTTCCCGCGTTGTTGGCAGTGTCGGGACGTACATAGCCGGTCGCACGAACGCCGTTTTGCAAAAGCCATGCTTCAACATCGAAACCGCCGGGGTTGATGCTGGCGCGTGGGCGCTTCAATCGCACTTTCAGTTGCCAGCGTTCACCGGCGCGCAGGTTGGGACGTGTTTCTTCTTTACCATTGAGATTACGGGCGTACCAAGTCAGCGCGATGCGGGAAGGAACGTGTGCTTCTGGTGTTAACACGTCTTCAACAGCGAACGAAAAACGGGTTCTGCGCTCGTTAGTATCGGGAAGATCGTCGATGACGCCTCGTATCACGACATCGCGCCCCTCCCATTCGGACGGCAGCGCATCGGCAAGTCGGTGTTGTGCGCGTATGGCCGCATAGTCGTAACCGCAGGCGGCGGCAGAAAATACGATTACACCGAACGCCACCAACGTTGCGGGGCGGACGCTATCGGCGGTGCGACGAAGACGAAACAGGACAAAAGCGCCGATACCGAGCAACAACAAGGCCAAGCTCAATCCCAACCAAGGCGTGTCTGGCAGCGTAGCACGGGTTTGCAGCAATGCGACACCGGCGGCGAAGGCGGCAAGTACGGCAATCAGTGGCGTAGCGAGCAGGGAGGTGAACGGCACGGTGGCGGTGATAAAAAGCGAACTCTGCGATAATACAACAGAACAATGTAACTATTAAGAGGCGTTGCTGCGTAATGCGCTCAAAAGGATTGCGCTGGGGCTTATCAAACAGGCAAAGTCATTTGCAAGGCTCACCGGAAAACATTTCAAAACGTTTTTTGTAAACAGGATGCCGTACAATAAGCGCAGGCCGGATCGTCCGGTGCGTCATGGGTGGAGGGTGTTTATGGAAGATATGATGACGATCATGTCGGGATTGGTATTGCTGTTTTTGCTGCTGATATTTGTCGCTTATCTGGCAGCGCGTGTGACGGAACTGGCTCGCAGACAACAAAATCTGTTGCGTGAATTGGGAGAGACACGCACGCAACTGGCAACATTGTTGGCTCAAAGTGGGCAAAGCGAACGCGATTTGCGGCAAGATTTGGCAACACAGCGCAGCGAGTTATCGACGCTATTGTTGCAGCAAACACAGGCTGCACAGCAACAATCGACGGCACAGTTTGGCGTGCAGCAGGAGCAGTGGTCGCGCTTCGGAACGCAGGTGCAGCAGTTGACGCAGGTTTCGGAACAAAAACTGGAAGCAATCCGCAAGGTGCTGGAGCAACGGCTTGACGCGATGCGTCTCGACAATGCGCAAAAGCTCGAACAGATGCGGGCGACGGTCGATGAAAAATTGCAAACGACGCTGGAAACGCGGCTGGGAGAATCGTTCAAACAAGTGGCTGACCGATTGGAGCAGGTTTATAAGGGTTTGGGCGAAATGCAGACGTTGGCGGTTGGGGTCGGCGATTTGAAGCGTGTGTTGAGCAATGTTAAAACACGCGGCGGTTGGGGCGAGGTTCAATTGGCGGCGTTGTTGTCTGAAATGTTGACACCGCAGCAATACAGCGAGAATGTTGAGACGGTTCCGGGAAGCGGGGCGCGTGTAGAATTTGCGATCCGGTTGCCGGGGCGCGATGCGCTTCAGCCGTGCTGGTTGCCGATTGATGCAAAATTTCCGTTGGATCATTGGCAACGTTTGCAGGTGGCGCTTGAAAATGCCGATATATCGGCGGCTGAAGAAGCAAGACGGGCGTTAGAGGTGTTTCTCAAGAATGAAGCGAAGAAGATTCAAGAGAAATATGTGAAACCGCCGTACACGACCGATTTCGCGTTGTTGTTTGTGCCGTCTGAAGGGCTGTACGCCGAATTGATTACGCGACCGGGATTGAGCGATGTTTTGCAGCGCGAATCGAGAATCATCGTGGCAGGGCCGACCAATTTAATGGCGATGTTGAACAGTTTGCAGATGGGGTTTCGGACGTTGGCGATTGAGCAGCGCTCAAGCGAAGTGTGGAAAGTGCTGGCGGCGGTCAAAACCGAATTCCAGAAGTTTGGGCAGGTATTGGCGAAAACGCGAGAAAAACTCGATCAGGCAACAAAAACCATTGATGCTGCCGATATTCGGACACGGGCGATTACGCGACACTTGCGTGATGTCGAGCAAATGCCGGAAAAAGAAGCGTCGCTTCTGCTTGAGGAAGAGCCAGCAGTGACATTGCTGTCGGACGGCGACGAGCCATGAATTTTTTCTCGCGTTGGCGCCGTGAACGAATGTTGCAGCGGTATTCCATTCCGGAAGCGCTATGGCAGGAAGCATTAACAGGGCTGCCTTTTCTGGCCGACTGGACCGAGAGCGAGCGGGAAGCGCTGCGCACGATGTGTGTACTGTTTTTGTGTGACAAAGATATTGTCGGAGTTCGCGGTTTTGCGGTGACGCCGTTTCAGCGGGTTGTTGTGGCCGTTCAGGCATGCATTCCCGTTTTGAAACTCGGGCTTGAGTGGTACGACGATTTCAAAACGGTGGTGTTGTGTCCCGACGAATTTGTCACCAACGCTGAGTGGGAGGATGAAAACGGCGTTGTTCATCGCGACGATGCGCCGATTATGGGGGAAACCATGCTGGGTGGGCCGGTGGTGCTTTCGTGGCCGGATGCGCTGGATGCCAATCGTGAACGCGATGACGATGAGACAGAGGGCGATGCGGTTTTAGAAGTATGGGAAGGTGACAGGCCGCTGGTCAATGTGGTGATTCACGAATTTGTTCATAAACTCGACATGAAAAACGGTGACGCCAATGGGTGTCCACCGTTGCCGCCAGAACTGCCGATCACACGCTGGCAGCAGGTGATGAAACGCGCTTACGATGATTTTTGTCGTCGCGTCGATGCGGGAGAGAATTTCGGTATTGATCCCTACGCATCAGAGCATCCGGCAGAATTTTTTGCGGTATTGTCGGAAACTTTTTTTGTGGCTCCAGTGCACTTACGCGAAGCGTACCCCGACGTTTACGAATGCTTCCGGTTGTTTTACCGATGGAGTCCGATGTGGACGAGCTGAGATTGTTTGCGCTCTTGCTTCTTGACCATCTTTTTTCGTTCGCTAGAGGGAATTGCCATTGCGCGGCTCATTCAACGCGGAAACTCTCTGAGCGAAAATTCGCGTAGTATCTTCCGCTGTGCGCCGTAAATTTTAAGACGCAATAGTCGGGATCAGCAACACCTTTTGAGTAATACAGGGTATCGCCTTCCTGCCAGATCATTTCCTTGGTTTCGGCATCTTCCATCACTTCCACCGTGCCTTTCAACATAACACCACGGAAAAATCGCTTGTCGAAGAAATAGATGCAGGCTTTTGAGTTGGAGCGATACTGCGAAACGCGCATTGAAGAAGTGTTTGTGGTAAACCAGAAAACCTTTATGCCTTCACGTTTTCTGGGGGGCAACATGGCTTTTGTGTTCGGGAAGCCTTCGTTATCAACAGAGCTGATGATAGAAACACTCTGATGGTCAATCAGGTTTCCGATGGTTTGAGTCGAGTCTCGCATCATGGTTGTTATCTCCTATAAACTTATTCTAAATCTTCGTGCGTCAGCAAAAAAACCGATTCTTCCGATGAACCGGTATCAAGCCAGATGAAAGGCATGTTCGGATAAGCCGCTTCAACAAGGGCGCGGTTGTGACCAATCTCGACGACGACGATGCCGTGCGGTCGCAGCAGACGATGGGCATTCTTCAAAATGTGGTGAACGGCGTTGAGACCTTCAGCGCCACCAGCCAGCGCCAACTCAGGTTCATGGCGGTATTCATGCGGCAAATCCTGCATCGCGCACTCGGTGACGTAAGGCGGATTGCTGATAATCAAGTCGTAACGTTTCTTGCTTGGCAGGTTATCGGTATAGTCAGAGCGGATCAGGGTGACACGGTCAGAGAGGTGATAGTCGCTGATGTTGCGTTGCGCGACGGCGAGCGCCTCCGCTGAAATATCGACAGCGTCGATTTCAGCGTCGGGATACGCATCAGCCAGAAGGATCGCAAGACAACCGGAGCCGGTGCACAGGTCAAGCGCGTTTTTGACGCTGTATCGGTCAGGCAGATATGGTGACAGCCCGTCGGGCATCAGTTCGGCAATGAAGGAGCGCGGAACGATGACGCGCTCGTCGATATAAAAGCGAAAATCTCCGAGCCACGCTTCTTGCGTGAGATAGGCGGCAGGAATGCGCTCTTCAATTCGCCGGTCGAGAATTTTGTGGAGCCGCGTTTTTTCGGATTGAGTCAGTCTGGCGTCAAGGAAAGTATCGAGCCGTTCTAGCGGCAAAGCCAGCGTATGAGCGATCAAATAAGCGGCTTCGTCAACAGCGTTGTCGCTGCCGTGGCCGAAGTGTAATTGAGCCTGATTGAATCGGGACACAGCCCATCGTAGCCAGTCACGCAAAGTCAAAAGTTCTTCAAAGGTTCTCATGATTGTTACTCGGCAGATTATGGTTTATCGGCAAGACTGAACAGGTGCGCCAGCTCGCAGACAAGGACAGTAGCAGAAAATATAGAAGCAGGGCGGACGCAGAAAACATAAAGGGCTGTAAGGAGTATAATAACCATCTGAAGCCAAAAAGCAGGTCGAGACACTCGATAGATTGTACGCTTTTCTTTTCAGCGTTCATTTTAATCAAGAAATCGCTATGTTGGTGGCGATACACTGAAATCACGCGATGTGCGATGGATGTGCCAATAACGACGGGAGTACCGATGGTTCATGAAATTGTCAGAATGGGAGATCCGCGTCTGAAACAGGTGGCACGGGAAGTTAGCCCGACGATGTTCAATACGCCGGAACTTGAGGCGTTATTGCAGGGCATGCGCGAGACGATGCAAGCCGAAGGCGGCGTCGGGATTGCGGCGCCGCAAATCGGCGTGCCGTTACGGGTGGTGGTTTTCGGAGTGGAGCGGAGCGAGCGTTACCAGGACGCGCCATCTGTTCCCTATACGGAGTTGATCAATCCGGTATGGACACCGCTTGGCGAAACGATGGAAGAGGCTTGGGAAGGCTGTTTGTCGTTACCGGGGCTGCGTGGTGTTGTGCCGCGCTATCTGCGATTGCGCTATGAGGGTTTCGATTCGCGGGGGCGCCAAGTGCTTCATGAAGTCGAAGGGTTCCATGCGCGGGTGGTGCAGCACGAATGCGACCACCTTGATGGAGTGTTGTTCCCGATGCGGATGCGCGATATGTCGCAGTTTGGATTCACGGATGTATTGTTTCCGGATAGCGATTCCTGATTAAAGAAGCTGGCCACGCGATGCGCGAAAACAGCGTTAACAGATTCTAATGCGATACCCCATCGCTCGATAGCCGCGCTGGCGCTTGTTCCACATCCGCAGCAAAGCCGGATGCCCGGTGTCCACGAAGTCGATGATTTGTACGCGGGTTTTTCCGGCGTGTTCCCGGTGCAAGCGACCGGCGTACTGTTGAAGTGTTCCCTTCCACGATACAGGCATGGCCAGCACAAGGGTATCCAGTGGTGGATGATCGAAACCTTCACCGATCAACTTGCCCGTTGCCAAAAGAACACGCGGTGCGTCGGGCGGCAAAGCATCAAGCGAAGCAATCAGTGTTGCGCGTTGTTTTCTGGACATCCGCCCGTGCAATACGAAAGGTTTTGGAATCTCGTCGGACAATGCACTCTGAAGAGCGTCAATGTGCTCAGTGCGCTCAGTCAGCACCAGCACCTTGTTCCCTTGACGGAAGGCATCGGTAATCGTGTTGGCGATAGCGCGGGTTCGGCTCGGGTCTTGTGTCAGATGACGGAATACATCTTGAATGCCTGCTCCGGGCGGCAGTTCAATCGGTGATTCAATGAACTGTGGTACGACTGAAAGGTTTTGAGGCGCATCGGAGGAATGAGTGGCTTTATGTCGGATGGGGCCGCACTGCATGAAGATGATGGGTTGCTGACCATCTCGGCGGATGGGTGTTGCTGTCAGGCCAAGCACGTATTTCGCTTTCGCACGCCGCAAGATGGCATCGAAGGACACGGCGCTAACATGATGGCACTCGTCCACGATGATTTGCCCATAGTGTTCAACCAGAGAATCGACCTCGCCCTGGCGCGATAAGGACTGCATTACAGCGACGTCGATCTTGCCGGTGGGCTTGACCTTACCGCCACCGATGGTGCCAACGGCTTCTGCGTCCAGGAACGTGGCGAGGCGCTCCTGCCATTGTTTGAGCAACTCGGTGCGATGCACGAGTACCAACGTGTTTACATTTCGCCGGGCGATCATTGTTGCTGCTGTCACCGTCTTTCCAAAGGCTGTCGGCGCACACAACACACCGATATCGTGGCGCAGCATTGCCGTCACAGCGGCTTCCTGATCCGGTCGCAATGTTCCGACGAATTCGACAGCGATGGGTTCTCCAGCGTAGCGTTCATCGTGAAGGTCAAGACGAACGCCGTTATCTTTCAACAATTCGGAGACGGCATCAAAGCAACCACGTGGCAGAGCAATATGTTTCGGATAGTTTTCGGCGCAACCGATGATACGAGGCTTGTCCCACACCGACATCCGCATTGCTTGCGCTTGGTAAAACGCGGGATTCTGAAAAGCGGCCAGCCGGATCAAACGATTGGCCAACGCTTGTGGCAATTGTCCCTTCTCGAAATAGATTTGATTCGCCAGCGTTACCGTCAAGGAAGAAGGCATTTCACCTGTTAGTCTTGCGGGTGTACTTCGTTGCTTCCATGGTGTGACAAAATCTTCTTCGTCGATAAAGGAAACGTCCAGCGGATGAACGCCGCCCGTTGTTTGCAGAGTGGTTGGCTCAACGTCACAGACGGGCATTGGTGTGATGGACGCAAGAAAGCTCCATTGGTCGGGATAGGGTTGCAGTTCGGCGCTCACGAAAACGCTGAACCCTTTTTCACGCGACTTTTTCTGAAAGGGCAGGGCGATGAGGTTGCCGAAACCGCCTTTGGGCATCGTGTCCTGATTGGGAAACATCCGGTCATAAGAAGTCAGCTTCAGTTGTCGGGTACGTGCGCAGGTGTGACTGATAATGGAAGCTCCCAAGCGTCGGGCGTCGTGTGCCGGTATCGCGTTGGCAAAGAAAATCCATGCGTGTGCGCCTTGACCAGAGCGAGAAATTTCCAGTGCCGCAGGTACGCCCAGTTCATCGCAGGACTGGATGAAGGCTCGTGCATCGTCGCGCCATTCGGTTTCGTCGAAATCGACCGCGAGGAAATGACAGCTATCATCCTCCAGCAAGGGATAAACGCCGATGGTGTGATCACCGGCCAAATGTTGGTAGATGACTTCATCAGTCAGCGGTAGCAGTATGCGATGTGCGCAGTCGCCGCATTTGACACGCGGCTTTTCGCAGATGCGGGCACGCCATTCATTGGCACAGGCTGGTGCATAGCCTGACTTGCCGTTGGTTTTGCTTTCCCATCGAATCGGATAAACATCCGTGCGACCACGAAACAACCTACGAAATAATGCAATCTTTTCGTCGGTAGTGAAGCGCGATGGCTCTGTGGACAATGGCTTGGTCGGTTCCAGCGACAAGTGCCACGCGATACCATGCGCATCCAACAGCGAGGTCAGTCGCGCATTCTCGGCGCGTAGTGCCGTCAGCTCATTGGTGTCGATCATTGCAGCCGGTACGCTCACAGCCTCAAGCCAACCCAAAATACCGCTCGAAGAAAGCCGCGAGTTTGTCCAGCACCATTTGCTTTTTCACCGAATGGTTGTTGTTCTTCGAGAACCTTGAGACCGGCGGCAAAATTTTCGTGATGGCCGTTCCCGTTGTCGGAATCGCACCATCGCGGAAGGCGTTGTTCACAAAAGCTTTCGTCTCACCGGCGTTGAGACCTTCGTCGGCAATGATCTGGTCAAGTTCTTCGGTCTTTCTGGCCTTGATGAAGGCAAGCCACTCCGCATCCACTCTGGCTACCGTGGAAACAGAGTCGATGAATTGCTCGATCAAGTCTTTCTTACTGCGCAGAGATGGGCTGGCGTTGACCGCGCGCTCGATAGTCGCGCGGATTTTCTTGTCCTCGTCGGCGCCCTTCGCCTTGACGTACTTTTCGACCAGCATCAGGATGTAATCGACGTTGATCTCGGCCTGTTTGACGAGTTCGATCTCGAAGACAACATCCTCATTGATGCGCTCCTTCTCGGCTTCAGATGCACTGCGGAATTCGGCATACAGGTTCAAATACAGGCTCAGGTAGTCCTGAAAATCGCTCTCACTGAGAATTTCATTGCCAGCAAATTCGTCGAACGATGTAAGGATGTTCTTCAGACGCAGAATCGCGCCGAACAGTTTGATAAAGTCTTTCTGCGCGGCCTCGCCGATGATTGCCTTGCCCAGTGGAAACAAAGCCACCAGCTCGGCGATTTTCTTCTGATACTCCGCGTAGTAGTCTGCATAGGGTTTAAGTAACACGATGCCTTTGGCGTTCTTGTTGCCGAACAGCGCCAGCGAGTCGTTGGTTGCCTGTTCAAGATCGCGGAAGGAAACGATGTTGCCGTAGGTCTTGACCGAGTTGAGGATACGGTTGGTACGCGAATACGCTTGAAGCAGCCCATGCATGCGCAGGTTCTTGTCTACCCACAGGGTATTGAGCGTCGTAGCGTCAAAGCCCGTGAGGAACATGTTGACGACGATCCCCAGATCAAGCTCACGGTTCTTCAACCGCTGCGACAAATCCTTGTAGTAGTTCTGGAACTTGTCGGCGGAGGTGTCAAAGTTGGTGGCGAACAGGCTGTTGTAGTCTTTGATGGCAGCATCGAGAAAGTCGCGCGAGCCTTGATCCAGTCCTTCGGTCTCGAACGCTTCTTCGTCCAGGAGGCCGTCCGAATCTTCTTCGTTGGCGGCGAAGCTGTAGATCAGGCCGATCTTGAGTCGCTGCGCGGGCGGGATGTTTTTCTGCTGGCTGGTGAACTCCGCGTAATAGCGTTTGGCGGCGTCGATGGAGGCCGTGGCGAGCAGCGAATTGAACCCGAGCAGCCGCTTGCCGCCCAGCCGGTAGCTGGCGTTGCGCTTGGTTTTCTGGTCGAAGTGTTCACGGATATAGCCGACGATCAACGCGATACGTTCCGGCGCAAGCAATACTCGTTCCGTGTCGATGGCCGATACCTGTTTGTCGCGGATATTCGGCGCGGTCTTGATGGTGTTGATGTAGTCGATGCGAAACGGCAGCACGTTTTTGTCGTTTATCGCATCTACAATTGTGTAGGTATGCAGTCGACAGCCGAACGCCTGCTCGGTGGTGCGCAGCTTTGGGTTGCCACCCGTGCCTGCGTTATCGGGGAAGATCGGCGTGCCGGTGAAACCGAACAGGTGGTAACGTCTGAAAGCGCCGGTAATCTCCTCGTGCATATCGCCGAACTGACTGCGGTGGCATTCATCGAAGATCACCACCACATGCGCGTCATAGATCAGGTGTTTCTTGTTTTTGGCGACGAAACGGCTCAACTTCTGGATGGTGGTGATGATGATGCGCGCGTTCGCATCTTCCAGTTGGCGTTTCAGTACTGCCGTCGAGGTATTGGAGTTGGCCGCGCCCTTTTCAAAGCGTTCGTATTCGCGCATGGTCTGGTAGTCCAGATCCTTGCGATCTACCACAAACAGCACTTTGTCGATCTCCGGCAGCCCGCGCGCCAGTTGCGCAGCCTTGAAACTGGTCAGCGTCTTGCCGCTACCGGTGGTGTGCCAGATATAGCCGCCCGCCTCGATCCGCCCGAGTTGCCGGTGATTGGTGGCGGTGGCGATGCGTTGCAGGATGCGCTCGGCGGCAACGATCTGGTAGGGCCGCATCACCAGCAACTTGCGATCCACGTCGAACACGCAGTATTTGGTGAGGATGTTCAGCAGCGTGTGCTTGGCGAAGAAGGTTTTGGTGAAATCGGGCAGTTCGGTGATAGCCTGGTTCTTCGCGTCAGCCCACCAACTGGTAAAGGAAAAGCTGTTGGAAGTCTTCTTGCGGTCGCGTTTGCCGCGCTGTTCGGCGAGATGGCCGTCTCGCACGGTGTTGCTGTAGTACTTTGTCAGCGTGCCGTTGCTGATGACAAACAGTTGCACATACTCGAACAACCCACATCCGGCCCAAAAACTCTCAAACTGGTAGCGGTTGATCTGGTTGAATGCCTCGCGGATGTCCACGCCCCGGCGCTTCAACTCCACATGCACCATCGGCAGGCCGTTGACCAGGATGGTTACGTCGTAGCGGTTGGTGCGCGCGCCTTCGGCCTCGTACTGGTTGATGACTTGCAGACGATTGTTGTGGATGTTCTGTTTGTCGAGCAGATAGATGTTCTTGGTGGTGCCGTCGTCGCGTTTGAGAATATGAATGTGGTCTTCCTGAATGCGTGCGGTTTTTTCGACGATGCCGTCGTTGGCCCCGGCGATTTTCTCGCTGAAGAAGGCTTTCCATTCGGCATCGCTGAACGTGGTCTTGTTCAGCGCCTCCAACTGGCAGCGCAAGTTGACGATGAGTTCCGTTTCACTTGTCAGCGGCAGATATTCGTAAGCCTGAACTTGGAGTTGTTTTATGAAGTCGCGCTCAAGCTCCGCCTCGGACTGGTAGCGTTCTTCACGCACCTCGTTCGGATATACAAACTCAGCAACGACGGTGCTTTCGTTGGAAAGCGCGATGGGTTCGTAGCGGGAGGGGTTGGGGTCTTTACTCATGGTTTGTTCATTGATCTGTGCAATGGATACAGGCTGTCCATTTGCCATCGCGCGGGGTTGTCTTCAATGTATTGAGCAACGCGAAGATAATCATCTTGATTGCGAATCACATGATCGTGGAACGATTTCTGCCATGGCGAAAATCCCAGTTGTTTTGTGATGACGCCTTTCCATTGTTTGATAATCCGAGACAACGTAGGGGCGAACTGTGTTCGCCCGTTATTTGATGAAACATTGGGTGAATCCTGAGCGGGCGAACGCAGTTCGCCCCTACATGGTTTTTGTTCGTCGTCGATCACGATAATCATATGAATATGATTCGGCATGATTACGAATTGATCGACATGAACCGATGGATAAATTTCCGACAACATTTCAATCGCGCGTTTGACCACACAGCCTATCTTGGACAATTCGGTCGCCGGGGATTTTGTACATTCGTTTACGCAATCAATGCGGCCAAACAATTCGGCGCGATTCTGGGCGCATACCGTAACAAAATATGCGCCCTGCCGGGTGTAATCGTACCCCTGTAACCGATTAGGTTTTCGTGAGGGGACGAATCCGTTCACGCGGCCTCCCGGAAAGTGAGCAGCCGGTCGCGGTAGTGCTCGTACTGCTGGCGACGTGCCTTGATCTCGGCGGGCCGGTCGGAGGAGAGGTCATTCACCAGCACGGTTACGTCGCAGCGGTTGGCGCGTGCGCCCTCGGACTGGTAGCGTTCTTCACGCACCTCGTTCGGATATACAAACTCAGCAACGACGGTGCTTTCGTTGGAAAGCGCGATGGGTTCGTAGCGGGAGGGGTTGGAGTCTTTACTCATGGCGTTACCGTTCGGTTAATTTGTAGGGGCGGGTTTCAAACCTGCTTGTACCAAACCCGCCTGTACGCGCGATGGATGCAGACTGTCCATTTGCCATTGCGCGGGATTATGGGTGATATATTGGCGAATCTGATTCAACGATTCGTCAGTGCGAATGACGTGTTCCCAATAACCGCGTTGCCATAGGCGCGTGCCCTCCATTCGTCTCCATTCGTTGATGCGCTTCGCGGACAGCATTTTGAACCGGCCAATCAATTTGGGTAACGCCATATTGCGACGTTGCGCCACCGTCATTGGCAGGGGCGATTGGCCTGGTAGGGGCGATTCATGAATCGCCCCTACGATCGGGGTATTGAATACCATAATGCCATGAAAATGATTCGGCATTACCACCCATGCGTCTAATTCAATTTCATTACGGGTGTCCGCCGTTTTTACCCATTCATCCGCAACAAACATCCCTACGTCATTCAACTGCATTTCGCCATTGTGGATTTCGCCAAACAAACAAGCGCGGTTTTGCGTGCAAATCGTTACGAAATATGCGCCGGCCTGTGAATAGTCGTACCCCTGCAACCGGATGGAGCGGCGGCGGTGGATGGCTGGGCCGTATTTCACGCGGCCTGGCGATTGGCCTGGTAGGGGCGATTCATGAATCGCCCCTACGGGGGGATGTTTTGCATATCTGTTCACGCGGCCTCCCGGAAAGTGAGCAGCCGGTCGCGGTAGTGCTCGTACTGCTGGCGGCGTGCTTTGATCTCGGCGGGCAGACCGGAGGAGAGGTCGTTCACCAGCGCGTCGAACTTGTCGAGAATGGCGACGATGCGGGCTTGTTCTTCAAGGGGTGGCACTGGGATCACGATTTTCGCCAGACTTTCACCCGGCAGCCGCTTTACCTTGGCACGCGCGACGTATTTGTTCTTCTGTGCGTGGAAGGCTTCGGTCTGGAAGAAGTACGAAACGAACTTGGGGTTCATGGAGTGCCTGAAGAGAAAGCAATCATCGTGTATCGCAACGTTCTCATTTCCTAACCAAGCCACGGCTTTACCAACATCTTCGACCATTTCGCCAACGGCGGCGATTACCACGTCATTCGGTTGTGCATATCGAAGTTGCTTCCCTATCTCTGTGCGAACATGCGAGACGGTGAAGGTCGTGGCGACACCGTAGTGCGTGTAGATTTCGCCGTAGTGAATGCTT
Source organism: Burkholderiales bacterium (assembly GCA_031277215.1). Taxonomy (GTDB): domain Bacteria; phylum Pseudomonadota; class Gammaproteobacteria; order Burkholderiales; family Casimicrobiaceae; genus UBA931. The sequence goes on from JAITMR010000053.1 coordinate 33,584, forward strand.
GGAACGCCATCTTCCACGATATCATTCTTCACGAACCGCCGACCACGAATGAATTTACCGATTTCACCCAACATCATCCACCTTACTTGGTATAATTGCTTGCTTGCTTGCTTGCTTGCTTGCTTGCTTGCTTGCGCTATCTGTTCGCTCGTTGAACGTCAATAGCGCGTCACGGTAGTACTTGTACTGCCGCCGACGCGCCTCCAGCTCCGCCTCCAACTCTGCCTCCAGCTTGGTGAAAGTATCCAGAACTTTCACGATTTCGCGCTGGATTTCGAGTGGGGGGACTGGGACGCGGAACTTCTTTACCACGTTGTCTGGGATTGCAGGATAGCTTGCGCCTCGCTCATTAGCTTCGACGTATGTGTAGAAGTCATCTGTTCCAAGCAAATGAAACAGAAAATTGGTAAGGACAGTGCTTTGGTCAGGCCGGAGCACGCAAAAGCCCGTGCTGCAAATCTGGCCGTCGTATTTTGCGGGTATGACGGCGTACCTTTTCAGCATCGGTCGTGTCGTGCCAAAAATAACATCACCTTCGTGGACTATCTGCTGTGCGCGACTGGGCGCATTTTCGCTTGTGATGATGGACGTTTCAACAATCGCGTGGGTTGTCCTGTCAACCGATGTCAAGTCGATGTATTGGAATTCGGAGGAAGTTTTATCAGCCCAGCGAATGTTCGTTGGCCGCTGGACGAAACTTTCAATGGTCTGAAACTCCACCCCACCCGGACAAAGCCCGGCAATCAGGTCATCAATCCGGCTCATGGCTGTTCTCCCGGCTCTTTTTGGGCCAGCAGTTTTACCATCCGGTCAAAGTCGCTTTCCAGTTGTCGCATCTCGCGCTCACGGTAAATCTCAAATTCCTTCTCGGCTTTCTCAATCGCCTGCTGATGCGAAATTTTGCCGCTGCCCTGGAGTATTTTCCGTTTCAGACCGATCAACTGTTGGTCGAGCGCAGCGATCCAGTCCGCCATGCTCATGGGGTTCTGCTCCAACGCCTGAAATTCCGCGTAATCCAGAAACTGCGCCACCAGTAGATTGAGGCGGGTCAACTCGGGTTCAGTAAGGTAGTTTTTGGCGATCTTTACATCATCTCTGGTGATGTAGTCGCCCTTGAAGCTGGTCATGCCCACCAGCGGCTTTTCGTTGCTCACGCGTGTATGGATGACTTCGGCGGCGGTATGCTCATGCACGGCAAAATGCAATTTATTTTGTACCGAGGCAAAGAATTTTTTGGTCATCTCCGAGCGCGGATCGTAGTCGGTGGCGGTGGCATAAATGTCCGTGATCTGTTGGTAGAAATTGCGCTCCGAGGCGCGAATATCCCGGATACGTTGCAATAGTTCGCGGAAATAACGTGAGCCGCCTTGTTTGAGCCGCTCATCGTCCATCGTAAAACCTTTTTGTATGTACTCGTGCAGCCGTTGTGTTGCCCAGCGGCGAAAGCGTGTGGCGATCTGCGATTGAACCCGGTAGCCAATGGCAATGATCATGTCCAAGTTGTAGTGCAGGGTATTGTAGTTTTTACCGTCGGCGGCAGTTGTAAAGAAATTCTTTACAACTGATGGCTCAGCCAATTCCCCGTCGGCGAGAATGTTTTTTACATGCTGCCCGATATTTTGCTTGGTCGTATCGTAAATCTCGGCAATCTGATTTTGTGTCAACCACAGGTCTTCATCGGTAAAGCGCACGGAAATGTTGGTGATGCCATTCTCGTCCTGATAAACGACGATGTTGTTGGCAGATTTTTGTTTGCGACTCATGCGGCGTTTCCTTCCAGGCCAGCCACAATTGCGTCGATCTCTCTTCGCAACTCCGCCTGTCGCGCCACGATGCGGGCGATTTCAGCATTCAGCGCCCTGATGTCCACCGCTTCGCTGGTGTCCTGCTGCTCAACATAGGATGACACCGCGATGTTGTAGCCGTTGGCGGCGATGTCAGCGTTGTCTACCAGTCTGGCGAAGTGCGCCACATCTTTTCGGGCGGTAAAGACTTCAAGAATCTTTTGCTGATTGGCCTTGGTCAGCTTGTTTTTGTTACCACTACGCACAAATTCCGCAGAGGCATCAATAAATAGCGTGGCGTTGTCGTGCTTGGATTTTTTCAGCACGATGACGCAGGTGGCAATCGTAGTGCCGAAAAAGAGGTCGGGCGGCAACTGGATGACGGCATCGACGTAGTTGTTGTCGATCAGGTACTGGCGAATCTTCTGCTCCGCGCCGCCGCGATAGAGCACACCGGGAAATTCAACGATAGCCGCCGTGCCACTGACCGCGAGCCAACTCAACATGTGCATGGTAAAAGCGAGATCCGCTTTGCTCTTGGGCGCGAGCACGCCGGCAGGTGAGAAGCGCGGATCGTTGATCAAGAGCGGATTGGCGTCGCCGTCCCATTTGATCGAATAGGGTGGATTGGAGACGATGGCCTCGAACGGTTCGTCATCCCAATGCTGCGGATCGGTGAGCGTATCACCGTGCGCGATATCGAATTTTTCGTAATTCACGTCGTGCAGGAACATGTTGATCCGGCACAGGTTGTAGGTGGTCAGGTTGATTTCCTGACCGAAAAAACCCTGCCGTACCTTATTTGGCCCCAACACCTTGGCGAACTTGAGCAGCAGCGACCCCGACCCGCAGGCGGGGTCGTACACCTTGTTGACCTCGGTCTTGCCGACTACGGCGATGCGGGCCAGCAGTTCGGAGACTTCCTGTGGCGTGTAGAACTCGCCGCCGGATTTGCCTGCGGCGGAGGCGTACATCTGCATCAGGTATTCGTAGGCGTCGCCAAAGAGGTCGATGGTGTTGTTCGAGAAGCTCCCCAACGGCAGATCACCAATGGCGTCGAGCAGCTTGACCAGTTTTTCATTGCGCTTGGCCACTGTGGGGCCAAGTTTGCTGCTGTTGACGTCGAGGTCGTCGAACAAGCCCTTGAAGTCGTCCTCACTGTCCGCGCCGATGGCCGAGCCTTCGATTTGCCTGAACACATGGGACAGGGTTTCGTTGAGGTTGACGTCGTGACGCGCCCATTTGCGCACATTGAAAAACAGGTGGGAAGGCAGGATGTAGAAACCTTTCTCCCTCACTGTTTCGGCGCGACCCTGTTCAGCATCGGCATCGGAGAGCGCGGCGTAGTCGAAGTTCGTATCGCCCGCCTTGCGTTCCTGCGTGTTCAGGTAGGCGGTGAGGTTCTCAGAGATGAAGCGGTAGAACAGCATGCCGAGTACGTAGCTCTTGAAGTCCCATCCGTCCACGCTGCCGCGCAGATCGTTGGCGATACGCCAGATGGTTTTGTGCAGTTCTGCGCGTTCAGCTTCTTTGTTGTTCACAGGCCGAACCTCCGATCAATGGGATAGATGCCCTGGCTTCGAGGGCAGCGAATACCAACGGCACAGTGTTTCATTTCGAGCGAGAGAGCATAATGGGGGAAAGGCCATAGTCTATCAGCCAGTACCTATGCGACGCTACTCGCGTGTGGCATCGAGCAAAGAGATTGAACCTAAAAACCTCAGTTGACCGCTTGTAAATCTATGAAAAATCGCATGGCAGCTTGCTTTGGAGTCTTTTTTAACGCTCACCCATTGGATGAGAGCGCTACGCACCCGCCAGAACAACGCGCGGCGCACCATGCTGTGTTGCTCCTCCTCGTGGGGTGGCAGCCCACGTCGTCGTCGCGCCTTGCCTGGCACGCCGATCACAGCACTGGCGAGTACGTCCAACTGCGGTTTTCAGGTTGAACGCTTGAGCAAATGCCGTTACACCTGGATGCGTCTTCGGCGTGCGGCCACTCTTGACCTCGTTGGCGATCAGTTTCGCTTCGCTGGCAAGCGGCAAGTATTCGTAAGCCTGAACCTGTGGCCGTTCGACGAAGTCGCGCTCAAGCTCCGCCCCGGATTGGTAGCGTTCCTCGCGTACTTTTTCGGGTACGAATTCAGCGACAACGGCACTCTCATTGGAAAGCGTAATGGGTTCGTAGCGCCAGGGTGGCGGCTTCGGTCATGGTTGAATCAGCGGATTGCGCACACAAAGCGCGGGAAAGCGGCTGAAATCACGATCCGCGCTCCATAACTCACGCACGCCATGTGCAAGACACAGCGCAGCAATGCGTGCGTCGTGCACCATCGGGCCTTGCAGCTTGGCGCGGCTGACAAGCGCACGCAGGATTGGCCAGTGCTCGGCGGTTTCTGAGAGCAAATGCAGCGTAGGAGACTCCAACCAGACGTCGATCTGGTTCAGCGCAATATCAATCGGCGTCGGCACAGCATGAATGCGTGGATGGGTAACGACGTTGTAGAACTCATGCAGGCAGGGCCAGGGAATAGCCCACGGGGATTTGCCTTCAGCCAACTCGCTTACAAATCTGGCGGCGACGGCATGGAAGCGGTTATCCACGCGATGTGCGTACACCAGAAAATTGGTATCCAGCGCAATCATCAACCGCGCCCTTCGTAAATCGCGTCGCGGATTTGCTCCCAAGTGGCGTTCTGGAATTC
>JAITMR010000063.1 GCA_031277215.1 Burkholderiales bacterium
TGCTCCAGCGCATTGATCACACGATCCCGCAGGTCCTGAGAATAGGCACGCATGTTGAACCTCCGCCAAGGAGCATTCAGCATACCATAATTAAACATTCTAATCTAAAATGCTCTAGGGGTCGTGCAAGAGAGAAATAATGGATTCAAAGTAAGGTTTGACCTCCTGCATACTCCGTCATTCCCGCATGCTTCCCCGCCCAAAATCTCTTCGGGGGCAGGCTCTTGAAGGGGAGGGAGCTGGATTCTGCGACTGCGCTTCGCTTCGCGCAGAATGACGGCGCATTCGTGCCTTTCTCCGCGCCTCCGCGTCTCCGCGTGAGGTGGTTTTTCTTCGCCCCTTCGCATGAATCTTTCCCCGGAATTTCACGATGAGCCAAAAAAAACGGAGGCATCGCGCCTCCGTTTTTTAACAACGATTTACTTCTGACTCAGGCAAGTGACGCCTTGGCCTGTTCGGCGATTTTGGCAAACGCCGCTTTGTCGTAAACGGCGAGATCGGCCAGTACCTTGCGGTCGATTTCGATGGAGGCTTTTTTAAGGCCGTTCATGAAGACGCTGTAGGTCATTCCCAATTCACGCACAGCGGCGTTGATCCGGGCGATCCACAGAACGCGGAATTCGCGTTTTTTCTGGCGGCGGTCACGGTAAGCGTATTGACCGGCTTTCATCACCGCTTGTTTGGCGATGCGGTAAACGTTTTTGCGGCGACCGCGAAAACCTTTGGCTTGATCCAGAATTTTTTTGTGCCGCGCACGGGCGGTCACACCACGTTTGACTCGGGGCATGGTTCCTCCTTAAGCGTAGGGCAGCATCGCCTTGACGGAGGCGATATTGGTTGAATGGATTTCCGCCGGACCGCGCAATTGACGTTTGGTCTTGGTGGATTTCTTGGTCAGAATGTGGCTTCTGAACGCTTGCGAGCGTTTGATCGAGCCGCCGCTGCGGACACGAAAACGCTTTTTGGCGCTTGATTTGGTTTTCATCTTGGGCATTGCTTTAACTCCTTTAGCTGCCTTCGGCGGCGCTCATCGCATTTTCTTTGGCGGCTGAGACTTTAGGGCCGGCATCGGGCTTGTTGGGGTGATGTTTTGCGGATGTTGCTTTCTTGGGAGCCAGCATCATCACCATCTGCCGACCTTCAAGTTTGGGGTACTGCTCAACTGTTGCGATGCTTTCGGTTTCTTCTTTGATCCGGTCGATCAGGCGGACTCCGAATTCCTGATGCGCCATTTCACGGCCACGAAAACGCAAGGTCACTTTCACTTTGTCGCCGTCGCCCAAAAAGCGCGTCAGGTTACGCATCTTGATCTGGTAGTCGCCTTCGTCTGTTCCGGGACGGAATTTGACTTCCTTGATCTGAATTTGCTTTTGTTTCTGTCTTGCCTCATGTTGCTTTTTGGCTTCATGGTACTTGAACTTGCCATAGTCCATGATCCGGCAGACCGGTGGTTTCGCCAAGGGCGCAATTTCGACCAAGTCGAGATTGGCGGTCTCTGCATCAGCAAGCGCTTTGGCTAACGAGACGATTCCAGCCTGTTCACCGTTGGCGTCAATGAGACGAATTTCGTGCGCGGTAATCTCCTGATTGATCCGCTGTTCTTTTTCCAGAGCGATTGTTCTATCTCCTCAAAAATACAAAAAAGCCATGCATCGACTCAAGCGGGCGTCGGGATAAACGACCGACGCACATCCCGTTCTTCTTCAAAACGGGTCAGCAAGGCATCAAGGGACATGCCCCCCAAGTCCTCGCCGCTACGAGTCCGCACGGCTACCGTATGCGCCTGTGCTTCCTTATCGCCGACAATGAGCTGATAAGGCAGCTTTTGCAGGCTGTGTTCGCGGATTTTATAAGTAATTTTTTCGTTACGCAAATCGGCATGGATACGGAAGCCGCGTTTTTTGAGCAACTGTTGGATTTCTTTAGCATAGGCGACCTGCCGGTCGGTGATGCTCATCACCACGGCTTGCGTTGGCGCCAACCAAAAAGGCATTGCTCCGGCATAATTTTCGATCAAAATGCCGATAAAACGCTCCAGTGAGCCGACGATGGCGCGGTGCAACATGACCGGCGTTTTGCGGCTGTTGTCTTCGTCCACATATTCGGCGCCGAGCCTGCCGGGCATAAAAAAGTCTACTTGCATGGTTCCGCACTGCCAGGAACGGCCAATCGAATCTTTCATGTGGTATTCGACTTTCGGGCCGTAAAAAGCGCCTTCGCCGGGAAGCTCTTCCCATTCGGTGCCGCACGCCTTGAGACCATCGCGCAGCGCGTTTTCGGCGAGTTCCCAGGCGTCATCGGCGCCGATCCGGTGCTCAGGGCGCAGCGCGATTTTGACCGCGATGTCCTTGAAGCCGAAAGCTTCGTACACTTTCAGCGCCTGCGAATGAAAGGCGACAACTTCCGGCTGAATTTGCGCTTCGGTGCAAAAGACATGGCCGTCGTCCTGGGTGAAACCGCGAACACGCATGATGCCGTGCAGTGCGCCGGACGGCTCGTTGCGGTGACACGCGCCAAATTCGCCGTAACGCAGTGGCAGGTCTCGATAACTGCGTAAATCGGAATTAAAAATCTGCACATGTCCGGGGCAGTTCATCGGTTTGATGGCGAAATCGCGTTTCTCCGATTCGGTGGTGAACATGTTGTCTTTGTAGTTTTCCCAGTGCCCCGATTTTTCCCAGAGGGAACGGTCAAGGATTTGCGGACAACGTACTTCGAGATAGCCGCTGTCTTTGTACACTTGCCGCATGTATTGTTCGACTTCCTGCCAAATCGACCAGCCCTTCGGGTGCCAGAACACCATGCCCGGCGCTTCGTCCTGCAAATGGAAAAGGTCAAGTTGACGGCCAAGTTTACGATGGTCGCGCTTCTCGGCTTCTTCGATACGATGCAAATAAGCGTCGAGGTCTTCCTTTTTCGCCCAGGCGGTGCCGTAAACGCGCTGCAACATCTCGTTTTTCGAGTCGCCGCGCCAATACGCGCCGGCCAGCTTCATGAGTTTGAACACTTTCAAATGGCCAGTCGAAGGGACGTGCGGGCCACGACACAGGTCGATGAATGAGCCTTCACGGTACAACGAAATGTCTTCATTGGTCGGAATCGAAGCGATGATTTCCGCCTTGTAATGCTCACCCAAGTCCTTGAAGAATTTGACTGCGTCGTCGCGTGGCATCAGGCTGCGAACCACAGGTTCATTCTTCTTCGCCAGTTCGTGCATTTTGGCTTCGATGGCCGCGATGTCGTCTGGCGTAAACGGGCGTTTGTACGAAAAATCGTAATAAAAGCCGTCTTCGATGGTGGGGCCAATCGTTACTTGCGCGTCGGGGAAGAGCTCCTTGACCGCATAAGCGAGCAAGTGCGCTGTCGAATGGCGGATCAGATCAAGACCCTCCGCGTCTTTGGCGGTGATGATGGACAGCTTGGCGTCGCGGTCGATGAGGAAGGACGTGTCGACCAACGTGTCATCCACTTTGCCTGCCAGTGCGGCGCGGGCAAGACCCGTGCCGATGGCGGCGGCGACATCGGCGACCGTGACCGGCGTGTCAAAGGATTTGATGGAACCATCGGGCAATTGAATGTTGGGCATAGCTGAAAAAACCTCTAAAAAATAAAAAAGCGCGGACGGAACCGCACTTTTCTGGATTCAGTTGCCGAGGGAAAAGCGGTCGGCAAGCAGGGGTACAGGCGCACGAACTCGTCCGGGATTACCTTTTCAGCAAAAACGTTCGCGGTGTCATAACCTGGCTCTTTCAAGTCATCTGCAACGCAGTCAATAACAAAAAATCTGGTAGGCGGTATTGGAATCGAACCAACGACCTCCACGATGTCAACGTGGCGCTCTAACCAGCTGAGCTAACCGCCTGCGAATCTAATAGTATAGCAAGGAAAAATGTGGACGGGAATACTCAGTCTTGCCCAATTCTGAATAAACCACTTCGTCATCCTGCACGAAGTCGCAGAATGACACGCGCAGGATGACAAACTGTAAATAGGGAATTGTTCAGAGGTTCCTTATGTTTCGAGTGAATCCAGCGTAAAACATGCGCCCTCATCGCATGCCAGCCATTTCGCCAAAAAAGGCAGGCATTGCCGCAATGACGCCTCCAACGTCCAGGGCGGATTGATGATGAACATGCCGCTGCCGTGCATGCCGAAGCCGTCGGCGGAAGGGCGTTGAACGTTCAGTATTGCGTCGAGCCATTTGACAGGAAGCGCCCGTAATTTTCGGCGCAGGTTGTCAATATCTTGCCGTTGCAGACAGGGATACCAGATGGCGAAGATGCCGGTGGCGAAACGTTTCAAGCCTTCCTGAACAGCGGCGATGATTTGGCGGCAGTCGTCTTTGTTCTCGTAAGAGGGATCCATCAGAGTGAGTCCGCGCCGGGACGGCGGCGGCAATACGGCTTTGAGGCCGACAAAACCGTCACTTTTCTGAACCTGCGCCTGGCGTTTCATGGGTCGGCAATGCTCGACGAGCAAGGAATAATCGCCAGGGTGCAACTCGAAAAGGCGCAGTTTGTCGTCGCGCCGCATGATGCGTTGTGCGATGAGCGGCGAACCGGGATAAAAGCGCAGCGTGTTATCCGGATTAAAGGCACGAA
>JAITMR010000008.1 GCA_031277215.1 Burkholderiales bacterium
TGTCGCGGTTCGCTTTGCTCACCACGGCCTACGTTTATTGCACCCTCACATAAACAGAAGTACACCAACGCCTATATTTTTTCCTCTTCAGCCGCGGCCACCAGCCAAAACAACGCATCAGGCCTATGTATCCATGCCCGTGTGTTAGTGCTAACGTATATTGCAGCCTCTTCTTCACTTCCAAGGGTATACGCCTCTGGAAAGTGATCAGGTACTTCTTTGCGCCCGCTCAAGAAAGCGGCAATGTGCGGATTGCCCTTGAACGCTTTTTTGAGGCTTTTTTTGGGAATCGGTGATTCAGCGCCATGTTTGCGATAGTCCAGAAGCGCCCGGTCATAGAGCCAGAACGAAGATATCTCGTCTTTGTATTTTTTGTACAGGGTTTCGGCGTCCGCATCACGATCCAGCGCCATGAACAAAGGCAGCAATTCATACCGCACGCCTTGATTGTCGTTGGGGTTCAGATGAAGCATGCGCTGAAAACAATCGACCGCCTCTTCCAACCGATTCATGTCTATAAGACATTGGGCAAGCTCATTAAGAGCACGCATGTAGGGGCGCGTTTCAAAAACTCCCCAGAACATGCCTGTCATATCCTTGAAAGCACGAGGACCAAGAGCACGCTCGCCCGCTTCCACAGCGGAATAGAGCAAAGAAAGCGCCTCGGCATCGGTCTTTGCGAAGCGGGAGAGGAAGGTATACGCATCCGCGCAGTCTTCCGACAATTTCAATGCTTTGCGTGCCAGCGCCTTGGCCTTGGCCGGAGTGGGCGCTTCCCATGCGTCGTACATCAGCATTTGCGCCTGATCCAGCCTGTCTATTTGTTTCTCGTCGTTTCGTGCGCTGCGTTTGGGTAATACTTTTAACGTGGCCATACTTGCTCCTTATTTTCGTGCCTGCTTTGTTGCTCCGTCTATCAATGCCTTCATGTTTCTATCAAAGTCACTCTCAAACAACCTGTCCTGCACGATGCGGTATTTCTCGAACTCGCTTTCGGCGTGTGCCTTGATAATTTCGGCAGTGATCTTGCCCGCTAATTTCCGATTGACCACTGGCCGCCACAAAAGTCCGGTATTCCGCAGCCGAGGAACGGACGAGAGAAACCTGATTTTTTTGGGCGCTGCGATGTTTTTTTCTCACTCATGTGATCTGCTCTTGGGTTCGTACCGCAAGCCATTTTATCTGAAAACCGTCTTACCTGATTTTATCTGCACTTGAAACAATCAGCGCAAACCGAGCGTGCGCATCGTTTAGTTGATTTGCTTTACCTCCCGTTTGCGGAAGGGGCAGGAGGCTTCCTCGGTTTGATGGATGATGATTTCCGGATTTTCGGGGTCATAGAGCTTTCGCAAGGAAGCGCTGGCTTCGTAAAAGGCGCGATAAAAGATAGCAAATCAGGGTAAAAAATCCGCCAAATGAGCGCTGGCACGCTTTGATTGAAGCAGCAATTCCTTGTTATTTCACAATTTTTACCAAAATACCGCCTTATAATGTTATAGTTTAATGTTCAGGAACGTCCTGCCCTGCGGTTCTCTACCGCATTTTCGGCGCCTGCGTTCTCCTTTCAACTTTCGCCGCCGATTTAAGTGGCGCTTTGGTATCAAACAAGGAATTATTGTCATGGTGATGAAAATCGCACAGGAGCTGCGCTCCGGTAATGTGGTGATGATCGGCAAGGATCCGATGGTGGTGCAGAAGGCCGAGTTCAGCAAGTCCGGCCGCAACGCGTCGGTTGTCAAAATGAAGCTCAAGAATCTTCTTGGCAGTGGCGGCACGGAAGCCGTTTACCGCGCCGATGAAAAGTTCGACGCGATCCAGCTCGATAAGAAGGAAGTCGGGTATTCGTACTTCGCCGATCCGATGTATGTGTTCATGGACGCCGAATTTAATCAGTATGAGGTTGAAGGCGAGAGTATGGGCGATGCTGTACCGTATCTCGAAGACGGTCTGCAATGTGAGTTGACATTTTACGAAGGCCGCGCCATTTCGATTGAACTGCCGACTTCGGTAGTGCGCGAGGTGACGTACACCGAACCTGCCGTGCGCGGCGACACGTCGGGCAAGGTGATGAAGCCCGCCAAGATCGCCAGCGGATTGGAAGTGCCGGTTCCGTTGTTCGTCGAAACGGGCGACAAGATCGAGATTGATACGCGCACCGGCGAATACCGCCGTCGCGTGTAAATCGTCGTTGTCGGTCATTCGTTTTTTGTTCGTCGTTCGCTAATGGCCGGCCAGAAAAAAACTTTGCGTTTGCCGGACGGCAAGCGCACGGTGCCCACCGAAACGGCGGCAGCATCAAGGCCGCCGCGTCCACACAAGCCGTGGAGCCAGACGCTGACGAAGAAACGTCCGCCACATGTTGCTGCGAAAGCAAAAGGCGTCGGAGTGGTTTCGTCTGAAAGGCGCACTCCTGAGAAGTTTTCACCCTCTCCCGCAAGCGGGAGCTTTGAGGATAAGCTCCCGCCTCGCTCTCCCGCCAGAGGGAGACACACCCCCTCTCCCCCTGCCCCTCTCCCACGAGGGGAGAGGGGAGCAAAGCGCGAAGCACCCGCAAAAAAAGCGGCTTCTTTTTCGCGGTCGCCGCTGGAAGGTGTGCGCGTTTCCAAGCTGCTATCCAGTCGCGGTCTTTGTTCGCGCCGCGAGGCTGATGAATATATTGAGCGCGGTTGGGTGCGCGTTAACGGTCAGCGTGTCGCGCTTGGGGCGCGTGCGCAACCCGATGACGACATCACGCTATCGCCGCAGGCGAAAACGCAACAGGCACGCCGCGTTACGATTTTGCTGCACAAGCCGGGCGGTTATGTTTCGGGGCAACCGGAGCCGGGTTGTCAACCTGCCATTGTGTTGATTAAACCGGAAAATCATTTTCAACAGGACAACGACCCGCCTTTCAGCGCCACGCATCTGCGCCATCTTGCGCCGGCAGGACGACTTGATATCGAATCGACCGGGCTGTTGGTGCTGACTCAGGACGGTCGCGTAGCGCGTGATTTGATTGGCGAAACGTCGTCGATTGAAAAGGAATATCTGGTGCGCGTCGAAGGTGTTTTGAGCGACGAAAATCTGGCGCTGCTCAACCACGGGATGAGTCTCGACGGCGAAGTTCTGAAGCCAGCGAAGGTGGAATGGCTCAACGACGATCAATTGCGTTTCGTTTTGCGCGAGGGGAAAAAACGTCAGATTCGCCGGATGTGTGAGGCGGTCGGCTTGACGGTTACCGGCCTCAAACGGGTGCGGATCGGTCGTGTGCGTCTGGGCGATTTGCCGCTCGGCCAGTGGCGCTATCTGCGCGACGACGAATCGTTCGGAAAATCGCTAACCTCCGATTCCTGATTTCCGCTGCCCTTCCCTCAACGCTCCTGCCCACGAGAGAAGGGCGTCGAGTCGTATTTAAACAAGATTACAAATGCGGCGTGTGTAACACCTTTTTAGTTTTAATATAGTATCAGTCTGTCTTTATTTGAATCTAACTGCTCTTTGAAAGCTTTGCATTAATGATGTCAACACCTTCTTCCTTTGCCGACCTGGGATTGTCTCCGGAACTGTTGGCTGCTCTGTCCGAACTCGGCTACGAGACACCCTCGCCGATTCAGTCGGCCTGTATTCCAAACTTGCTCGCCGGTTGCGATTTGCTCGGTATGGCGCAAACCGGCACCGGCAAAACCGCCGCTTTCGCGCTGCCAATTCTGCAACGCATCGACATTAAAAAACGCTTGCCACAAGCGTTGATTCTGGCGCCGACCCGTGAACTTGCGATTCAGGTTGCCGAGGCGTGTCAGAGTTACGCCCGTCATATGCCGGGGTTCCACGTCGCGCCGATTTACGGCGGTCAAAATATGGGGCTGCAACTCAAGCAACTGGGGCGCGGCGTTCATGTTGTCATCGGCACGCCGGGACGGGTGATGGATCATATCGAGCGTAAGAGTCTCGATCTTTCGCATCTGACGACACTGGTACTCGACGAAGCCGACGAAATGCTGCGCATGGGTTTCATCGACGACGTTGAATGGATTTTGCAGCACGTTCCAACAACGCGCCAAACGGCGCTGTTCTCGGCCACAATGCCGGAGCCGATTCGTCGCGTTGCGCAACGTTATCTGAGCGACCCGAAAGAAGTCAGGATCAAATCAACTACCGCTACCGTCACAGCGATTCGCCAGCGCTACTGGCAAGTCAGCGGTCTGCACAAGCTCGATGCCTTGACCCGCATTCTCGAAGTCGAAGACGATCTCGACGCCGCGATTATTTTTGTGCGCACCAAAACGGCAACGGTCGAACTCGCCGAAAAACTTGAAGCACGCGGCTACGGCGCCGCTGCACTGAACGGCGATATGAATCAAGTTTTGCGCGAGCGCACCATCGACCAACTGAAAAACGGCAACATCGACATTGTTGTCGCCACCGACGTTGCCGCACGCGGCATCGACGTACCGCGCATCAGTCATGTCATCAATTACGACATTCCGAACGACACCGAAGCCTACGTTCACCGGATCGGTCGTACCGGTCGCGCCGGTCGGCAAGGCAGCGCCATTTTGTTCGTGGCGCCGCGAGAAATCCGTACTCTGCGTGCGATTGAACGCGCCATCCGCCAGCCGATCGAGCCATTGGTGCTGCCATCGAAACAAATGGTTGCCGACCGTCGCGTTGCGCAATTCAAAGAGCAGATTGTTCAGGTGATCGAAAGCGAGGATTTGGATTTCTTTATGGAAGTCGTCGATGAACTCGCGGAAGAAGCCGCTGAAACCGATGTCCGCGAAATTGCCGCCGCGCTTGCTTTTCTCGTTCAACAGGAAAGACCATTACGCGCCGACGGGTTGAGCGATGCTTTGCCGCGTAATGTTGATTTTTCACGAGGCGACGATTCGCGCGGTCGTGACCGAAGCAGGCGAGGTGACGTGCGCGAGCATAGCGGTCCTTCGCAATCTTATCGGATCGACGTTGGTCGTGCGCATGGTGTTGCTCCGGGCGATATTGTCGGTGCGCTCGCCAACGAAGCAGGCCTCAGCAACCGCGCCATTGGCCGAATCACCCTTTTCGACGATTACAGCATCGTCGAATTGCCCAGCGATTTGTCGAAAGAAACGTTTAACGCGCTGTCGTTTCTCCGGGTGCGGCAACGTCCGTTGAAGCTAACGCCAATCACACGCCAAGGCAAACGCGATACCGCAACAAAGAAATCTTTCGATAGGAAGAAATCTTCTTGACGCAAAAAGGAGCTTCTGAACCGTAAGGATAATCCAAAATATGTTCACGCGGAGGCACGGAGAAACGGAGTGAGCCTTGCAGCTTCGCGAAGAGAAACCCATCTTCCTTCACAAGGAAAGAACATTGCTTTCAGAATCGGCCTCGCACACGGAATTCATTCCGGCTTGGCGTATTTCCACTTGTTGTGGATCCACAGCCAATCTTCCGGGCTTTCCCGGATTTCGCGCTCGAGCACTTTGGCGTAGCAATCGATGATCTCTGTGCCGTCGCCGCGCCCATACGGCGGTTCGGCGATCAACTCAAGCCGAATCGCGTAATACCCTCGACGAATACGCCGCATCACCACAAAAAACACCGGCGCTTCCAGAATTTTGGCGAGTTTGTCGGTGCCGACGAAAAACGCCGTGTCCTGATTCAAAAAATGCGTCCAATGTTTATTGGCACTTTTTAACGGCGTTTGATCGGCCACCAGCGCGTAGGCGTTGATTTCGTTGCGGCGCTCAATGACTTCCTTGGCAAAAATTTTGTGCGGAATCACCGTGCCGCCGAAACGGGTACGCGCATTTCTCAAAAAAAGGTCGACGCCTTCATTGCGCTGCTGCTTGTAAACCGCCGCCGTCGGTATCGGCAAATACAGCCCTGCCGACAGAATCATCCATTCCCAGTTGCAAAAATGCCCCGCCATCAGCAACACCGATTTCCCACGATCGGCATAAGGTTTGATCGCCTCGGGGTTTTCAAGCACGACCCGCGGCCGCAGTTTTTCGGCGTCGGCATGAAGCCCCCACAAGGCTTCCGCCAGCACCCTTCCCAAATTCCGGTAGTGGCGACGCAGAATTTGCTTGCGCTCCTGTTCACTTTTTTCAGGAAATGAACTCGCCAAATTGGCCGCCGCCAGTTTACGTCGCCAGCGAACGAGATAGAATGTCAGAACGAACACCATATCGCCGATGCCGTAAAGCACCGGTAGCGGCAAGTAAGACAAACCTTTTAATAGTCCTAGCATTATCCGATCCTAACTCGCTCAGGAAAGTTTTTCCCGCCCCGTTTCCAACAATGAATCATACAGGCAACGCCCCGTTTTCCGAAATCACCAAGCCGCCGCAACGGTTGCCGGTTGAGATCGCCGGTGTTTCATTATGGCAGGCGACGCTCGCGCAGCCCGAAGCCGCGATCACTCAGTGGCAAGCCTGGCTCGCGCCCGAAGAACGGCAACGCGCCGAGCGGGTGACGCGGCCAGCGCTGCGTCATCGCGTCGTTGCCGTCCGCGCCTTATTGCGCGGATTGCTGGCTTATGAGTTAGGGCAAGAACCGGCCATTTCACCGGCGTCATTGCGCTTTCAAACCGATACGCATGGCCGCCCGCATCTAGCTGCGCCTTTTACGAACGGCACCATACGCGATTTCAATCTTTCGCATTCCGGCGACAAGCTGCTGATCGGTATTCTGTACAGCACCGCACCGCAGTCCTGGCAACGCATCGGCGTCGATCTCGAATCGCTACAACGTTCCCGCGATACCGCACGTCTGGCGCATCGCGTTCTGTGTGCGCGTGAACAGCACACGTTAGAAGGATTGGAGCACGAAGAGCGTCAGCGCCGTTTTCTTCATTACTGGGTGCTCAAAGAAGCATTTTCCAAAGCAGTTGGCACAGGTTTTTCGCTGGGCTTCGACGCGATGGATTTCGATATTGATACGGCTTCCGTGCCGTGCGCCCGCGCATTGCCGGAACCGCACCGCCCCGATGACTGGACGCTGCAATTCCTCCCCCTCGGCCAGCCCTTCGTCGCCGCGCTGGCATTAGGCGCATAGGGGTTCAGGGGTTAGAAAACCATTTTCACGCGAAGGCGTGAAAATGCAAAGAAAAGCCCCCACCTCGCCCCCTTTTCAAAGGTTCTTCACGGCTTCGCGTGAGATATTTTTTACCTTCTATGCGTTCTATGCGGTAAAAAAAACAGGGCGGGTTTGAAACCCGCCCCTTCATCCTGCGCCCTCGCATGAGATAAGTCTTTCTGGCCTCTAATTTCTGACCTTTGACTCCTGAAGCGCTTACCCCTCAACCGCCCGGATGGTGACAAAGAAGTAATTGCCGTTGCGCAAAACCTGCAAAGTTACCGGCGCTTTTTTGTCGAGTTTGCCGAGCACGCCATTGAGTTGCGATGCGCTTTTCGCTTCGATCATCCCGCCGCGCTGGATGACGGCAGTGATGACATCGCCGGGCTGAAGATTGCCGCGAATTCTGCCGCGGATGTCTTCAACCAGAACGCCCTCTTTGATCTCAAGCTGTTTTTTCTGAGCCGCCGTCAGGTCAGACAGCACCAATCCCAAAGCGTTGGATTTTGTGCCCTCTCTACTGCTTGACCTGCTTGCCACCGTACCGCTGTCTTCCTCGCTCTCGGCAATGATCACCGTTATGTTCCTAGTTGCGCCATCGCGCCACAGCGTCAGTTCCGTTTTATTGCCTGGCCGCAACACGGTAATAATGCGCGGCAATTTGCTGCTGTTCTCTACTTCACGCCCATCGGCTCTCAGGATGATGTCGCCGGGCTTGATGCCAGCCTTGTCGGCCGGGCCGTCTTTTTCGACCGAATTGACCAATGCACCAGTCGCCGATTTCAGGCCGAACGCTTCCGCAACATCCTTGCTGACTTCCTGAATAACGACACCGATCCGGCCTCGCGTCACTTTACCCGTCGTCTTAATCTGATTGACGACATTCATCGCCACATCAATCGGAATCGCAAACGACAATCCCATGAAGCCGCCGCTGCGCGAATAGATCAGCGAATTGATGCCGACCACTTCGCCGTTCAGATTGAACAACGGACCGCCGGAATTGCCGGGGTTGATCGCGGTATCGGTCTGAATAAATGGCGCCAGATTTTCCTGAAGATCGCGTCCCTTGGCGCTAACAATACCGGCGGTCATCGTGTTTTCCAGACCGAACGGTTTGCCGATCGCCACCACCCACTCACCTACTTTCAGTTTTTCGGGATCGCCGATTGTGACCGTCGGCAAAGGACGGTCAACATCAATTTTCAGCAGCGCCACATCGGTGCGCCGATCAGAGCCGATAACCTTGGCCGTGTATTCGCTCTTGTCGGTCAGCTTGACTTTGACATCGTCAGCTTTATCGATCACATGCGCGTTGGTCACGATGTAACCATCCGCCGAAATGATAAAGCCCGAACCCGTTCCCGTCGGCCCTTCCGGTTCACCGCGCCGTTGTTGCGGCGGCGGCATCCCGAAGCGCCGGAAAAATTCGTAGAACGGATCGTCTTCGGACATCCCCATCATCGGGTGGCCGCGCAGCTTCTGACGCACGTCGATCGACACCACCGTCGGCCCCTGCTTTTCATAAAGCCCGGTGAAATCTGGCAACCCCGTCACCTGCGCACGCAACGTCGGAGCGGCCAGCAACATGAGCGCGGCACAGCACCCCAGCACAAAACCATCTCTTGCTTTGCGAGAAGAAAGCAGCATCTTGAAACTCCTCATGGAAATAACCAAGCGAAACGCCCGCCGAAGCAGGCAGATAGCGAAATATACTATTTGTGGACGAATTCTTGTGCAATCAAGCGTAACGTATCGTTTGGCGCCTTCCTGCCGACAGCGATTCGGCAAGCCTTTCTCGTTGCATGCGCCACCGTTATCCCATTCGAATACGTCAGAACGACTTTTCCCCCGCTCCGCCGCATCGCCGGTTGAACGATCCGTTACCATCTTCGGTTCTCGTCGGTGTTCAACAGCGGTTTCAATTCCGCCGCGATCGCTTCGCGTGCCCTGAAAATTCTTGAACGCACCGTCCCGATCGGACAATTCATCGCCTCGGCAATTTCCTCGTAACTCAACCCTTCAAACTCTCTCAACAACACCGCAGAACGCAACTCCTGCGGCAAGGCTTTCACCACGCGGTTCACCGTCAGCGCAATCTCCTTGCTCATCAACTCACCTTCGGGTGTCGCCGGATCGCGCAACCGCTCTGCGTCTTCAAAACTTTCGGCCTCCTCAACAGCAAACGAAGCCGACGCCTGGACACGACGCCCGGACGACAACAGATGATTTTTGGCCGTGTTGATTCCGATACGGTAAAGCCACGTATAAAACGCGCTATCGCCACGAAAATCCGGCAGCGACCGATAAGCTTTGATAAAAGTTTCCTGAGCCACATCTTCTACCTCTGCCGGGTCGCGTATCAAGCGCGACAACAACCGCGCCAGCCGACGCTGGTATTTCCTGACCAACAACTCGAAAGCTGACTTGTCGCCTTGCTGCGTACGCACGACAAGCTGCTGATCGATTTCTCGCTCACTCATTGGCCTTGCCCTCCCCGCGCCGTTTTTTACGACAGCTTGATTTGCATAGACTTATTTCAGCCGGACAGCGCCGGCAATTTGCCGAAACCGATAAACCCGAACTGTTTTATACGGATGGTCTTGTTCTCGTTAAAACAGTCTTACCAGAACCGGCAACGGTTCCCCAAAACGAGCGCAACAATGCCGCCCCTGAATATTTATTCAGATTACTTTTTTCATGATTTGCTTGCCTTCTCCGGTCCCTTATAGAAACGGGTTTCAAACCCGTCTCTACGCATCTTCGCGCTTCCTTATTTCCGCGTAAGATGGCTTTCCAGACCCCGGCTTTCGCACGCGGCTGTCCGAAATATTTTTTTTAAAACTTGATGAAATATTGCCGCCAAATGAAACGAGGGGCAATCCTCTTAAGCGCAAATTGCTCTTCCGGAAATCGGAACAGGATCGGGCAAACCCGAAAAAACCGATTCGCGCGAAAGCATGAAGAGATGGCTATAATGACTATGAGAAACAACCTTCTTTTAATCCTTGCCTGAAAGCCATGCCCTCTGCCAACCGCCGTACTGACGGCACACTCGTCACCGTTGAACATACATCGTCCCTCCTCGCCGACAATCCGCTGGGAGATTCCGCCACCCGCCGTTTTCCGGTGTGGCTACCGCCTCAATACGATCAGGGCGCTTCCCGAGGAAAAAGTGGGGGAAAGCTGCGGCGTTTTCCGGTCTTGTATTCGCTGGCCGGTTTTTTTTCGAGCGGGCCAGCACACACCAACTGGCAGGCGTTTGAGGAAAACATCGCCGAACGTGTCGCCCGTCTTATCCACAGCCGAAAAATGGGGTCTGTTATCGTCGTTTTCCCCGATTGCTTCACAGCGCTGGGGGGAAATCAATATATCAATTCGTCGGCAATCGGTCGTTACGCCGATTATCTGACGCGCGAACTCATCCCTTGGATCGACCGCGAATTTCACACCTTGCCTTCCCGCGAACACCGAGGTTGCTTCGGCAAATCTTCCGGCGGTTACGGCGCACTCATTCACGCGATGAAATACCCACGCTACTGGGGCGCTGCCGCCTCGCACGCGGGCGATGCTTATTTTGAACTCTGCTACCTGCCCGGTTGGCCTGCGACATTAACCGAACTGGGGCGTTACCGGCGTCCGCTCCGGTGCGCCGGTCTCGAAACACCGCCCACGCCCTTGCCGAGTGCCGCCCGCGGCATTGACGATGGGCGGGTTAAACGCTTTCTCGACGCGATGCGCAACACATCACGACCGAATTTCGACGAAGGACACGCGCTGATGAATATCGCAATGGCCGCCAGTTACGACCCCGATCCGCACGTGCCCAATGGTTTCCGCCTGCCATTTGACCTCGATACCGGCGAACTGCTGCCGGAGCGCTGGCGCTGCTGGCAGCGACACGACCCCGTTCGCTTGGTGGGTCGCCACCGCAATGCGCTACAAAGTCTGCGCGGTCTTTATCTTGATTGCGGTTGGCGCGACCAATACCACATCCATTACGGCACACGAATCCTCGCCCGCGAACTGACCGCGCACAAAATCCCCCACCGTTATGAAGCCTTCGACGGCACTCATTCCGGCATCGACCATCGGCTCGATGTCTCGTTGCCGTGGTTATACAAAGCGCTCAAACCCTGAATCCGATCCGGGCAAGAGCCGTGGACGAAGAATCGACCCGCGCAATTTCTCATTTCGCTCCGTTTCTTCGCAAACCGCAGCCACCAAGCAACAACGCCAATAACGCCAGCACCATTAGCGCCTTTCCACCCAGCGTCGGAATGGTCGTAGTGGAACCGCTGTACGGTACCAGTGTTATCGTTCCTCCAAGGTTGTTGATATTGCCAAGCGGCGTAAATACTCCGGTTGTCCCATTGACACCGCTTCCACTGTAGGTCATGGCACCGAAGCTGTAGCCCGCTGGTGGGGTTCCGCCTGTTCTGCCAAGCTGACACGTTGCGCCCACTTGCACCTGCCAAACGCCCACGCCCGCAAATGTCGCAGACGGTGTGCAGCTCAAGGTAAGCGTCGGCGGCGTACCACCAGGCATCGGCGGATTGAAGGCCACGACCAGATTGCGAGCCGCTGTGGCAACTTCAACGAACGAAATCGGCGGTGATACCAGCGCCACCGTTGCACTGAGGTCACTGATGCCACCCGCCGGAACGGTGAACTCTCCTGCCGCATTAACACCCGTGCCGCTATAGGTGGCTGTGCCCATCGTATAGCCCGACGGTGGCGAACCACCTGACACACTCAATTGACAACTCGCGCCTTCCGGTGCGCTCCAGGAACTACCGACAGTCACCACTGTTGCGCCAGGTGTACAAGTCACTTCCAGCGTCGGCAGCGTGCCGCCAGCAACCACCGGATCGAACACGACACCTGTTGAGGAAAGCGTCACGATGTTGGGCGTCAATGCCACCGTCGCGCTGAGGTCACTGATGCCACCCGCCGGAACGGTGAACGCTCCTGCCGCATTAACACCCGTGCCACTATAGGTGGCTGTGCCCATCGTATAGCCCGACGGTGGCGAACCACCTGACACGCTCAATTGACAACTCGCGCCTTCCGGTGCGCTCCAGGAACTACCGACAGTCACCACTGTTGCGCTTGGTGTACAAGTCACTTCCAGCGTCGGCAGCGTGCCGCCAGCAACCACCGGATCGAACACGACACCTGTTGAGGAAAGCGTCACGATGTTGTCCAGAAACCTCATGACCGCAGCTTTCCCTCCATTACTCCAATCCATATAAGCCACATAAGGCGCACCGGATGCGCTCAAACTCAGCGAAACATCATGCGACTCTCCTGTCGAAAAGCCCTGCGAACCCAAATGGTTCCAGGCGCCTCCCTCAAACTTCATCACCGACGTTTTGCCGCCACCGCTTTCGCTCATGTCCTGATACGCCACATAAAGCATCGAGGCGTTCGCCGCCAGCGAAACATGACGCGCCTCTCCCGACGAAAAACCTGGCGTTCCCACATCACCCCAGTTGCTGCCGTTGAGCCTCTTCACCGAAACCTTGTGCTCGCCGGAATCATCTTTCCGAAAAGCCACATAAACCGTCGAGGGATTCGTGGACATGTCCAGCGCCAGCGAAACATAGCTTGCCTGCCCTGTAAAACTTGCATCTCCCTGTCTGACCCAAGCGTTCCCGACAAGTTTCATCAGCGTCGCCCCGTAGCCACCATCCCAATCTCCGTCTTCATAGGCAACATAGGGGGTTATGGGCGTTGTACGGGTATCCAGTTTCAGCGAAATATAATCCGGATGTATCTCTGAAAAACCACTGTTCCCCACATACTCCCAATTGCTCCCGTTAAACCTCCTCACCGAAGCTTTGTCGTCGTTCGCAAAGTCCCTGTAAGCCACGTAAGGCGTTCCAGCCGCATCCAGCGCCAAAGAAATCGAGAGCGCGATGTTTTCCGAGAAATACTCGCCCACACGTTGCCAAGACGTCCCGACAAAGCGCACCACCGCGCCTCTTCGGCTGGAATCCGTTCCATCTTGATAGGCCACATAGGGCGTCCCATCGGAGGCAATCGTCAAAGAAGTCCCCGTGACTTCTACTGGCGATGGTGAAGCGCCCACGCTTACAGAAAACCCGGGATCCCCCACGTATTCCCAACTGCTTCCGTTGAACTTCATGACCGAAAGCCTCTTGCCGTGCGCCTCATCCGAATAAGCCACGTAAGGCACTGGTGGCGTTTTGGACGTGTCCAGCGCATGAGAAAGATAAAATGCGCCGCTTTCCGAAAAACGGGGCGACGTTCCCACGCTCGCCCATCCCTGCGCCCACGAGAGGCCAGGCAGAAACAGCAGCGTCCACACCAGTGCCAGAAAAAAACGCTTCGAAGCGAACCATGTCGCTTTGCGAAAACACAAATCGTTAAAAATCGCGGAAGCCATGATAATTTCTCCTTGCTGAAAAATTCAAAACATCACTTCCCACTAAAAACTTTGCGAATCCGTTGCAAATACTCAGTGCCGTGACGCTTGCTAGGTTCAATCACCGAACCTTCCTCGTATTCGCTCCAGCAACACAACATCCCGATGCCTTTCGTCTTGTTTGTATCGCGGACAATCCTGTCGTATCCGGCACGTAAATGTGCTTCAAACGATTGCGGTGTTGAGGCACTTTTTTGATGAGCATCCCAGTCGATGCGAGCGCGGCGAGGGCGCTCATCCCACCCTGAAGTCATCGGCACGAAATAGGGAATATCGAGATTGTTCCCCAGAATCCAGTCCCATTGCCTTTGATAACCCCTGTCGAGCTGGGCAAAACTGTACGATAGCGGCTGTTGGCCAAAGTCGTAACCGCCTACATCTGTATTGGAGCTTCCGCTGTCTTCTCCACCCCAGTGGTAGTTATAAGCAGTCAGCGCGTCAACGGCAGAAGCGTAAGCACCGGCTCCTTTTCCGAAGCTATCAACCCAGTGCCGATTCGCAGGAACACAGAGCACAAAGTAAATGCCGTCCAAGCCCTTGCTTTTTGCGCGATCCCGTGCGCGGTTTAGCATATCGACAACGGTAAAGCTTGCTCCCGCTCCCATATTGTTACGAATCGCATTGGCTTGCCACACGAGGCCTGGATGGCTATCACCGCTATTTGGCTCAAAAATAAATACGACTGGTTTCCCGTCAATCTTCAGGTATTCCTTCCTCGGCGCTGCTCCGTCCAGAAAATGATTGTCGATCCACTTGTCTACTATTCCGTCCCATTGATCGCGTGTTGTCGGATACGAAAAGTGATTCGCCCACAGCAACGCGTAGTCAACAAGGTAACGCGCCTCTGCTTGATGGTAGGCCAAAATGGTGGCTTCCATTTGGCTCCAATCTCTCCCGTCCTCGTACCAGGCGAATGCCACAAAATTAATCCCGTGCTTGGCTATCCACTCCAGATGCTGATTAACGACAGCCACCTCACTGTTGTCATACCATCCCAACAATGGTTCTTTTTCAGGAAAGACCTTGGTGCGCGGCCACGTGGATGACACCCAAGAGGTGGTGGTGGTTTCCTTCCATCCAGGGAAATACCACATCCCAAGCTTTACCTGGCTGCCGAGAAGTGCTCGCTTTATCGCCTCAAGAAGAATCGGCTGATACTTGACTCCATAATTTTGTCCCGGCGATTGGCCGCCCCAGTTGACGAAAATGATGTAGCGGTTGTTTTTGTAGGCAAGCACTTCCTCAAGACGTTCTTGCACCTCTGCCACAGTTTTATAAACCCCGACACCACTAGGAGAACCCGAGTGATCGCTAATGCCTGAGGCCGTCTCACTGAGTGACCATGGACCGCCTTCAGCGTAGTCAATCAGCCTGTCCACGTGCGAGAGGGGGTTACCTCTGGAAAGGCCCTGCCAAGACCATCCGGGAATGACGCCGGGGATACTTGAAACAGCCCCCTTTCCACTAAGCCCGCCGCCATGCCATTGTGTCTCGACGTGCGTAATTCCGTGAGTTATGATCCGATTCGCCGGAATACCGTGATTGACGGCAAGCCCGATCAGAAAATCCAGATAATCCGCACAAATGGCATCGCCTGTCGCTTCCGTAATCCGCCCCGAGGTCTGAATATCGACCCCTCGTTCCTTCAGGGTCTGCGCCGCCGCGTATCCGAGCGGCATGCTACTCAAAGGGCCGTTCTGTGGATCTTTTCCATCGTTTCTATGAAAAGCCAGATAACTATTGCCATCATTGTAGTAATAGCTGTTCAAATATGTAGACACTTCCCACCCGAGCATCAGGCCGCCGAAGAGATACTTTTTATCGTCTGGTAAACTCTTATACCATTCGACAATAGTGAGAAGAAGCAAATCCAGACATTCTTTTTGTGCTGCACGATACGCGAGAGACGCCAAGTTGGGTGCTGGCGGCACTCGCATTTGAGCGCCCCAGTCCCGCCAGCCTATCTTTACAGCGGTGTCCGCTCCCGTGCCCCAATCAAAGCGCTCAACATTATTGATGTTGCCAGGGTTGTACCCAACCTCGTTCTCATTCCACCAGTTCCATAGATCCGGTCGCAGTTCCCACCATTCTTTGCCGTCCAGACGGATGATTACGGGCACATCCGTCGCCAGCGAGGCCGCAAGCGTGTTTTCCAACGCTTTTTTCATCGCGGGAGTGTCGTAATCTCCCCCAACGGTAAAGCCGAAGTCTTCGCCCAATAGATTGCTTAACGAGCCTCCAGGCCATATACCAATGCCCTTGTCCAGGGATTGCCGGAAGATGTTAAAGGAAAAAAACAGTGCCAGCTTTCGTTTTTCTGTCCCTTTTGTGCCTACCTTGTTTACGACTTCATTAAAACCTTCCTGATTGTACGTATCGGGCAGCCCTTCTTTAAAATAAAGCTCCGATCCGATGCTGCCAACGAAAACCCCAAGATACTGAGTGTCGTCAGCGGCAAAAACATGGGGCGCTCCGCACTGCATGCCCAGGAACAAAACAAGCGTAAAAAACCAGCGTATTTTCGTTTTCATGGCACGTTCCTTTTTAATCTCAAGCCAGACACCCTGCAACACATGGGCTATGTGTATATCATTCTCCATGTTCGCTAACGCCATCGTCAATGAATTATGACTTAATCTTGCTTTTATTATGTTTATTGCGCAAAAATTGCAACACCCTTTGCCCGACATAAAAATTATCGATCTTCACATTCCACCGTCTTGGCTGTGACAACGCATCTCAAAAACAATAAAACTGAACGTCGATGGCGCACAAAAAACAGCGACATGAGTGCTTTGAAGGTTTCGAGGCGTTTTGAGCGATTGTCTTGACTTGCGTCAAGCCGTTGTCGGCACGCTCTTCTATAGTAACGTATTGAGATGTGATGAAACGATGCGTATATTCGTGAGACTATACGGAGTGTTTTTTTTTAACTGTCACCTATGGAGAAATTTTTATGATGATGCTTAAGGAATTGCTCACTACCGATGTCGGGATACTCAGCCTGCTTTCTATCCTGTTCATGATCGTCATGAGCTTCTATTTGTACTTCTGGGTCGAGAAAAAAATCAAGGAAGACGCTATAAAACACGAAAAAGAACAGCGCGCCGCCCTCAAGGCGAAATAAGCTGATTTATACTAGGAGCCTCTCTAATTTTGTTCTGACGAGGCTCCTATGACTGTATCACTTCCGCTGTTTGCGGCAGTGCCGTTGGCGGCACGCGATCCTATTTTGGGTTTGAACGAGGCGTATCAGGCCGATACCAACCCTAAAAAAGTCAACCTTTCCATAGGCGTTTACTACGACAACGTCGGTAAAATACCGGTGCTGTCGTGCGTACAAAAAGCGATGCAGTCCCTGATGTCGCAAACCACGCCACGCATCTATCAGCCCATTGAAGGCCCTGCCGCTTACGCCCAAGCCGTGCAAAAATTGCTGCTCGGCGCGGATCATCCGGCCATCCGTGAAGGCCGAGCGGTCTCTGCCCAAACGCTTGGCGGTACCGGTGCGCTGAAAGTCGGCTTCGATCTCCTGTTTAACATCTCCCCCAAAGTCAAGGCTTGGGTCAGCAGCCCCACTTGGGACAACCACCGCGCCATTCTCGAAGGCGCAGGATTTTCCGTCGAAACCTACGGCTATTACGCCGCCGCCACTGGCGGCTTCGACCTTGCCGGTATGTTGCGTGATCTGGAACGCGCACAACCTGGCGACATTGTCATCCTGCATGCTTGCTGCCACAACCCCACTGGTGTTGATCCCTCCGCCGAAGAATGGGGTCGGATCATCGACACCGTTGAACAGCGTCAGTTGGTGCCGTTTCTCGATATCGCTTATCAGGGTTTTGGCGACGGTCTCCAAGAAGACAGCGAGATCATCCGGCGCTTTGCGGAGCGCAACCTGCCTATCTTCATTGCCAGTTCGTTCTCCAAGTCGTTTTCGTTGTACGGCGAACGCGTCGGCGCATTGACCGTGCTCACCGCCAACGCCGATGAAGCCAAACGTCTGCTTTCGCAAGTAAAACGCGCCATTCGCGCCAACTACTCGAACCCACCGACTTTTGGCGCAGCGTTAGTCTCTACCGTACTCAACCAGCCCGACTTACGCGCCCTCTGGGAAGAAGAACTGGCCGGTATGCGCAACCGCATCCGCGAAATGCGTCTGATGCTGCGGGAACGGCTGAGTGCGCGAGCGCCTGACCGGAATTACGATTACATCGTCAAGCAGCGAGGCATGTTCTCGTATTCGGGACTCAGCGCGGCGCAAGCGCAGAAGCTGCGCGATGACTACGCGATCTACATCGTCGAAAGCGGTCGCATCTGCGTCGCGGGGTTGAACGCCAGCAACATTGACTACGTCGCGGAAGCCATGGCGGCAGTGCAGAAAGACTGATCCAACCCGCCGCGCACGCACGCGCAGCTATGCTTGCGCGGCTCAGAAAGTTGGGCTAAAATGCGCGGCTTACTGCGGGAGTAGCTCAGTTGGTAGAGCGCAACCTTGCCAAGGTTGAGGTCGCGAGTTCGAGACTCGTCTCCCGCTCCAAATTATCCTTCCCGGAGTTCTGCAGAATTCCGGAAGTTTAAAAAAAACGGGGCTTTCGCCCCGTTTTTTATGTGCGCCTCTCATGTGCGCTTCATGCAAAATCAACACGCTTGGTTGATTTCATCGCTGCGACAGCGCAAAGCCGACTATTTCTTTTTCACCCGCCGCATATCCTCGGCCAGTTCTTTTATCTCGATCAAATCGCGGCGCATCTCACTCCATCCATACCAGAGCGCATAGTCCGGGTTAGAGTGGAAAGTGCCCTGGAAAGTACGCATACGATGCTCCAGGAACATCACAAATAACTTCTGCTCAATAACGGTCGGCGCATCATGAAACGTGAGCAAGTCGGGGAAAGCATACGCATAGCCCTGCGGTTTCGCCAGCGTACCGTCGGCGTAAAGCCCGGTGACAATGCGAATCGCTTCAGCCATCAAGTGATCGGCCTCACGAATCATGTCATCGCCCTTCGCCAGCTCACCCTTCGCGAAATTGCTTGAGTGGCACTGGGTACAAGCCGTGATCATCTTGTCGCGCTGCTTCTGCCAGTCTTCCTGAGTCAGCCGCGCGACATTGGCGGCCTTCACCACATCGAGTCGCGCTGTCGGCTTGCCTTCGGGATCGAGCACATTGAGCGCCTGAAGAATGGTAACGCGGTCAGCCGCCCACACCTTATCCTCCGGCAAAGGCAGGCGCACAGCCAAGAATCCCCACGCCGTCTGGACATTGTGATCGCCGTTTTGCATGTGACACGTCTGGCAAGTCGGCGCCGCCGCCGTTGACGGCAGAATATTAAGCTGCTTGAGCGAATGGCGAATGCCGTGCTTGGAACCGGAATACATCTCCCATTGCGGATGATCGAAACCGGTGTGGCAGGTTGCGCACGCCTGAGGCTGTCTGGCTTCCTGCGCCGAGAAAGTATGTCGGGTGTGACAGGAATCGCAGGCAGCCGTGCCGTAACCGTTGCCCTGCTTCCGCAGTTCAGCCATTTCAGCCTCCGTCTTGAGGCCAACCCTGTGGCAAGAACCGCAGCCCTTCTGGCCGTCCGTCATCGCCATCGGCTGATAGTGGATCGTCGGCATCGCCTTCATCGCAGCCCATGCCGCCGCGTGCTTACCCGATTTGTACTGCGACACCCGCTCGGAATGGCATTGACCGCAAGTATCCGGCGTCGGCATCTTGGCAAATGCAGCATCTTTAGCGGACTTGTGCTTGTCGCCGTGACAAACCGCACAGTCAACCTTGTTATTGCTGTGTTTGCTCAGTTTCCAATCGGACACAGCGCCCGGAGTAACCTTATCGTGACACTCAACACAAGTCTGTGCGCCGACAGCGCCGACGAACAAAAGGCCGAACAACGCGATGAAAATCAGCCGGCCCGGAGAAGTAAACGAGCTTTTCTTACGATGCTTAAACATGTTAATCCTTTCCAGAGAGAGAAAACAAAAGAGAGAATCGAGAACCGGCGAGCCTGAAAAAAATTCATCACAGCAACCCATCGCAGGCCGTTTTATGCCGCTGGCGCATTGATCCATCTCCGCTACGTTGGTCGACACCGAAATGATCCGATGCGCTCCTCAGCACCTTATCATTCATAAATTTTGCAACTATTACTCCCTTTATGCAAAAGATTTAATCAAAAAGCCACCCATAAAATTTATTAGTGTATTATTTTTGCAAAATTACAAGGCATCAAGAACGGGTTGGTAAAGAACCGAGGGAAGGTCAGAGTGGCTCAAAAACAATGGGGGCAAGGGGAAATTGCGTCCAAAATTCGAGAATTGCCGCTTTGGCAACGTTCCGGGGTGTTTACAGCGCCGTCAAGATGTTTGCGTGACAAAGCAGCCGTT
Organism: Burkholderiales bacterium; assembly: GCA_031277215.1. Lineage (GTDB taxonomy): Bacteria > Pseudomonadota > Gammaproteobacteria > Burkholderiales > Casimicrobiaceae > UBA931. The sequence continues at coordinate 19,883 of JAITMR010000008.1, forward strand.
TTTGCAAGAGTGGTGAAATATTCGGTCTAGCACCCCGCTTTCGCGGGAATGCCGAAGTCGTCCTTCGCGCTTTCGCGTGAGGAAACCGTTGGGGTTCGCTGCGCTCGCCATCAACCTACGCGCTTCGCGCAAAATGGCGGATGTTTTTTCGTGGCTTTCGTGTTTTCCGTGGTTAAACGCTGTCAAAACACGATCGAATAACGCGCGTCGATCGTGCTGTCGTCGGTGCCAAAACGGGTCATCATTGACCACTTCCGCGATAAACGCCAAGTCAACCGGATAGCGTCTTGCAACCCGTTAAGGCTTTTGTCGAGTCCGATAGAGAGATTTTTGCCAAGCCGCTTGCTGACGGTAATGATTTGTGTGGTTGTACCGTCTTCCATTTGACCGGCAGCGACGTTGATCTCGTCGATCACACCGCCGAATAGCTCATTGGTCAATGTTTCACCGGAACCGTCAGCCAACATGCTGTTCAACAATTGGAACAAAATCGCCGCATCTGCTTTGTCCATGTTTTCTGTACCATGATCGAACAACAACCATGACAACGTTTCGTTGGTTGACATCGACGGGTTTGAGTGAAGCACTACGCCGGGCTGCATCGCCGTTCCCTTGACCGCCACGCCGGCTTCAACCGATGAGTTCTCACGAACCGCCAAAATGTCGAGCGTCGGATTGTCGAGCGGCCCCAAAAACGAAATGATGCCACGGCGAATTTCAAGTTTTTGCCCGTAAGCACGGTAGACGCCTTCTTCCGCACGCACATTGCCGTGAGCGGTCAATGCTTGATTGGGACGAGCACGCAGTTTCAATGTCCCTGCCAGTTTGGTATCAATGCCGTAACCACGAAAACGGAAGTTGTTGCCGAGATCGACATCAAACTGCACATTCGCCAAGTTGACGCCCGAATCCTGCGGTTGTTCACCAACTACCACAACGTCGTCGGACAAACCCGGTACATCGCTGTCGCGGTACTGGATACTGCCGTAATTGGTTTTGAGATTACCAAGCAACGAAACACCTTGCTCGTCGTAGCCCAGATCGGCGCTTCCCGTTATCACCAGCACCATATCAGGCCGCCGGATCAAGCGTAAGCGGTCGGCTTTGATCGCCAGCTTGGCGCGCGGTTTTCCTTCATGCAGATCAACGCCGCCTGTCATCACCATTTCGCCACGACCGCCTTTGAATGCAAAACGCTCAATGGCGATGTTTTGTTCGTTCAACACCAATCGCAGATCACCATCATTTAACGTAATACCTGTTTCCGAATCCTTGATGGAAAGATTGTCGCCGATCATCGCGCCACGGTACACGGGGTGTCGTAATGTGCCGCTGTGCTGCGCATCCAGATGAATGCGTCCGGCCAATTGGATATCACCGGCAATCAGCGGCGCCACGTTCGACAAATCGGGAAGCTCACCCTGCACGCGCAGCATGAACGGGTGATCGTCCATCGCCGTTCCCTCAGGTTTTGTCAATGCCGTCTCGCCATCAACGCTGATTTTTCCGTAGCGATTGCTTTCGGCGATGCCGCGAAGCGCAAGCCGCGCATCTTTGACCTCCGCACGCATTCCGAATTGCGATAAATACAATGGTTGCCATGCAGCACGCGACGTCATGCGTAATTGCGCGTCGCCCCGCTCACGGCGAATGTCGAGATAACCTTGCAACGCCGAGAGCGTTTCGCCCTCCTGCGAAAAAGACCAGTCACCGGACAGCGCCAGATCGCCACGCAGTGTCGCCGCCGCTTCCTTTCCCGCCAGCTTCAGCCATTGCTCCAGAGTAACGTTTTCGATCATCCCTTCGCCGTGCCAACGCTCCGACTGCCATGTCGCGCTCTTCAGGCGCATACGGCTGTCGTTGAACGTCAATGCGCCCGACCCAACGCTCACCTTGGCATGCCCTTCCGCTGTGTCCACGGTCATCGGTAACGGCGCTGTCAGCCGCATCGGTACTTGCTGATGCTCCACTTCAAAACGCGACAACGAACCTTTCCAGCGTGCCACAGGCGGCATATCCCAACTGCCTTGCACGAGTGCTGTGACACCAACCGCTTGTGTTGCCACATCTCCCCGTGCCGCCAATGTCGCCTGATGTTCAGCCGGTGTGCCACCCAACGCCAGCGTTACCGTCTGCCACTGCGTCCCTGCCGCTTCGATATTTTCAGACTCGGCGCGAACAGTAAACGGCAACGCCTCCAGTGCTTGCTCTGCGTTCCACTGAGTCTCGACGGTGAACTGCGCCTTCTGTGCTTGCACATCGCCGATTCGCAATCCGCTGACCGAACCTTGCGTGTGCAACGCAAGTTGCGAAAAAGTTCCGCGCAATTCGCCATTCCCCTGTGCCTGCCCGCTCAGTCCATTCTCCCATTGCGCCAGATCGGGAATGTTCACCTCAAAACGCAACACATCATTTTCCGCACCGAGCGCACCTTCCACTGCAAATCGTGTGGCTCCCAGTTGCAGCCACCCTTTCACTTGCCGAAGATGGTCTTCCGCCCATTGCATTTCGCCCTCACCGGTCATCGTTTGCGCCAGCCATTGACTCGGCCGCAAGACGTAACGCGCGCGAAAATCGACAGCCGGCGTCAAAGCACCGTCCACACTGAACTCGCCACCGATTCGACCCGCCGATCCACCAAACGCTTCCGGGTTTACACCATCAAACGTTCCTTGTGCCGTCAACGTTTGCGCCTTGAGATCATACCGTCCGGAAAAATTCGCTACCGCGCCACGATAACCCACTTGCGCATCTTTTACCGTCAATTGTTGTTGACTCTCAGGATCCACCCACGCCAGCCCGAACTTCGCGGCTATTTGATACAACGCATCCATCACATCAACCGTTACTTCCGGCGCACGATACTGCCCTTGCAACCATACCTCGCCGCTCGTTTTTCCCTCCGGCGCCCCCTGCATAAGCGCCGCTGCATTCAAGTCGGTTAACACCCACCGCGCCCGCAGTTGATCTTCGCGCAGCCAACCCTGCCCCTCCATCCGTGCGCCACCGAACGCTTTCAGATTAAGGCCGTAAAAAACGATTTGATCCTCCCATACTTCAAATTCGCCGGTCAGCGTCTCGACGGGAATACGGTGGCGATCAAAGGTGCCCGCCATCGTATTGGTGATCTTGAGTTCTCCATGCGCCAGTTTGTCCGGTAACGGTTTTAAATCCAGCGTCACGGTGAATTGCCCTTCCGGAAGGCCGGGAAAGATTTTTGCCGGATTCAGATCAACCGTCCGCAATGTTGCCTCGTGAAACACCGAATACACATAAGGCGCAAAAAGATCAAGGCGGACATCGCTTTCGATGTTCATGTGCTCACCGAACACATGACCGTTCAGATGAAAATCGCGCAGGCTTCCGTCGATATTCAGATCAAAGCCCACCGGATATTCTTCAAACGTGCCGCGATACGAAATCACACCGCCAGCATTAAACGGGGCTGTTCCGTTAACCCCCAGCGCTCCGTTGAGCACCCCGCGCTCTGCCTCGAGATGATGGAGGCTGATCAGGTGCCAATCTCCGGTGCTTCTCAGCGACAGTGCAATCGCGTCAAGTTGTATCTTGTCCCACGACAAACGCTGCAATGTAAACGTATCAACCGTCATTGCCAGCGGTAGCTTCAATGACTGGGGTGGTGGTGGCGGCTCCTTCGGCACGATCTCGGACAACAATGGTTTTGTTGTGATGGACAATGTTCCTGCTTCAAGCGTCGAAATTAATAATTTGTAGTCCTTCAGATTGCGCCACAGCAAGGTTCGCAAGTTCCAACGCCAATGCACATGATCGAGCGTCAAGCGAAACGTCTCGTCGTCATAAACCAGATTGTGAACGATGACTTCATCGAGCAAATTGCCTTCCAGCGCCTGCAACGACACGATGCCGGTTTTGTTCACCTGCGCGATAAGCCAGATGCGACCTTTTTCCGATTGCAACAACGCAACCGTCGTCCCGACCGCCGCGATCAAAACGACCGCCAACATCAACGTTGTGTACAACACATAACGCAACCAACGCATCCATCGACGCTGAGGTTGCCGTTGATGCGTTGCGTTTGCCATCGTTTTTACCATGACCGCGCCTCAGAACGACATGCCGAGACTGAAATAAAACCGCCAAGTCTGGCTGTCGATCCCGTACGCCAGATCGGTGCCCAACATACCGACCGGACTGGTCCAGCGTGCGCCGACACCAACGCCCGTTTTACCGTTCCAATCGCTCCAGCGATCCGCCGCGTCACCATAATCGACAAACACCGCTGCACGCCAGTCCTTGTACACCATATGCTGATACTCAATCGAACCCGCCGCCAACACTCTTCCCGGCCATGTTGCCTCCCGATGGGCAATCCCTAACGATTGATAATCGTAGCCGCGCACACTGTTGCTGCCGCCAGCGCGAAACAGATATTCAGTCGGCACTTTTTCAGGATGACTGGTAAATGTTTGACCAAGCTCCAATCGCACTAGCGCTACATGCTTGTTGCCGACCGGCCAGTACTGTACCCCGCGACCGTATAGACGAACAAAGCTTTCGTCGGTAAGCAAACCTTTGAGCGCAACATTGCCCTCCAGTTGTACAACATTGCCGCTGCGTGGATTGCGCTGCGTTCTCACATCATGTCGAACCCAGCGGTAACCGAACGGCAATGCCTTCAATGTATCTTCAGTGCCGTAATCATCGTGCCGGTTTTCGTGCACGAATTCAACGCTCATCACCCGCTCGATTTTGTTATGCTTTTTGGTACGCGATACGCCCCATTTTCCGGCACGCGAGTGAATTCCCTGAAAATCATTGTCGTTATAGACGGCAAACAACCGATGTCCATAGCCATTGCGATGTTTTGGAAAACTCAGCCCCACCTCCGCTTGCCGCTCGCTCCCACTCAAATTCAGCAAGCTGTCAAACACCCAACCACGATTCAGGATGTTGTTGTACGTGTATCTGGACTGTACGCGCACTCCGTAGTTGCTACTGTAGCCGATACCGAGATCAAGTTTGTTATGTGGCACTTCCTGTACGATAACCGCTACTGGAGCCACATACGGCGCCTCTTCGCTCGGAAGCGCTTCCACCACCACACCACTAAAATACGACAAATTTTGCAATTCGCTTTGCAAGTCCAACAAATCGCGCCGTTGATACGTATCCCCGGATTTAATCCGAATCTGATCACGCACCACCTTTTCGGGATAATGTTCCAACCCGATAATTGACACCTCGCCGAACACATACGCCGGCCCACTGGCAATCTCCAACATCAACGTGGCTTGGTGTGTCTTGAGATCAATCTCTGCCTTGCTGCCGGTAATGGCTGCCGTAGCGTAATGGCGCGAGATGATGTGATCAAGTACGCGGCGTTTGCTCTCGTCCCACGCCGTCTGATCGAACGGTGCGCCTTTCGGAAGACGCCACAACCGGCGTTCCAACGCACGTTGGAACTGCGCCATCATCGCTTCGTCCTGCTCAATCGCGCCGGTAATGCGAACATCCACTTTTGCCACCATCACCTGCGCCCCTGGCGTCACTTTGAGATGTACGGCAACCCCTTCGCTGTCCTGCGTCACCTGCGTTTCCGCCTGCGCCTCAAAATACCCAAGTGTTTTCAATAACGACTGAACGTTCTGCGGCGCACGATCTACCAGAAGCAAAAAATCTTCTTCCGCAAGGTCTTTACGCTTCTGCATCTGGTAAAGATCGAGATACCTTTTGAGAAAATCATCAACGTCTCCGGGTGCGCTCAGTTCAACTCGATACCCGCCCATTGCCGAAGCCGCGTACTCGTCATCGTTCTCCTCGTTCCTGCCGCGCCTGTCGGTAGCTTCTTTTTCTCTTTCAACCACCGCCGCCGCCGACGCTTCGTCTTCTTCATCCACTGGCGGCGTCTGCCCCCAAACTGCGGACGCGATAAATCCACCAACAAACAAAACGCCGATTTTCCATCGGATATTTTTCATGGCAAGCGTTTCGTTGAAAACCATTGATCCTCTGCCAAAAGAAATTTCTCCGCCATCCGGCCATGGATTCTAGCTACGGCACACGCTGGCGTTCACCAGCAGCAGTTCTCTTGCTTGATCGCCGCGTTTCCCCTTGAGCAAGACGCTTTGCCCAACCGTCAGCGGCTTCAATATGGTTGCGCCGACGTCTTCAGCGCGGGTGAGTGCAATACCGTTGGCGCTTTGCAGCACGTCACCCGCGCGCAAGCCGAGCATTGCCGCGTGACCGTTATCGGCTCGCACAATCAGACCGCCCCCTCTCGCTTCCAGCAGGGCGTAAAACATTTCCGGCTGCATCAACGCGCCTTGCAGCAATTCGGGGTTAAGGCGGATCACGCTGCCTCTGAAATGGGACGGTACACACGCGCTATCTGCCGTCTTGCCGACTGCCGCCGACTCCGCAGTTGCCATCGCCGCTGCGCTTTTCCCGTTTTTTTCTTCCGATCGCAATACCACCCGCCGTTCCGCGCCTGACGGCTCGCGCAGAACGATGGCATTCTGCTCGACCCGGGTCAGCGTCGCCTGTCCGGCGACGTCGTCGCCAACCTGAGCAATGTACACGCCCTGCCCAATCCGAAACACGGCATAGCCCTGTCCCTCATCTTCGGAAATCAGCCCCAGCAAACGCAGTTCGCCGTCGAGAACAAGCACCTCTTCGGTTTTTCCCGTCGGCGTTATCGGCGCACTGCCGAACAACGGTGCCGCACGTAGCACAGCGACGGGCGATTCAACAGGTGTTGGCGCAATATGAACGGGCTTCGGCCCCCAGGCATACCAGCCCCACCAGACGGCAGCCACCACCAGCGTGACCGTCGCCAAAACCACCGCCAGCCCGTTCGCAAAAAACTCCAGTTTTTCACGAAGACGGGTGACGCGGGAAGTATGGCGAGGGGTCATGGGTTTCGGCAATGGGTTTGTGGTTGTGGGTGGGCAAAAAAAACAGCGCCAAAAACAAAAGAAAACACCTGCATTGTACACATCCGGGACACCGTTCATCTTATCATCCTAAAACGGTAGTTGGGCGTGCTCGCCAGTGCTTTGATCGGCGTGCCAAGCGGTTTCCCATAAGAGCACGAGCGGTCAACTGCCGTTTTTAGGATCATATCCCATAGAATGTAATGGTGCCCGTTATCGTTATAATGGCGTCTTTCGCTTTTTTCTTTTGTACTGACGTGCCGTGAATGTTGAATCCAATGTCCGTCCCGATCAAAACCGCTGACGAAATTGCCTCGATGCGCGTTGCTTGCCGACTTGCGTCGGAAGTGCTCGACTACATCACGCCTTATGTCAAAGCAGGCGTGACAACAGCCGAACTCAACCAGTTGTGTCATGATTACCAAGTCAACATTCAAAGAACGACCCCTGCGCCTCTCAACTATGCACCGCCCGGACACACGCCTTACCCGGCGTCGGTGTGCATTTCGCTCAACCATGTTATCTGTCACGGCATCCCCGGCCCAAAAAAATTGAAGGCGGGCGATATTTTGAATATCGACGTTACGGTAATCAAAGACGGCTTTTACGGCGATTCAAGCCGAATGTATTGCGTCGGTGCGCCGTCGGTTCTGGCCAAACGTCTCGTCAACATCACCTATCAGGCGATGTGGCACGGCATCCGCGTCGTGCGCCCCGGCGCTCATTTGGGCGACATCGGCCATGCCATTCAACGTTTTGCCGAAGCGCAGAATTTTTCAGTCGTGCGCGAATTCTGTGGACACGGCATTGGCCGCCAATTCCACGAAGACCCTCAAATACTGCACTACGGCCAACCCGGTACCGGCCTCAAATTAAAGGAAGGCATGATCTTTACCATCGAGCCGATGATCAACGTCGGTCGGCACCATATACGCATGCTGGCGGATGGCTGGACTGTCGTCACCGCCGATCATTCGTTGTCCGCGCAATGGGAACACACCGTGCTCGTCACCGCCGACGGCGTCGAAGTGCTCACGGTCTCCGCTGGCGCCCCACCCCCACCCCCCTGCTGACCATGAGCGTCGCCAGACCTTTCTTGACACCGGAGCAACTGGCAGCACACAAAACGGCATTGAACAATGCGCGATGCTCCTTGCGCGACGCTTTCATGGCACGCCCCGAATCATCGTTGTTGCTCCGTCGACACAGCTCACTCGTCGATCACCTGTTGCGCACATTATGGCGTTCGTTACCCGCCACCGTTACCCGTCACGGCACCTTGATTGCGACCGGCGGCTACGGACGCGGCACACTGTTTCCTCACTCCGACATCGACATCACCATCCTCTTGCCGGAGCCGCCCGATAACGCAACACGCACCGCCCTCGCCTGGTTTGAAACCGCGCTGTGGGATGTAGGGCTTGCCGTGGGTCATGCTGTGCGCACGCTCGACGAACTGCACGACATCAACGCCCTCGACATCACAACGCAAACCGCGCTGGTTGAACACCGTTACCTTGCAGGTTCCCGGTCGTTGTACCGTCGTTTCGAAGAAACACTGACAGCACGACTGACCTTCTCCCATTTCTTCGAAGCCAAGCGCTTCGAGCAGGAACAGCGCCATCTGAAATACCGCGATGTACTCTACAACCTCGAACCGAACCTGAAAGAAAGTCCCGGCGGTTTGCGCGATGTGCACGTATTGCGCTGGCTGACCCGTGCCGCCGGTCTCGGTTTCCACTGGCGAGAAATCATCCATCACGGCTTGCTCACCGCTGCAGAAGCGCACGCATTGCAACAACACGAACACTGGCTCAATACATTACGCATCCGACTGCATTATCTTTCGGGACGCGCCGAAGAACAACTGCGCTTTGACCATCAAAGCGCGCTTGCCGAACAGATGCACATCGCCGGAAAAGGCTCGCGCCGACCCGGTGAAATGTTGATGCAACGTTATTACCGCGCCGCACAAACCATCAGCCGCCTCAACACCTTGTTTCTTCAAGTTCTCGAAGAGCGTTTTGCGCCGCCCCCCAAAACGCGGCCCCTCGACGCTTATTTCACCCAACAAGGCGATTTGCTCGACATCAACAATCCGCAACAGTTGATACACACCCCGTCCATCCTGTTTGACGCCTTTTTGCACTGGCAACGCAACACTGAAATCGTTGGCCTTTCATCTCGTACCCTGCGTACGCTGAACAACGCTCGCTCCCAGATCAACCGCGCTTTCCGCGCCGATCCTGCCAACCAAGCCAAATTTATCGACATTTTCCGAGCGCCACGCGGCGTTTTGCACGCATTGCGAGCAATGAATCTCTACGGCCTGCTCGGACAATACCTGCCTTCGTTTGGTCGTATCGTCGGACAAATGCAGCATGACCTTTTTCATGTTTACGCTGTCGATGAACACACTTTGATGATGGTGCGCAACCTTCGGCGTTTCAAAGACGACAACTACGCCTACGAATACCCGCTGTGCTCACGGCTGATGAACGATTTTGTGCGCCCTGAAATCCTGTACCTGGCCGCCTTGTTTCACGACATCGCCAAAGGCCGCGGCGGCGATCATGCGCTGCGCGGCAGCTTCGTCGCCCGCCGTTTCTGTGCACAGCATCCGATTCCTAAAGACGACGCGGCGCTGATCGTCTGGCTGGTGCGCGAACATCTCACCATGTCGCTCGTCGCTCAAAAAGAAGACATCTCCGATCCGGAGATTGTTGCCCGCTTTGCACAGCGCGTCAGATCGGAACGCCGTCTCATTGCACTTTATTTGCTGACCGTTGCCGACATTCGCGCTACCAGCCCCAAAGTGTGGAGCCCCTGGAAAGCGCAATTGCTCGAAACCCTTTTCCTTGCCGCCCGCGCTCATTTGCATAAAGACGGCGACGACGACTTCGACTCGATTAAGCAAAAACAGCACGACGCGCTCAAACAATTACAGATACGCGGAATCAAAGAACCTTCTGCATTGTGGCACGTCCTCGACACGTCCTACTTTCAGCGCCACAGCATTGACGATGTGTGCTGGCACGCCGCTGAACTGCATGATGGTCTTGATACGGAAAAACCCATTGTGCGCATTCAATCATTGCCAAAAGAAATCGGTTTGAAAATCATGGTCTATCTGCGCGACCGCCCGGGGCTGTTCGCGCAACTGTGCCACTTTTTCGGACGCCATCAATTAAGCATTCTTGATGCGCGTATCCACACGACGCAGCACGGCTATGCGCTCGATACTTTCGCCGTTCACACCACCGACCCGCGTTACCTCGATATCGCCGCGCATCCCGCGCTGGAAGAAGAATTAAGTTATTTTCTGCAACAGCCGCCCCCAACCACGCCACCGCCGATGGGAAGAAAGAGCCGTCGGCTGAAACATTTCCCATTGACGCCGCACGTTCATATCACCGCTGACGACGAGCAACGCCACTACCTTCTCGACGTGATTGCCGGCGACCGTACCGGCCTGCTCGCTCATCTGGCACATACATTTGCCGCTGCTGGCGTCAATGTCGAAAGCGCTCGCATCAACACCCTTGGCGAGCGCGTCGAAGACGTTTTCGTGATCTCCGGTGAAGGACTGGAAAACCCAGCGCACCGCGTCGCGCTGGAAGCCGAATTGCAAAAAGTGTTGCTTGCGCCTTGAGTGGCGGGGCATTGCGCTCTACGAACACAGTAGTTTCTCCACTACCGCGCTGTTGTCATTCTGCGCAAAAAGCGTAGTCGTAGTTTGCAAACTGGGTTGAGTAACGTAAAGCCCGGCATTGACATTGAGCGCGAATGCCGGGATTCTGCCGCGTTTCACCCACATCTGCAGCGCCAACTTTTATTCGCTGAACAATTCTTTTGTCCGACAATTTTTGAAGATGTCGTATTCCTTGTTATAGACGTGCGTCTTGACTTCCAGCAATCCGGTAATCGAGTGGAACAAATTGTCGTGCGTGTAGTTTTTTTCCATTGCTTCTTTGCGAAGGCATTCCCAATCAATATAATCCCACTTTTTCATGGCTTCGCTCATCCATATGATTTTCGGGATGCGTATCTGCTCTCTTGGTGCGAATTTATAAGGGAAACCATGCAAATAAATGCCGCCTTCGCCAAGTGACTCACCGTGGTCAGACACATAAATAAGCCCGGATTCGTATTCGGGATGTTCTTTCAGCATGTCAATTGCAGAGGAAACGACGTAATCGGTGTAAAGAATAGTGTTGTCGTAAGTGTTCACAATCTGATCCCGAGTGCAGTTTTGGATGTTCGCACTGTCGCAGGTCGGCGTGAATTTCTTGAAGTCATCTGGATAGCGCCTGTAATAAGTCGGACCGTGGCTTCCTATGGTTTGCAGGATTATCGCCGTATCCTGCTTTATGTCGGCCAGTATTTCCGGGAATCCGTCCAGCAAGATACCGTCGTAGCAATACCTCCCGTCGCAATATTTCGGGTTGTTGGTTTTTTGCATATCCTGGACTTCCGCACGGTCGCACACTCCCTTGCAGCTGTCGGCGTTCATGCGCCAAATGACCCTGTAGCCCGCCGTTTGCAGAATATCCAGAAGATTTTCCGTATATCTGGCATCTGCCGCACCAAAACCCGTGCGCTTCATGTGTGAAAACATGCACGGCACCGAAACAGCCGTTGCCGTCCCGCATGAATTCATCTCGTTAAAATGGATGACGTCCTGTTTCTTGAGTAAGGGATTTGTTTCCCTTTCGTACCCGTAAAGTGAAAAGTTCTCCGCCCGCGCCGCTTCCCCAAGTACAAAGACCAGAACTGTGATATGGGGGTCTGTGAATGGAACAAGCTCCGCATTTTCATCGAGGCGCTTGAGTTTTCTGTCCGCCTGAGCCTGTAGCTGGAAGTATCGCACAGTCGCATAGGTATAGTTAACGGTGTTGATTAATTTGCGAACCTGATGGTTATTGCGCCCGAAAGAAGCATATTCCTTGTAAGAAACCGCCATAAAGCCTGCGGTAACCAACATCATTACCAGGATACAGCCGACACGCTTTGTTATTTCTTTCCCGAATGACTGGTATTCGATTTTTGTCACGGCGATAATGAGCGCCGGAAGAACGCCCATTGTGAGAACCCATACAATTTTTTGAGCAGTGACAAGATCAGACGTTTCGCGCACAGACGTTTCGACAACGTTGCGTATCATATCCGCGTCTATATACACGCCCAAGTTATACATGAAATAGTTCGCCGCACTGGAAATCAAGACAAGAAAAATCAGCACAGGCTTGGCCGTGTAGGGAGCGACAGTCAGATTAAAGAAGAGATACAGCGGCGCAAAAATAAAGAATGGCAGGGAAAGAAGGAAAATAAAAGTGGAGACGCCGGTAAACTCAATGGTTTTGAAAACGAAGCGCCAAAGGCTCAAATTCAAAACGAAAGCGAAATAAAGTCCCGCAAGCAAAATCAGCCAGTGACTTTTTATGGCAAGTTTCGACTTAAACTTTCTAAGCCAGTTCATAGCTTGTTCCTTTTATAGCAAGCGCAACGCAGCATGGGATGCAACAAAGTGAAATCCCGGCGCACGTTGTCCAAAGCCGGGATGATGCTACGCATCATCCCGGCCTTTTTGCCAATCATGATCTCTCACGCTCCGTTGTTCAAGCGCCCCTCATCGCCATATTTTGCTTTATAACAGGCTTCTTCAAAGGGCATATCGACAACGTAAAGATGGGCAAAGTTTTTCGTGGTGATGGTCACATCCTGCTTGATGATTTCCAGCGCGTCTCGCTCGGTCATCGCGATGTTTTCCACGTTGGCATCGCCTTCCAGCAGCACCAGATACGCCTGTCGGTTGGGTTCGAGTTTGAAATCAATGCTTTCGCCTGCCGACAGAAACGCCGCAAAAACGTTTGCGTCGGCGTGGATGCGGATGGGCGCGGTGCTCGTTTCGTTGCCGTAGCCGCTTGCAATGGGAAGCCATTTTCCTGCACGGTCTTCCCAGACAAAACGGTAATCGCCGTAATTCGGTTGATAGCCTTTTTTATCCGGCACAATCCACATCTGCATGAAACGCAATTCACCTGCCCCGTGGTTGTATTCGCTATGTGTGACGCCGGTTCCTGCGCTCATGTACTGCGACTGTCCGCGTTTGAGGGTGCTGGAATTTCCCATGCTGTCTTTGTGAGAAAGTTCGCCCTGTATCACGTAGGAAATAATTTCCATGTCTCTGTGAGGATGGGTAGGGAACCCCTGGCCGGATTGCACAATATCGTCGTTCAACACGCGGAGAATACCGAAGCGAATATTGTCGGGGTTGAAGTATTCGGCAAAAGAAAAATGGAAATGACTGTCCAGCCATCCGTGGGAACCGCGTCCCATTTTTGTGTGGTCGATGTAATGTAGCATGACAAAGTCTCCTTTTGTTTTCGTGCATTTTGCGCACCCGGATGAAGCGGTGCGCTGATTATCGGCAAGCGCTGCCTGGAAACCAGAGGTGAATGAAACCGGGAACCGTCATTTGCTGAGTATACCCGATGCGCAGCACAGCAGCTTATCACACTGCGAATCCGCAACGCTTGCTGATTCTTGACTCATGGCATGCGATAATGTCGCCCTTTATGAACCGATTAAGCAAACCATGGCTCAATACGTTTACACCATGAACCGTGTCGGAAAGACTGTACCGCCGAAACGGCAGATTCTGAAAGACATCTCGCTCTCCTTTTTCCCGGGCGCCAAGATCGGCGTACTGGGTCTCAATGGCGCCGGAAAATCCACGCTGTTGAAAATCATGGCCGGACTCGACAAGGAGATTGACGGCGAAGCCGTCCCGATGCCGGGTTTGAGTATCGGCTATCTTCCGCAGGAACCGCAACTCGATCCACAGCAAACCGTCCGTCAAGCCGTGGAAGAAGGCATCGGCGGTGTGCTGGCGGCACAAAAACGGCTGGACGAAGTGTACGCCGAATACGCCGAATCGGACGCCGATTTCGACGCCCTCGCCGCCGAACAAGCCGAGTTGGAGGCGATTATTGCTGCTGGCAGCGGTGACAGCACCGAAGCGCAATTGGAAATTGCGGCGGATGCCCTGCGTCTACCGCCTTGGGACGCCGCCATCGCGCAGTTGTCCGGCGGTGAAAAACGCCGCGTGGCGCTGTGTCGTTTGCTCTTGTCGAAGCCCGACATGTTGTTGCTCGATGAGCCGACCAACCATCTCGACGCTGAATCGGTCGAATGGCTTGAACAATTTCTTTATCGTTTTCCCGGAACCGTCATCGCCATCACCCATGACCGTTACTTCCTCGACAATGCCGCCGAATGGATTCTCGAACTTGATCGCGGCTACGGCATTCCGTGGAAAGGCAATTACAGCAGTTGGCTTGACCAAAAAGAAAAACGACTGGAACAGGAACAAAAAGCCGAAGATGCCCGCACCCGTGCGATGAAAAAAGAACTGGAATGGGTGCGGCAAAATCCGAAAGGCCGTCAAGCCAAAAGCAAAGCACGCTTGACACGCTTTGAGGAATTGTCCGATTACGAACACCAAAAACGCAACGAGACCAACGAAATTTTCATCCCGGTGGCCGAGCGATTGGGGAAAGAAGTCATCGAGTTCACCCATGTGACGAAGAGTTTTGGTGACCGCGTTTTAATGGATGACCTCAGTTTCAAAGTCCCGCCCGGCGCCATCGTGGGCGTGATCGGTCCGAACGGCGCCGGTAAATCCACTTTGTTTAAACTCATCACAGGAAAAGAACACCCCGACAGCGGCGCTGTCACCCTTGGCCACACCGTCACGCTGTCCAGCGTCGATCAGACACGCGAAGCGCTGGAAGGCGACAAGACTGTCTGGGAAGATGTCTCCGGCGGATTGGATTTGCTCACTGTCGGAAAATTCGTTTTGCCGAGCCGCGCTTATTTGGGGCGCTTCAATTTCAAGGGCAACGATCAGCAAAAATTGGTGAAGAATCTCTCCGGCGGCGAACGTGGCCGTCTGCATCTGGCCAAAATGCTGGCTCATGGCGGCAATGTGTTATTGCTGGACGAACCTTCCAACGATCTCGACGTTGAAACCTTGCGTGCGCTCGAAGACGCTCTGCTCGAATTTGCCGGTTCGGTGATGGTCATCAGCCATGATCGCTGGTTCCTCGACCGCATTTGCACCCACATCCTCGCCGCTGAAGGCGACAGTCAGTGGGTCTTCTTCGATGGCAATTACCATGAATACGAGGCCGACAAAATCAAACGCCTCGGTGAAGAAGGCGCACGACCCAAGCGGTTGCGATACAAGGGGTTGAAGTAGATCAGGAATCAAGGATCAGCTTGGCTCACGCGAAGACGCGAAGAAGAATGACTCTCTCGCAAATGATCCCATCTCCTTCCTTGAAGGGGAGACAAACCCCCGTCGGCTCCGCCGACCCCCTCTTTTCAAAGGGGGCTTCGAGTTCATCGCAGCTTCTTGTGAAAAATTTTTATGGAAGCGCTGAATAAACCATTCCGTCATTCTGCGCGTAGCGCAGGATGACGGTGCATCGTGACCTTTTCCAATAGGGTCGTGAATTCGCACACCGCGCCAATTTGGTTCACCCTCTCTCCCACAAGGAAGAGAGGAGTGATTCCTGATTCCTGGCCTCTAATCCCTGAATCACTTCCCTGCGCTTTTTTCTTTCTCCGGCGCAGGTTCGTCGAAATTGATGTCACAGGTTCCGCCGCCGCCGCTGAAAACGTCATCGTCGTCCTTGTCGCTACCGCCAAATCCCGGTGGTGCTCCGCAGCCGCCTATTAAAAAATCATCTTCTTTGGCAGTGTCTTTTTCGCTCTTGTCAGCGTCTTTTCCGTCCTTGGCAACATCGGCCTCCTTCGGAAGCGCCGCCGCTTGAGGTGCCTGAACTGTCGGAGCAAGCAGCGTTTGAATCGCATCGGTGCGCGTCAGCAATGCTTTGCTGTCTCCGCTGTTTTTGGTAAGCGCCGCTGCCCGTCGATAATGCTCGATGGCCTGTTGCAGATACAAATCGGCCAAATTGGCGTGTGCGATTCCGTAATCGGGCACAGCGGCTAACGCCAGCTCCAACTCGCGACGCGCCAAATCGTACTCCCCTTTTTTAGCATACAAGGTCGCCAGGTTGTTGCGCGGTTCCGGCAATTCGGGGAAATCGGCAATCAGCGCCTGCAATTCTCGCTTTGCCTCATCGTCGCGCCCCAGTTCGGTCAGAACGAGCGTTTTCAGGAACCGCGCCTGCGGTTCGCGTGGACGCTCCTTGTTCATCGCCTCGGCGGTCGCTAACGCTTCCTGCCATTTCGCCGTATCGATTTGCGCACGCAGGGTTTTCATTTGCGCTTCATACCGCGCCCGAGCTTCTGCCGACAATCCAGCCGGAACCGAGGGCGATGACGGCACCGCTTCAGCGCTCGGCACAGCAGTCGACGGTTGCCCGAAAGCCGCCATCGGACAAGCCAACCAGGCAACAAAAGCAAAGCAGGAAAGAGAGAAGGTGCATCGTTTCATACAAACCCCATCAGAGCGAAAACCACCATACCGGAGCCTGCATATCAGCGCCAGAACATGCGGCTATCTATAAGAGTATAATCCGGTTTTCCCCTTTTAGCGTATAGCAGCACATCATGGAAGCCGAACAACTCAATCTGATCGACAACACGCTGTCCGACATTGCCGAGCGCAGCGCCGCGCTACGGAGGTATCTTTGACTACGATGTCAAAGCTGCCCGTTTAAAAGTTGTTGACGAAGCGATGCAGGATCCGGCGATCTGGAACGACCCCCAGAAAGCGCAAGAGCTGGGTCGAGAAAAAAAACTGCTGGAAAACGTCGTTGATGCGCTGACCCGCCTTACCCGTGACATCGAAGAAAGCACCGAGCTTTTCGCATTGGCGCGCGAAGAAAACGACGCCGGCATGCTGCAATCGGTACAAACCGACGTTGCAACGCTGGAAAAAACAGTCGGCGATCTGGAATTCCGCCGGATGTTCTCGAACCCGCTCGACCCCAACAACTGTTTCATCGACATCCAGGCCGGAAGCGGTGGAACCGAAGCGCAAGATTGGGCGTCAATGCTGTTTCGCATGTACCTGCGTTATTGCGAACGGCGCGGTTACAAGACCGAAATTCTCGAAGAATCGCCCGGCGACGTTGCCGGTATCAAGGGCGCGTCCATCAAAGTGACCGGCGATTACGCCTACGGTTACTTGCGCACTGAAATTGGCGTGCACCGGCTGGTGCGCAAAAGCCCGTTTGATTCAAACGCACGACGGCACACCTCGTTTTCCAGCGTTTTTGTTTATCCTGAAGTTGACGATTCCATCGAAGTTGAAATCAATCCGGCGGACTTGCGCATCGACACCTTCCGCGCTTCCGGCGCTGGCGGTCAACACGTCAACAAAACCGATTCCGCCGTGCGCATCACGCACGAGCCAACCGGCATCGTCGTCGTCTGTCAGAACGACCGTTCGCAACATCGCAACCGCGCCGAAGCGATGGCCATGCTCAAAGCGCGTCTGTACGAATTGGAATTGCGCAAGCGGCAGGCCGAGCAACAAAAACTCGAAGACGCCAAAACCGACATTGGTTGGGGGCATCAAATCCGCTCTTATGTTCTCGACCAATCGCGCATCAAGGATTTGCGCACCAGCTACGAAGTTGGCAATACCCAAGCCGTACTCGATGGCGATCTTGACGACTTTATCGCCGAGAGTCTGAAACAGGGTGTTTGAACCTGAAAACCATCTCTTTTCTGAACAATCATGACCGATTCCGAACGCCCCACTGCTCCTTCTGTTGAAATCGAGCAAGACGAAAACCAGATCATTGCCGAGCGTCGGCGCAAACTCGCCGCTCTGCGTGAGCAAGGCATCGCTTTCCCGAACGATTTTTCACGTGACGCGCTGGCCGCCGATTTGCACACGCAGTACGACGCGCTCGATCACGACGCACTGGAACAAAAAGGCGTCTCGTGCAGCGTCGCAGGACGAATGATGTTGAAGCGGGTGATGGGCAAAGCCAGTTTTGCGACACTGCAAGACATGTCGGGTCGGATTCAACTTTTCATTTCCAACGACAACGTCGGCGCCGACGTGCATGAAGCATTCAAACACTGGGATCTTGGCGACATCATCGGCGCACAAGGCATCCTGTTCAAAACGAAAACCGGAGAATTGTCCGTCAAAGTCAAAACATTGCGGTTGTTGTCAAAGTCGCTTCGCCCGCTGCCGGAGAAATATCATGGCTTGACCGATCAGGAACAGAAATACCGCCAGCGTTACGTCGATCTCATCATGAACCCGGCGTCACGCGATGTGTTCATTAAACGCTCGAACATCCTGCAAGCAGTGCGCGAATTTTTCGTCGCACGCGATTACCTCGAAGTCGAAACGCCGATGATGCACCCCATCCCCGGCGGCGCGGCGGCACGTCCCTTCAAGACACATCACAACGCGCTCGATATGGATTTGTATCTGCGTATTGCGCCCGAACTGTATCTGAAGCGCTTGACCGTCGGCGGACTGGAGCGCGTGTTTGAAATCAATCGCAGCTTTCGCAATGAAGGCATTTCGACGCGCCACAACCCGGAATTCACGATGATCGAATTCTACGAAGCGTACCGCGATTACCGCTACCTGATGGATCTCACCGAAACATTGTTCCGTGAAGTCGCGCAGAAAGTACTGGGCGCCACAACAATCACCTACCAAGGCGATACCATTGATTTGTCTTTGCCGTTCGCACGGATGACGATGCCTGAAGCCATTCATCACTACCATCCGCAACACACAAAAGAAGCATTGTCCGACCCTGATTATTTGAGACGTGTTTTGAAAACACTCGCCGTTGACGTGTTGCCGACCGACGGTTTGGGTGTTTTGCAATTGAAACTGTTTGAAGCCACCACCGAAGAAAAACTTGTGCAACCGACGTTCATTTACGCGCACCCCACCGATGTCTCCCCCCTGGCACGCGCCAATGACGCCAACCCGAGCATCACCGACCGCTTTGAACTTTTCATCACCTGCCGTGAAATGGCCAACGGCTTCTCCGAATTGAACGATCCGGAAGATCAGGCCGCACGTTTTCAGGCGCAAGTTGCCGCACGCAGTG
>JAITMR010000032.1 GCA_031277215.1 Burkholderiales bacterium
CGCAATCTAAAGCTATGGAAGTTCGCAGACCGATCAATCTCCGTGAATACTCACCTCGCTGGGTCTATCCCGGCGGTGGATGCGTGGACTTCGAGATTGATGGCAATGCTCCCGCAGCAAGGGATGACTTTGCTCGCCGTGTTGCGAAAGACCTTGAATCGATATGCGACAAAGCGGTGAATCTGTTGACTTCATTCATGAAGGACACGGGAGAGTTCAATCTGGATTACGTCCGTGTTTTTTCAGAAAAAACTGCGGAACAGGGCGATTTTTTCCTGTCCTTCAGCTTTGTTTCTGACTGTGATGCAAACGAATACGGATACACTTATTTCCATGTGCATTTCGTTGAGCATGTAAGGCCGTCCCCATGCTTTTGGCCATTCCGATTTGTGGTGGGATTTCATTAATGGTGCAACCTGACAGATGTAGAGTGTTATGAATCGCTTATGTTTTTTGATGTTTTTTGTGCTGATGGGCTTCGCCACCAATGTCATGGCGGATGATAAGTGCGGCATCCTGGCCGGGCAGGCGAATGAGAAAGGGACATTTGTAGCCGGAGCGGATGCTCAACATAAAGTCACGGGAACGCAGCGCCTTCAATTCCATTCCGCGCCAGATGCCTCGTGCGTTATTCAAGGAAAATTCATTTCCCCCGGCGAAGTCGTGACGGCGTATGTTGAACTCAATGGCTACACTTCCGTGACCTATAGAAATTCAAATACGAATGAAACGATAGAAGGCTGGCTTTTGACAGACCGCTTGCAGGCAACGGGGTATGGAATCGCGCCCCGTCAAGGTCAAACCGTGGGGCTGACCAGCGTGAAAATCAACGGTGAAACGCTGACCGTCGCGCCGCTTGGCCGCGTTTGCGCGCTCCAATACAAAGGCAAGACCATCAGACTGCAATTGCCCGGCCCGTGCCGCTTCCTCGCGCGCGGCCAGGGGCAGCCGGTGGCCGTGCACAGCTATCCGGGCAAGGGGTCGGTCGTACTGGTGGCTGGCCCGCTGGCGCATCTCGATGATTACGCCCGCTCGGAGGACCGCAAGCCGGCGGATCAATGTTCCCACATGGCGCAGGCCGCCACGCTGATGGATGGTGCAGTCAGGGTTGGCGCACCAATTCTGGACAACCTTGGCTTTTGCGCCGCCGCCGCGCCTGACGAAAAGTTCTATTACGGCATCGCGCACGCCCCACGGTAAGCAGGGCTTTCCGTTATGCTTTTCGAGCCGTCAGCTAAAGACGGGAATCAAGGTTGATTGCTATGGCAGTTTTTGCATATGACAAAATGGGGGCGGTAATCCACGCCCCGGCAGAAGCCGAAATGGCTGCGCTACTGGATTCCCTTTCCGCCGAAGATATTGAGCATCAAGACGTATCTCTAAACGATGAACAGGGATGGAGTCTCAGCGTTTTTCCCGGCGGGTTGATCGTGTTCGAGAATGTTGAAACCGGAGAAGGGCCTTGGCACATGCAATCAGTGACACGAGAAAAAATACTTGAGCATTGGAAAGACTTGGCGGCTGGCAATCATCAAAAATTGTTGTCGTTGCCTTGGGTGGCAGGGTATGGAGCTTAAACGCATGGCGATTCGATGGTTTTCATTGACGTTGCTTGGGCTTGCCAGCCTCGCGGCAGGCGAGGTGGAATTTTGAAAAATCACCTGACGCGGCATCTGACCCAAGCGCAGTTCGACGCCACATTCTCCGCGCCTATGCGCCGGTTATCGCAAGACGAAGCGCCGCCTTTTGATTTTTGGCCTTACTACGACGCCCTTCCACACAGCGAATTTCAAGGCCATCAATTTTCCGGGGATGTCGAGTATGTTTATGAAAATTCATCCGGCACGTTTCAACATGTCCTCGTCAATTCTGAAAATCAAAACGTGTTTCTCGGCATCGTACTCGGCATGACGCAAAAGCGTGTCTATGGGCACCGCGTTCTCGATTTTGCCTCGATGTATGGTTTGCAGGAGTCGCCCCCATGAATGAAGAAACGCGGCTTGCGCTGTGGGAGGCGTTCTCAACCTTCTTTCTCGATACCGAAATCACGGACGCCAATTTTCGCCTCGCCGCGAATGTCATCAAGGAATCCGGCATTTCGCTGGACGAGGCCGAAGCGGTGTTATGGAACGAAGTGTTCCCCGCGTTGCGTCAAAACCTGATGTCCGTGGCGGGCAATTGGACGGGTTTTTCCCGCGAATGGCTCAAGGCGAATCTACGTCCTTCCACGGGGCCAGCCAAACGGCCGCTTGTTTTTCGGGCGGGCGTGCGGGCAATACAGAATTGTTGGGAGAGCGTGCTGCCTCATCTCAAGGCGTTGGAAGAGGAATGGCGTTTCGACCAAGGGCCGAATGTCGCGGCGATCACGACGCGGCAAGTGCTTGACGATGGATTGCCGATCTTGCAAGTGGTTCACTATGACGACGACGATAGCTGGGCTTTCACTTGCGGCACGACGGACGATCCTGGCGATGGCCGGGTCATCTCGATGCGGCAGGCGCTCGATCTGGATTCGACGCTGGCGCAAATCGCCGATCTGCCTTCCGGCTGGCGCGCGCGGCGCGATGCGGTGGGCGGTGTATGGCGCAGAGAGAAGAACGACTAAACGATGCTCGACACACGATGATCAACCACACCTTGGAACTCGCGATGAAACCGCGTTTTTTCTTGATGACAGTTTTCTGCCTGATCTTTTCTCATGCTTGCCTGGCCCAGGATCATGCGGCGGCTGCCGAGCAGTGCATCGCGGAGAATTCCGGCGCGAGCTCGCTGGACTGCTTGCAAAAGATTTACAGGCAAATTCAGCAAGAGATCGCAGGCTTGCAAAAAACGATACAGATACGGTTAAAGGAAAAGCGGCAAGCGGGCGACTTGATCCAAACGCATTACGAATCGGCGTTTTCTTCCCTGGCGGACGCATCAAAAAAATATGCCGCGTTTTCCGAGCGCCAGTGCGATTTCGAGAGCGCCGCAAGCGGGGCTGCGGCATCGGGCTACGGTCAGGTTCGCTGGCGCTGCCTG
>JAITMR010000050.1 GCA_031277215.1 Burkholderiales bacterium
CGCTCGAATCGCTCTGGAACTACACAGGGGACTTGCTCTACGAGTGCACGCCTACTGAGTGTAACAATTACTTCGTATCATGCGGATACTTAAACACTCAAATCTAAAACGCTCTAACCATAAACGGAGCCGTGAACGTGGCGGTTCCTGCGCAAAAACATGGATCGTTTTTCAGGCGGATTCGGAAGCGCCGTTTTGTTGTCCGCCCAACGCCCTGAGCGCTTCCGAACTTAGAATTTTGATTGCGCGACCTTGCACCAGAATCAGCCCTTCTTCTTGAAAGCGTGAAAACAAACGGCTGACGGTTTCAAGTTTGAGACCCAGATAGCTTCCGATTTCTTCGCGGGTCATTCGCAAAACAAATTCGGTCGAAGAGTAACCGCGCCGACAATAACGGTCCGACAGGTTCACCAGAAAAACAGCCAGACGCTCTTCGGCACGCATGCTTCCCAGCAGCAACATGATCGAATGGTCGCGGACGATTTCCTGAGCGAGTACTTGATGAAGATTGTGCTGCAAGGTTGGAAGTTCACGCGCCAATGTTTCAAGTTGTTCGAACGGCATGACACAGATTTCAGTGTCTTCGAGCGCGATAGCGTGGCAACCGTGATAGCCGGAGCCGATACCGTCCAGGCCGATCAGTTCGCCGAGCATGTGATAACCGGCTACCTGCTCTCGTCCGTCTTCGGCGAGTACCGTCGTTTTAAGCGAACCGAGTCGCACGGCGTAGAGCGCGGTAAACGGTGTGCCGGTTCGATAAAGCGTCTCGCTTTTTTTGAGTTTGATGTGAGTATCGACCAACGCACTGACTTGTTGAAGAGCTTCGGGGGAAAGCCCGACGGGAAGGCAGAGACCGCGCATACCGCAGATGTTGCACTGCGCTTTGACGTCGCGCAGTGAAGCGACGGAACTCAACGAAGCCGTTTTGGGGGACTCGGTGAAAACTGCTGAGTGGTTATAACCGGGCATGAAAAACAATCCAGTGAAAATACGCGCACAAACGGCAGGGGTATCTAAATCACGACAAAATCCGACTTCGGCAAGTTTAGTTGAGTTTTTTTGATCTGACAACAATAAAAAAACTTGACATGTTATAAAAACCGTGATCGAAAATATAAGAAATTTGAAAAATTTGAAAAAACGTAGAGAAAACAGGGTCTAGCAGTTGAAATGCTGAAAACACGGCCTGCTTTTTTTGATTCCATTTGAATCGAGGAGATAAAACGTCGTGTTGCGGTATTGCAACGATACCGATTTTGAATGAACTCTGCGCCATGTTCCACCTATAATACAAACAGATTTTTCAGGAAGAACTGTGATGGATCGGAAGAAAACATTTGTTGCGATAACGGCTTTGTTATTGTGCTGGGTAAGCGTTTCTCTAAGCACTTTTCTTCATGCGGCAGAACCGACGCGCTTGCCGTTTTATGAAGCGCATAAAGGCGATGTCCGGCTCTACATTTTAGGGACGATACATGTTGGTAAAGCAGAACCTCTTCGTCAGGAAGTTGTTCAATCGCTTTCACGGTCTTCGCAATTCATCATGGAATTATCGTTTGACGATTTTCCTAAAATGGCGCCGTTGATGTTCTCTCGAATGTGCGAAGACGCTTGTTTGCGAAAGCAGATTTCGTCCGACGCTTTCAAAAAACTGGAAACACGTATTCCAGAAATGAAGGGCAGTATGGAACATATTCCTGCCTGGATGATTTCATCGCTGTTGGTTATCGCTGATTACCCAAAAGCGGGATTTTCACCGGATTTGGGAACAGAAATACGCTTGATGAAAGTCTGGGGGAATCGTCCCACGCGGGGACTGGAAACGCCGGAAGAACAAATGGACACGTTAGCCTCATTTAGTGAGAGCGCCCAACGCGAAAGCCTGGAAAGCTATCTAACGTTGACCGAGGAGAGGCGCTTGCTGTTATTCAGGGAGCTTTATCAGACTTGGACAGGTGGCGATGCTGAGGCTTTGTACGTCTGGTATCAAAAGATGAACAAAGAACAGAAGCTGTCACCAAGCACGGCGAAAGAGTTTGATGAAAAAATGATTTTTTCGCGCAACAAACGCTTTGTAGAACGGTTGCGGCCATTCTTGGCCCCCGGCAAACCAGTGTTTGTGGCGGTGGGTGCGTTGCACCTGGGCGGCGATCAGGGCGTTTTGGCATTGCTGCGTGCGCAAGGTTTCAGCATCACGGCACGTTAACCACAAATCTCTTTCCGGGAATTTTTATGTCGAACCATCTTGATTTTTTACTCAAACAGAACCGGCTTTGGTCGCAATCGATCAAAGACCGCGACAACGAGTTTTTCCGCAATCTGGCGACGCAACAAACCCCAAAATATTTCTGGATCGGCTGCGCGGACAGCCGCGTACCTGCCAATGAAATTCTCGGCCTGTTACCCGGCGAAGTGTTTGTTCATCGTAACGTGGCCAACGTTGTCGTACACACCGATTTGAATTGCCTGTCCGTTCTCCAATACGCTGTGGACGTTTTGTGCGTTCAACACATTCTGGTCGTCGGGCATTACGGCTGCGGCGGCGTCAAGGCGGCGTTTCACAACATCCGTCTCGGCCTTATTGACAACTGGCTTCGCCATGTTCAGGACGTGCGCGACAAGCACCGTAACCGACTCATGGCGCTCGCCGACCCCAACCAGCAACTGGATCGCCTCTGCGAACTCAACGTTCTTGAACAGGTGTTGAACCTCAGCGAGACGACCATCATGCACGACGCTTGGGCGCGCGGCCAGAACGTGACTTTGCACGGGCTGATTTATGGTTTGGAAGACGGCATTTTGCACGACCTCAAAATGCCCGTTTCCACCGACAACGAATTGCTCTCTTATTACGACGCCGCCGTCAATCGTCTTTTTGCTTTGGCGGAGTGAGTGTGGCTTGAATGTTTGTGCGCTTTCGTGTCCTGCATGTAGCCTTTTGAGAAAGGTGTTCGCTGGCGTGGGGTGTTAGCCGAAACCGCGGCGAAAACAATGAGCCGCTTCTTCAGCAGGGCAGATCAATCAGAAGAATCGGAAGCCCTCTTCCTTTTAGCGATGTAATAGCCGAGTAGCGCGGCAAGGATAGAGATTCCGACCCAGAGGTTCAATGTCAGCAATCCACTGAAACCAAAGTAAAGCATGATGACGGAGATAATCAAAAACAGACCGCCGGCGATCAGAACCAGCGGAGCGGGACGCGGGTATTCCTTGCGCTTGAAGCATATCCAGAACAGCGAAAATACAGTTAAAGCGGAAAACAGTGTCAGGATTGCGCCGACACTCGATAGCGCTTCTTGTAGTTGATAGGCGAGAACCAGAAGCAGGGAAATCACTCCTTGCAGTAGTACCGCGCCCGCTGGTGGTATCCCCTCTTTTCCCTTCAACGCTGTCGGCAGAAAGCCGTCCTTTGCCATTGCCGCATAAACTCTTGGGCCAAGAAAGGTCATGGCGCTGGCTGAGGATATAAACGCGATGATCGCAAAAATAGACATGCACGCTGCGCCTGTATCGCCCAGGATGTTCTGCATGATGAGATGACCCAGGGTGATGCGGTCGGTTTCATAGGTGAAAACGACCGCGGCTTGTTCCGGGGTCAGATTGGCGACAAAAATCCAGTTAACTAAAAGATAGAGGACGCCGACAGCAAGGCAGCCCAGAACCATCGCACGCGGGACATCACGTTTTGGATTTTTGAATTCGGAAGCGGCGTAGATCGCGGCATTCCAGCCGCTGAAAGCAAAGGCGATGTAAAACAAATTTATCATGAAAGAGCCGAGCGGAAATCCATCCGAAGTATTTGGCGGCGTCCATTCAGGCCAAGTGTTGCTGCCAAAGGCCAACCCGGCGATGATGAATCCCAAGAGAAGGATTATTTTTACTACCACCAGCAAATTCTGCGCCGTAATTGATATGCGCATGCCGACGGCGTGAGCTGCGGTCAACGCCAGGATCACCAGCGCGGCAATCAAGGTTGTATTGACTTCGGAGTGCAAAGTGCCGGCGAAAGCACCCGTCGCCATAGCGCAGATCGCAATGGGCGCGGAAAACCCTATCAACAGGGACGCCCAGCCGGCAAAGTATCCCAATGCAGGGTGAATCAGCGCGGAAAGGAAACGATATTCACCGCCAGACTGCGGGACAAGCTGCACGAGGCCGGAATAAGCCTTTGCTCCGGTCATGGCAATCAACATCCCGACAAACCAGGCAAGTAGAATCTGTCCAGCGTTCATATCCTGAGCCATCATAAAGCCCGTGCTCAGGAAAACGCCCGCGCCAATCATGTTGGCGAACACCATTCCCATTCCGGAAAACACGCCCAGCCGCTGATTTTTCATATTTCGGCATTTTCTTAACGGGCGGCTGTCCAGGAAACGCCTCCGCTATACGTCCCGGAAATGGTATTGCCGCTTACTGTGCCGACATATTCCGCATCTCCGGCGTTAAAGCGGATATTGCTTCCGTCCAGTTTGCCGGTGAGCTTCGTTGTTTTTTCCTTGATAGTAAGGGTTCCGGTAATGTTCTGAAAATCCTGAGTGAAGCGGATTTGGCCGTCAGCAAGTTTCCAGATTCCATCTACTTTCGCAGGCACAATCCAGAGGTAGGCGGTTTGCCCGCTTGAGGCATAGTCCGGAACCGCGCTTTCCAGAACCGTGGTCTGATCTGGTTCCCATTCCCCCATATCAAAGCTGTTGGAGACAATGCGTGTGCCTGGCTTCATGTTCAGAATTTCCGGCCTCAGTCTCAGATTGAGACTCTGTAGCAAAAACATGGTGATTACGGTTGCTTTTGAAAAATCGCTTTCAAAAATGTCCGCTTTTTTGAACGTGGCTTTTGCGCTAACCCCTTCTTCTTTGGCGGCGTGCTTGGCAAGTTCCACCATCTCCGAATTGTATTCAATTCCCAACGCTGTCGCGCCGCGTTTGGCTGCGCTAATCACCAGGCGGCCATCGCCGGAACCAAGGTCAATAACATAATCAGATGCAGTTACCTTTGCCATATTGAGCATTGTGTCAACAAGCGTCTGCGGGGTAGGCACCCACATAACGTCCTTGCCTGCCTGTCCGACTATCGGCTTGTAATCAGTTTTCTGGGCATATCCGGGCGTAGCCGCAAGCAGCAAACACAAGCAAAACGCAACCTTGTGGATAAAATGGGATTGTTTCATTTCAAGCTCCTTCGCTAATGTGCCTCGTTTTTGTCGGCCACCATAAACGTGTATGGCAGAATCAACCTGTTTTTTGATGACAAGCCTGCTGCTGACGATGGGCATTTTCCCATGCAGCGTAACAAGCGGCATTATAGCCCTATCCGGATAATGCGCTAATGTTGGCGGAACACGAAGAAGTAACTTCGCGCCCTCGCGTGAAAATAAAAAATCCTTCGTGAGGGTCAATCTGATTCCTGATAACCACCCTCTCCCGCAAGCGGGCGAGGGGAGCGCGACCGTACCTTTTTCAATGGAGTCGTGAATTCGCACACCGCGCCTTCATGTGAATAATAAACGACACTGGATTCCCGCCAGGCTTGTCTCCGCAGCGATTTTGGGCGGGGAAGCACGCGGGAATGACGGCACATTCGTGCCTTTCTCCGCGCCTCCGCGTGAAAATGGTTTTTCTTCGCGTCTTCGCGTGAGATGATGTTTTTCTGATACTGGATTTCTGATTTTTTCGGTTTCAAAACAAAAAGACTGCCCGCAGGCAGCCTTTTTGTTCGGAAGAAGGAAGTTCAATCCTTGTGTGCTGTTTCGATCATTTGCAACGGTTCTTCTTGAACGACGGTGCGCGGCGGGCGCGGGCGTTTCGGGCGAGACGTTTCGGTATCCTGCGATTCGACGGTCGGGGCGGCGTGACGGGTTTCTATCAACTCCAGCCCGGCGCTGACAAGATCAGGAACGAAAGAAGGCGCTGGCGTTGGCGCTTCTTTTCCCGGCGTTTCCGGCAGTGTTTCCCGCGTTGTTTCCCTTGCCGTTTGCGTAACCGGCTCTACGGATTTCATAGCGGCGACGGTTTCCTCCGGCGCTGGCGTTTTAATAACCGACGCTTCGGTGATCGTTGTTTCCGGTGTACGCAGAGGTTGCGGCGCTTGCGCGGCAACATCGTGCGCGTGTTTACTCATGGGTTTCAGAGCGGTTCCTGTGGTGGGGATGGCTGGCAACGATGGCGCAGGTTGAGCGACCGGCGCTTCTTCGGGTTCGACGACGAACTCGAAGAACGGTTCTGCCGCTTCTTCGTAACCTGTGTTTTCCTGGCGGCCACGCCCACGTCCGCGTCCACCGCGGCGGCGTTTGTTGTTATCGCGTTGCGCGTTGCTTTTTCCGGATGGCGTCGTTTCGAGCACGGCGCCGACGATTACGGTAGGAATGTTTGTTTCCGCCGCGATTTCCGGCTGTGCGGGTTGTTGCTGGCGTGGTTCTTCTTGCTGTCGGCGACGCTCGTTGTTCTGCTGGCTCTGCCGCGTATCGTCACGCTCACGAGTGCGCGGCGCGGTTTCCTGAGCGCCTTTGCGCGATTGTTGCGCTGACGATCCACGCTCTTGCTGGCGTGAATCGCTTTGACGTTCGTTGTCGCGACGACGTTCCTGCTGGCGTTCGGTTTTGTTGCCGCGTTCGTTTTTGTCGGAACGTTCGCGGTTTTCGCTCTGGCGGTTATCATTCGAGCGCTTCTGACGGTCATCTCTGTCGCTGCGTCCGCCGCGCCGATCATTGCGGTTGCGGTCGTTTCGGTCACCATCGCGGCGGCGGTGGTCTTGGCGCTTGCCGGTACCTTTAGTGGGTGCCACGGCTTTCGGTTCTTTCTTGAACCAGGTGAACATACGTGAGAACCACGATGGTTCGGGAAGCGCTTCCTTGGGCATTGGCGCAGATATGGCCGGGGTGATGCCTTTGACGACGGCTTCTTGCCGCGTTTCTTTGGCTTCCTCTTTTTTCTCTTTGACGATGTCCGGTTCTTTGGGTCTTTCGGCAAGCTCAAATGAAGCGGGCAACACGTCGCCTTGATTCAGGTCGTCGTGGCGCAGTCGCTCGATGGAGAAATTTGGCGTTTCGAGATGGCGGTTCGGTACCAGCAACACGTTCACCCGGAAGCGCGTTTCGATGGCGAACACGTCGTTGCGTTTTTCGTTGAGCAGGAAGGTGGCGACTTCGACCGGCACTTGCGCGACGATTTGCGCGGTGTTGTCTTTCATCGCTTCTTCTTGCAGGATGCGCAGGATGTGTAGCGCCGTCGATTCGGTACCGCGGATATGGCCGATGCCGTGGCAGCGTGGACAAGGCATGTGCGCCGATTCGGCAAGCGCCGGACGCAGCCGTTGCCGCGACAACTCAAGCAAGCCGAAACGCGAAATTTTGCTGATTTGCACACGGGCGCGGTCGTAGCGCAACGCTTCGTGCAAACGTTCTTCGACAGCGCGTTGATTTTTCGGGCTTTCCATGTCGATGAAGTCGATCACGACCAAGCCACCGAGGTCGCGCAAACGCAACTGGCGGGCAACTTCGTCAACCGCTTCGAGGTTGGTCTGAAGCGCGGTGGCTTCAATGTCGGAACCACGGGTAGCACGCGCCGAATTAACGTCAATGGCGACCAGCGCCTCGGTATGGTCGATAACGATGGAGCCGCCTGACGGTAGCGGCACTTGTCGTCCATAGGCAGTTTCGATCTGGTGTTCGATCTGAAAACGTGAAAACAACGGCACATCATCGTGATAGAGCTTCACGCGCTGCACATTGTTGGGCATGACGTGGCTCATGAATTGCTGCGCTTGTTCGAAGACGGTTTCGGTATCGATCAGGATTTCGCCGATGTCGGGATGAAAGTAATCGCGGATGGCGCGGATCACTAGCGACGATTCTTGATAAATCAGGTAAGCGCCTTTTTGCAATTTTGCGGCGTCTTCAATGGCGTTCCACAATTGCAGCAGGTAATTGAGATCCCATTGCAATTCTTCCTGCGACCGACCGATTCCGGCGGTGCGGGCGATGGTACTCATGCCGCGCGGAAGGTCGAGCTGGTTGAGCGTTTCGCGCAGTTCGTTGCGTTCTTCGCCTTCGATGCGGCGCGAAACACCGCCGCCGCGCGGGTTGTTGGGCATCAGGACGAGGTAACGTCCGGCCAGCGAAATGTAGGTGGTGAGCGCCGCACCTTTGTTGCCGCGCTCGTCCTTGTCGATCTGGATGATGATTTCCTGGCCTTCGCGCAGAAGGTCTTGAATACGGCCTTCATGAGCGCCGAGCGATTGGCGCGAAATTTCTTTGAAAGGCAGGAATCCGTGACGTTCGGCGCCGTAATCGACGAAGCAGGCTTCCAGCGACGGTTCGATCCGGGTGACGACACCTTTGTAAATATTCGATTTCCGTTGTTCTTTGGAGGCCGACTCGATGTCGAGGTCGATGAGCTTTTGCCCATCGACGATGGCTACCCGCAGCTCTTCCGCCTGGGTAGCGTTGAATAACATTCTTTTCATAGTTCTTAGTCCTTTAGTGCGCTTCGCACACCAAGGCGGACAACAGACTCACAGCGTTCTTACAGTTTTGTAAGCAGGCTGTAGAATCAGGCGCGGCACAACCGTCCGGCAATCAATGCCGACGGCGAGACAAGATGCCGAACCCGCGCAAAAGCGCGTTCGGCAGACGACAGAGGCGGCAAGTCGGTAAAAAGCATCAAATACACCGATCATCGTCCTTAGGGGACGGCGTCCTTTTCGTTCATCAAGCACCCCGCAAAACGGGATGCGCGGGCGATGCCACTAACAGCTTTACAACCAACAGCCTCGTGGGCAGCGGCGCTTTCGAGCGCGAACGGCATCGCAGCCTTGTATCTCTCATGCCGCGAAGATTCGCTGTGGCCGAAGCCTCGGCGCGAAAATGCGCGTATTAAATCTTTCCCCGGAAACCTTTCAGGCAGGCCGGAGGCGCGGGCTTTGCGGGGGCTATGCTCCTGCGATCATGGCAACGGCACGTTTTGTGTCCTATCTGCGGCATGACCCGGCTTTCGGCATCCCATCCACTCCGGCATTCGCGGAGTTTCGCAAAGAATCCTGACGCACCGGCTGGCACTGCTCCAAGGCTTCCTTTAAGATCGCTACTTTGCGTCCGGCATCCGGAATTTCCGGAGCGGGATGCGCGGCGTGCGACGCTACCGCAACCGTTCGACATGATGAAGGTGGGCAGATCCGGTTTTCCCGGGAAGAGGCGGGGGTGAGAGTGTGCATCCCGCCGCTGTTGTTTGCCGTATCCTGCGATGTCAGGGTCAACCAATGATTATAAAGGAATGAAGGACTTAAGCAAGATATTTGTGAAACATCTGGAAATCGACGAGACTGCTGCCGGGCAGCGGCTCGACAATTTTCTGATGAAGACGCTGAAAGGCGTTCCGAAAAGTCACATTTACCGGATCGTGCGCTCGGGCGAGGTGCGGATTAATGGCGGTCGGGCGCAGCCGTCGGATCATCTGAAGGCGGGCGATATCGTTCGTATTCCGCCGTTGCGGTTGCCGACGCGGACAGAAACGCGCCATCCGACCGTACCACGCGGAACGAGCGCCCTGCCGGTGCTGTTCGAGGACGAATGGTTGCTGGCGGTGAATAAGCCTGCCGGATTGGCGGTGCATGGCGGCAGCGGCGTATCGTTTGGCGCGGTCGAGCAATTGCGGGCGCAGCGCCCTGAACTGCGCTTTCTGGAACTGGTGCATCGACTTGATCGGGAAACGTCGGGCGTGTTGTTGTTGGCAAAAAAACGGTCGGCTTTGACGGGGCTGCATGCCGCTTGGCGTGAGGGAACGGTTGACAAGCGCTATGACGTGCTGGTTCGCGGGCGCTGGCTGGACGCCAAACGAAAAGTGCAAGTGCCGTTAACGCGCTTTTTGACGGCGGAGGGCGAGCGACGGGTACGCGCCGACAGCGACGGGCAAACGGCAACAACCGTGTTTTACCGGAGACAGGTGTGGCCGGAACTTGAGCCGCCTCTATCGTTGCTGGAGGCGGAACTGCATACTGGCCGAACCCATCAAATACGGGTGCATTTGACGCATCTGGGGTATCCGCTGGCCGGTGACGACAAGTATGGTGTTTTTTCCTGGAATCGGGCGTTGGTAAAAAAGGGGCTGCGCCGGATGTTTTTGCATGCGCACAAGTTGGGATTTTCGCATCCGGCGAGTGGCGAATGGTTGGAGATAGAGGCGTCGCTTCCTGAAAACTTGCAGGCGTTTCTCGATCAACTGAGCAAAGCAGGAGAAGGTTGAAATGGCGGAGCAGGAATCGTGGTCACGGCGTTTTCGTCTGTTGGTGTTTGATTGGGACGGCACAGTGGTCGATTCGACGGTGCCGATTGTGAGCGCTGTTCAGGCGGCGTACCGCGATCTGGGCTTGACGCCGCCTGAAGGAAGAGCGGTGCGCTACATCATTGGACTAAAGCTCGACACAGCTTTTTTCCACCTTTCTCCGGAGTTGCCGGAGAAAAGTGTCGAAGCGCTTTTGGAGCGTTACCGATATCATTATATGCGGGGCGATGCCGAGATTCCGTTGTTCGGCGGAATGAGCGCTTTGCTGGAAAAGCTCGATCAGGAAAACTATTTTCTGGGTGTGGCGACCGGAAAATCACGCAAAGGGCTGGATCGAATGCTGCGGCAGAAAAAATTGATACGGCGCTTTCACGCGACGCGCTGTGCCGATGAGAGTTTTTCGAAACCACACCCTGAAATGTTACTGTATCTGATGGATCGGCTGGGCGTAACGCCGGAACAAACGTTGATGATTGGCGATACCACCCACGACATTCAAATGGCGAAAAACGCCCGTGCTCATGCGCTGGCGGTTTCCTACGGCGCACATGATCGGGGCAACCTGCAAGAAAGTCAGCCGTTGGCCATCGTTGATTCTGTTGCGGCGCTGGACACTTGGTTGGTCGCGCACGGATAATGATAAATTCGCAAGAACCGCGTTCAATATTGAGTAAGGAAAGACAAAAATGAGCAATTACGATCCCAATGAACCTATCCTGCACGCGCAAGTGTTCGGACAAACAGCGTTGCCACCGAGAGCTTCTGCGCCGGAGTCTCACGGAAACGGCGGCAACCAAACGGCGGCGCTGGAAAAAGTTGCGATGGCGTTTCTTGTCGAGCAACGTCGCGCTCGTCGTTGGCGCATCTTTTTTCGGCTGGCGACGCTGGCTATCATTGTTTTGTTCATCAGCGTTGGTTTCATGGGTAAGAATTACAGCAACAACTGCCTGAAAGAATGTACCGCACTGGTACAACTGAACGGCACGATTGCGACCGATGCCGATGCCAGCGCCGAGCGTGTTATTTCAGGGCTAAAAGATGCTTTTACTGCCAAGCACGTTCGCGGCGTCGTTCTCGAAATCAACAGCCCCGGCGGCAGCCCGGTACAGTCCGGCCAGATTTACGATGAGATCAAACGGCTGCGCGAAAAGCATCCGCACATTCCGCTTTACGTGGTCGTTGGAGAAATGGCGGCGTCGGGTGGCTATTACGTCGCGGCGGCGGCGGACAAAATTTACGTTGACAAAGCGAGCCTGGTAGGTTCTATCGGCGTCATCATGATGAATTTCGGTTTTACCGAGGCCATTCAAAAACTCGGGATTGAACAGCGCACGATGACTGCGGGTGAGAACAAGGCGTTCATGGATCCCTTCAGCCCGGTCAATGAAACGCAACAAACGCATGTGCAAAAACTTCTTGACAGCATTCATCAACAATTCATTACTGCTGTTCGGGATGGTCGCGGTGAGCGGTTGAACGAAACGCCTGAAATGTTTTCGGGGCTGATCTGGAATGGAAACGAAGCGGTGGCGCTGGGATTGGCCGATGGTTTGGGGTCGGTGAATTCCGTAGCGCGTGACATCATTGGCGCCGAAGATATCTACGACTTTACCTATAAACCTGATTTTTCCGAACGTTTGGCACGGCAACTGGGAACTGTCTTTGCCGAGCAGGTGGCGACGAAGCTGGAAAGCGGCGTGTTGAAATGGAAGTGAACGCGCAACAGTTTCCTGCTATTGCTTTTGGGAAAACATAAGGAATCTCTGAACAATTCCCCATTTACGGCTCGTCATTCTGCGGTGCTTCGTGACCTTTTCCAACAAAAGACGCTGGATTCCCGCTGGAAGCACGCGGGAATGACGGCGCTTCGTAAATTGTTCAGAGATTTCATAACGAATCTCAACGCACCGGATTCTCGCCTGACAACGATCACGATGCCAACGAAAAACGGATCGTCCCGCGACTGTCGATGCGTCGTATGGCTTCGTTGCGCAACCAGAGATGGTTCAGGTGGGCGATGGCTTCGCTGATGGCAAAGAAGCGCTGATGTATATCAAGTTCGCGGCGAAAGAGTTGGGGGAGCACTTCAGCGGCAGACAGTGGTTGCGGCGCCAGATGCAAAGCCTCCAACAATTCCTCCAACTGTTCCTCGTGATGTCCACGCAGTTGCGCGATCCGCTCGCTGATACCGTAAAACGGCAAGCCATGCGACGGCAGCACCAGCGTGTTGTCGGGCAGTGAGGCCATCGCGTTTAACGAATCGAGAAAGTGCGCTAACGGATCAGATTCCGGTTCACTCCCCCAAACGCTGATGTGGGTGCTGATTTGGGGAAGCAGCATGTCGCCGGAAATCAGCACTTGTTTTGTAGGTGTGTAGAACGAGACATGTTCCGGCGCATGGCCGTGACCGATGATAACTTGCCACGGGATGGTATCAATGTCGATAGTTTGGTCGAAATTTTTATTGAGCCGGTGGTAACGAGCGGGCAGTCCGGGAACGCCGGCTTGATAGAAACCGGCCTGCGCTGCGAAGGCTTCGAGGTGTGCGGGGTCAGCGCCGTGGGCGCGAAACAGCGCGATGGTCGCCTCCGCAGTAAACGGCGGGCAGGAATGAAAGATGGCGTGCGCCATCAGAAATTCAGGGGCGGTCATCGACAGCGGACAAGCGAAACGTTGCATGAGCCAGTCGGCATTGCCAAGATGGTCGGGATGGTGGTGGGTCACCAGAATGCGGGTGATGGGCAAATCGCGCAGGGTGGTAAGGAAAAGCCGTTCCCACAGCGCCCGTGTCGCTTTATTGCCATAGCCGCAGTCAATCAACACATAGCCATCGGTATCTCGCAATAGCCAAAGATTGATGTGGTCGAGCGCAAACGGTAACGGCATGCGCAGCCACAAAACATCGGGCGCAACTTCCAGGACAGTGCCGGGAGCGGGTGGCGTGGCGTATGGGTACTTCAGCATGATGGATCAGGAAGAAGTTTTTTGATCGGCTATTTTAACAATAGATGAGCCAATTGCTTGAGTAATATCGCATAGACGAAAATTCATTTTCTTGATGCTTTCGGGTGTATTTTTTGTGTAAGTGACACGGCATGAACAACGCAAGGCATCGAAAAAATTTCTTCGCTTGTCCGGGAATAACAAAGCGCAGCAAATAGCGCGGACAGTTGAGAAAAGATCGGCGTCACGCTCACTCTTGGGAAACAATTGATAACCACGTCATTTTTGCAGGGAAAAAAGTGATGGCCTGTCACTGCTCATCGTTTTTTTCAAGCAGGACGTCTCGGCCACTTTTCAATAAAAACGTTATAAATCAATAGGGTGTAAGTTTTTGACCATGCTTGCGGCAAACGCCGCCATCTCTATACCGGTTGCAAACGAGAATGATTCTCAGTTAATATAAGACCTTTCTGCCAGGCCGGTAAGCGGGTCATGGAAACGAGCAACAAAGGACTTGTGAAGTTTCGTCGTGCTGTTAAAAGGCGGTTTTTTGCCGGAGATCGAAAGTGAAGGCCGCCCTCAAAGACTCAAGGATTCTGCGATGTCTGTAACAACACTGGATTGTTTGCCTTTTGGCCAGCAGGCGTTCATCACGCATTTGACGGAAAACGCGGCACCGTTTCGACATAAATTGCTGGCGATGGGGATTACGCCCGGTTGTTATGTGCGGGTGGTTCGTGTTGCGCCGCTCGGCGATCCGATGGAAATCGAAATACGCGGTTTTCATTTGTGCTTGCGCCGCTCGGAAGCGGCGACGATTGCGGTGGAGATGCGTCACTCATGAGTCATCACCATCCTTTGCACGAGCGTCAGATCGCTCTAATCGGCAATCCCAATAGCGGTAAAACAACATTGTTCAATGTGTTGACCGGTTCACGCCAGCGCGTCGGCAACTGGCCGGGGGTGACGATCGAACGCAAGACCGGCGCGTATCTTCACAACGATAAGAAAATCCATGTAATCGACTTGCCCGGCACTTACGCCATCGAGAGTTCCGCCGCAGGCATTTCGCAGGACGAATTGATCGCACGAAACTTTGTATTGAACGAACAAGGCCCGTTAATTGTCAATATCGTTGATGCGACAAATCTTCAGCGCAATCTTTATCTGACATTTCAGTTGCTTGATCTGCGGCGGCCAATGATCGTTGTTCTGAACATGATCGACGCAGTGCACAACAGTGGCGAGGTGATTGATATTGCGCGGTTGCAAGAGCAACTGGGTTGTCCGGTCATTGGCGTTTCTGCCAGCCGCAGTGAGGGCATGGAAGTTTTATTGCAAGCCATTGATACGATGATGGAGCAAAAAACCGTGCCGCAGCCCAAAGTGACAACCTTGGGCGAAGAGCAGGAAGCGGTTTTAGCGAAGATGCTGGAAGCGACGCCCAGGGAAAGCCCGTTGCGAACGATGACGCGCCGACAGATATTGGATACGCTCTTGGGGAATTACCTGACTGAAAGCGAAGCCGAGGACGGAACACTGGATGAATTCAGCGAACAGGCGTTAACCCGTGGACGTCAGGATTTGGCGGGCTGGTGCAGCGGCGAAATTGATATCGCGTTAGCCAGCGCACGTTACGACGTGATCGACGCGCTCAGTCGTGAAGTGATCCAGCGGCCACGGCAAGCGAGCAAATCGACGACGGCGACGATCGACCGCTGGGCGCTGGGACGAGTCACAGGCATTCCGTTCTTTCTTCTGGCGATGTATTTGATGTTTCTTCTGGCCATCGGGTTTGGTTCGGCGTTTATCGATTTTTTCGACATCCTGTTCGGGGCGGTACTGGTCGATGGTTCCAGGCATCTTCTGGAAAACATCGGAGTGCCGACGTGGTTGAACGTGATTTTGTCGAACGGTTTGGGCGGCGGAATTCAAACGGTGGCGACGTTCGTTCCCGTGATTGCCGCGATGTTTCTTTGCCTGTCTTTTCTCGAAGATTCCGGCTATCTGGCGCGGGCAGCAATGGTCGTTGATCGCGGCATGCGGTCTATTGGCTTGCCGGGTAAAGCGTTTGTGCCGATGCTGATAGGCTTTGGTTGCAATGTGCCGGCGATCATGGGTACGCGCACACTGGAAAGTTCGCGTGATCGCTTGATGTCGATCATGATGATTCCGTATATGTCGTGCAGTGCGCGTTTGCCGGTTTATGTGTTGCTGGTGGCGGTGTTTTTTCCTGCAAACGGGCAGAACGTTGTTTTTGCGCTCTACCTCGGCGGTATCGCGGTTGCGGTTCTGACGGGTTTTGTATTGAAGCATACATTGCTGCCGGGCGCGATTACGCCGTTCATCATGGAATTGCCGCCGTATCGAATACCGACTCTGCGCAATATGCTGGTGCTAACCTGGGAGCGGCTGAAGGGATTCATCGTTGGCGCGGGGAAAATCATCGTGCTCATGGTCATGGTGCTGAGCTTCTTCAATTCGCTTGGCACCGACGGAAGTTTCGGCAATGAAAATACCGACAAATCGGTGCTCTCCAATGTCGGTAAGGCGATCACACCGATCTTCACTCCGATGGGAATTGAAGAAAAAAACTGGCCTGCGACCGTCGGAATCTTCACCGGTATTTTCGCAAAAGAAGCCATCATCGGTTCGCTGAACGCATTGTACGCACCGAGAGGAGCGGCTACAGAGGCAGCGGAAAATACCGGGGAAAAGCAAGACTATCGCCCGATGGAAGGCGTCAAGGAAGCGTTTGAAACGATTCCGGCCAACCTCAAGATCGCTGTGATGAGCGTTATGGATCCGCTCGGATTCGCTTCTGTGTTTGGCGATGCCGAAACCATTGGCGAAGAGGCTTCGATCAGCCGGATCCATGTTGCGTTCGGCACGACGGCGGCAGTGGTCGCGTTCATGATTTTTATTCTTTTATACACACCGTGCGCAGCGGCATTGGGCGCAGTGTACGGCGAAGCAGGCGGCAAATGGACAGTCATCGTGGCGGTCTGGACCTTCGTGATGGCCTGGAGTTGCGCGACAGCGTATTACCAGCTTTCCCTTCTGGGAAGTTCACCCGCCAGCGCCGGACTGTGGTTGCTTGGCTTGGCCGTCACACTTATCAGCTTGTTCCTTATTTTGCGGCTCGCCCCCTTTTCAAAGGGAATGGCGCCGAAGGCGGCGGGGGGCTGTATTGGCTCCTCTCCCCCGCGTGCGGGAAAGGGGCAGGGGAGAGAAGAAGGAAAGGGGTGTTGCTGAAATGATATTGATGAAGTTACGCGATTACCTGAAAGAAAAACACGCCGTCAGTTTGACCGACGTGTCGCGGCATTTCGATATTCCTGAAAGTGCAACGCAGAGCATGCTCGAACATTGGGTGCGCAAAGGCTGCGTGGCGCTTGATGTTGGCGTTTCGTGTGGCGGCGGTTGCGGCGGTTGTGCCAGTGCAAGACGATGCGATGGCAATTCGATGATTTATTGGTGGCGGTCGGTGCAGTGAGAAAATTTTTGTGGCGTTCTTTATGCCAAGAAACGTAGGGCGAACAAAGCGGTGCTTGCCTGTCGCCTCCGTCATTCTGCGCGGAGCAGTTGTGTGCGTGAAACGGTTGCGCGTACAAAAAACCGCAGTCATTCCCACTTGCGATTGATTTTGACGCGATTAAAGCCCATAATCGCTTCATCTTATGGAGCGATTAGTCCATGAAAACGCCTCAATGGATCTGGCAGCAGCCGGATTGGCCGCATTTCCGCTTTGACTTGACGGCGCTTGCGCCAAGTTTGGCGGCTGCCCGAAACGCCCAGGGAAAAACCCAGGGCATGGCGGTTTTGCTCGACCCGGCGTTGAGCAAAGAAGCCTTCATGTTGATCCTGACCGAGGACGGCATGACCACCAGCGCTATTGAAGGCGAAAAGCTGGATTTGCGCTCAGTGCGTTCGTCCGTCGCCAGACATTTGGGGCTTCCGGTCACAGGCTTGCCGCCGGTTTCCCGGCGCGTTGATGGTCTTGTCGAGGTTCTTTTAGATGCAACCATTGGCCACACCGTTCCTCTGGATTTGCCCCGACTTTGCGGCTGGCAGGCGGCTTTGTTCCCGCCCGACGCGTTTGATACGGGGTTGCCGAATGTGCGGACGGGGCAATTGCGCGGTACGGAGCCTATGGAAGTCGTTTCCGGCCCTTTGACGCGCCGTAAAGTGCATTTTGCAGCTCCGCCAAGAGAAGACCTGGAAAACGAGCTACAGGCCTTTTTGACCTGGTTTAACAATCCGCCGGAAAGGCTTGATGGGCTATTTCGGGCAGGCCTGGCGCATCTCTGGTTTGTCACGATCCATCCGTTCGAGGACGGTAATGGTCGGCTCGCTCGCGCCGTTACGGATATGGCGCTATCACAGTCGGAAAACTTGCCTACCCGGTTATTCAGCTTGTCTGCCCAGTTTCTGCGGCAACGTCACGATTACTACGCGATGCTGGAAAAGAGCCAACGTGGTGGATTGGACGTCACGCCGTGGTTGTCCTGGTTTCTGGATCAAGTGACCTTGGCTGCCAACGCTGCAGAAAAGACCATCTCTGATACTCTGACCAAAGCAAAGTTTTGGTTGCGTCACCAGGCCACCGATATCAACGAGCGGCAGCGCAAAACACTCAATCGCCTTCTGGATGCTGGCGCAGAAGGCTTTGAGGGGGGGATTGATACTCGCAAGTACGTGAGCCTCAACAAAGTCAGTCGGGCGACGGCCTACCGCGAATTGGCGGATCTGGTCGAGAAGAGCTGTCTTGTTTCAGTGGGAAGTGGTCGGAGCCACAAGTATGAAATCAGTTTGTGCGCGTGAAACGGCTGCGCATACAAAAAACTGCGTCATTCTGCGCAAAGGAGTATGCATCAGGCTCCCCTCGCCCGCTTGCGGGAGAGGGGCTGGGGAGAGGGTGGTTTAAATTGGTGCGGTGTATGAATTCACGACTCCGTTGAAAAAGGTCATGATGCACCGTCATCCTGCGCGAAGCCGCAGGATCCACGCGCTCTCTGGATTCTGCGACTTCGCTGCGCTACGCGCAGAATGACGGAGTACTGATTGGACGAAAAAAAAGACACTGGATTCCCGCCAAAAACACGCGGGAATGACGGAGTATGCATCAGGCACCCCTCGCCCGCTTGCGGGAGAGGGGCGGGGGAGAGGGAATGACGGAGTATGTATATCACCACAACCTTTGCATGCGAAGCTGCGATGAGCCCATCGCCTCTTGCTTTTTACATGGAGTTAAGTTAAATTGTTTCGCTATGACGCATTCAAACCGGAATTCGTTATCCATTTTT
>JAITMR010000037.1 GCA_031277215.1 Burkholderiales bacterium
ACCTACCCGCTGTACCAACTCAACCAGCGCAACATCACCATTTCGTTTAAGCCTGCAACAACAGCAGACGAAAATGCTTTGAAAGCCCTCATCCCCGAAAACCTCACCGACCCAAGCCAGTTGCCGAGCTTCCTGCCATCGTCGATAAGAGTCATCCCTGAAATCAAGCGCGATAATGAAATTTTTTTAACCGCCGGAGCGATGGAACTTGGTGAAGAAATCGACATGGGCTACAGCTTCCAAACGCCAACACAAACCTACATGGACAGAAGAGACAGCATCATCGCAGGAAGCTACTTGGCGCTTGGGATCGTGGGAAGCAACCCGTCGACCAAAACGTTCGATAGATTAAAGGCCAATCTCGAACAGACGAAACAAATACTGGAAACCGGAACCGAAACGCAACAAAAGGCGCTGACGCGAGAAAGGCTGGTTGACTCCTTAAAGCGTGCTCTATGCGTCCTTTGCGGTTAAAATGTTTTGTTCATGGTAATGGTTCACCGTATTCGCCCATATAAAAGTTTCAGGAGAAACAAATGCAAGCACAGGAATTGGCAGGACAACGAGTTCTGATTACAGGCGCGACGCGCGGTATTGGTCGGGCGATTGCGTTGGAGTTGGCGTCGGCGGGCGCTGTGGTGGTCGGTACGGCGACGAGTGCCGAGGGTGCTGCCAAGATCACGGCTTATCTGAAAGAGGGCGGCTATGCCGGTATGGGCATGGCGCTGGATGTGAAGGATGAAGCCGGCGTCGAGCGGGTGTTGGGTGCGTTTGAAGAAATGTGCGGTGGGTCGCCATCGGTTCTGGTCAACAACGCGGGGATTACCCGCGACAATCTGTTGATGCGGATGAAGGACGAGGAGTGGGATGCGATCATGGATACTAATTTGAAGGCGGTGTTCCGGTTGTCGCGTGCGGTGCTGCGCGGTATGATGAAGGCGCGTTTTGGACGCATCATTCAAATCGGTTCGGTGGTCGGCTCGATGGGGAACGCCGGTCAAACGAATTACGCAGCGGCGAAGGCGGCGTTGATTGGTTTTTCCAAATCGCTGGCGCAGGAAGTGGGCAGCCGTGGCATTACGGTAAATTGTGTGGCGCCCGGTTTTATCGATACCGACATGACGCAATCGCTGCCGGAAGTTCAGAAGGAGGCGTTGTTGAAGGTTGTTCCGGTGGGGCGGTTAGGCGATGTTGCCGATATTGCGCATGCGGTTCGTTTCCTGTCGAGTCCGCGTGCGGGCTATGTGACCGGCGCAACGCTTCACGTCAACGGCGGCATGTATATGGCGTAGGTTGCAAAAGTGAGTCTTCCGGTTGCTGTTGTTACGGCTTGCGCTCGGGTTTAAGCGGCGCTGATCGTTTCTTTATGGTGACAAGGAAAGGGGGCGCGTGAGTTATGTTTATGGAGCAAGGGGAAAGGCGTTTGCGTTTTTGTTCCGTCAAACTTTAGAGCACGCCGTCAATAGATCAAGGTGCAATACACTTGATATCGGTTAAAATAGCACATCGGTTGATCCCTCCGATTTTTTTAAGAACTATGGATTGCCGAAATATCTTGCCCGGGTGGTGAAATTGGTAGACACAAGGGACTTAAAATCCCTCGGCCGCAAGGCTGTACCGGTTCGAGTCCGGTCCTGGGCACCATCTGTATTTCCTGCAAACCACGATTATCAGGCAGCTATGTCGTGATGCGCTTGCATATGTGAGTCAAACGCGCTATCTGAACCGATAATCCGTTTGCGGTTGCTGGCGGGAGGCGGAGGTAATTACCTTGCGAACGCCTCTGCTTTGAGCGGGGCATTGGCACACGCAAGTTGCTTGGTCACCGCAGGCAGGCAATGGCCGACGCCTACAACAGCACTCGGCGGCTCAGGGAGGGGGTTGCAATTTC
The DNA here is from genome assembly GCA_031277215.1 of Burkholderiales bacterium. Taxonomy (GTDB): domain Bacteria; phylum Pseudomonadota; class Gammaproteobacteria; order Burkholderiales; family Casimicrobiaceae; genus UBA931. The sequence continues at coordinate 1,892 of JAITMR010000037.1, forward strand.
TCTGGCGTCAAAAAAAGAGGCATAACAGTGGCCGGGAAACATTACAACTGGCACAAGCGGTGGACTGTTGATGTTGAAAAAAAACAGCGACACACGATGCAGGGCTTATTGTTTACTTTTTGCCAGTGCCAAGTTTTTCATTACCGTTTGGCGCTGGCTGTGTAATGCCTGATAATCTCGCGGCAGTGCGGGGAGCGCTTGAAATCAAAAACGGCGTGCGCAACACGCCTAAAATGTTGTGCAGGTTAGAGACGTGTTGACCTCTGATACTTGAAGTTGTAGTCGCAAGGTGCAGGCGGCATCGGGAATCACCCAACGCAACCGCAGTTCGACGGATTGCATGATTTTCTCAAACCCGGCTTCGGATTGCGAGACAGTTTGATGGGGGCGGCCTTCCAGCGCAATGGCCTGATTTGTTCGGAGGATGAGGCGACCACCAAGGACGCCGTCTTCCAGGGTCAGGGACGTGGCGTCGGCCAGTTGCAACGGCTGACCGAAACCACCGGCAATGTTGCCGTCGGCCAGCACATAGCGGCCAAGGAAACCGTCGCAACTGGGCATGGCCAGGTTCCATTCGGTTTCAAAGCAGTGACCCGCCAGACCGGTGAACTCCCAGTCAACCGTCAGCATTCCGGCGTCGAGCCTGTAGCGTTTGACGATGCCGGGGCGGACGAAGTGTGCCGCCATCGGTTCGACGGCCTGGTAATCGCTGACGGGAACATCGTCGAGGCGATCAAGGCAGAGCGCACGCGGCAAGGCGTCCGGCACGATGTCGGCGGCGCTGATCGGATGTTTGCAGCGAACAATGTCGTGAGCGGAGGCGATGCCAGCGCCTTGATGTTCGCTTGGCGTTTGCCCGATGCGGTCGTGATAGTGCTCGTGGTAGCGGCGCAGGCTGTCGGCGAAGTTGTGTCGCAGACGGTAACTGGACAGTTCGCAGGCGGAAGCCAGGCCGTCGTCGCGCACGACGATTTGCAGTTCCGGGTCGTGGATGAGGATTTCGTCGTGACCGTCAAGATCGAGATCGAGGCGCTGCACCGCAGGGCGCGGGCGCAGTGCGTCGAGCCCGGCTTCCAGCCCGACCAGATGAGACCACACGGCGCGTCGCAGGTGCGGCAGGTAAAGGCCGCCAAACAGGCCGTGCCAATAGGCATCATTGGCCTGAGCACAGTACAAATCGGAGGTCAGCGCGGGCGGCGGAGACGGCAGTTCGGCAAGGCGGGTCGAGAGGCCAAGCATGCGCTTGTGCAGCCAGTTGGCTTCCGGATAACGGCTGAGGAAGTTGCGCCAGATGCCGCCGCGCAGGAAGGGGCGGTAACGTTCGCCACGTCCTGCTGCCTGCTCGGTGGCGAGAAGTTCGGCGTAGATACCGGCGGCGGGCATCGGCAGCGTCCATTCGTTCATCTCGCTGTATGAAGTGGTCGGCAGGTAGGCAATGCCGCGTGAGGGATTGCGTGCGTGGAAGTCGCTAAAAGTGGAGGTCGTGATCGTCGGACTGGCGAGAACACCTTCGATCATCGCCCGCAGCCAGCCACGGCGATAAACCCAGTCGTAAGTTTCCGGCCAGATGCCGAATTTCTCGATGTCGTCGAAGTAGATGGCGGCACTGCGCCCAGCGGCAGCCAGGCCTTCAAGATAGGCGACGACGTCGGATGCCGGAGCGAAGGGCAAGCGGTAGCGCAGGGCTTCGGAGATGGGGAAGAGGTCAAGCCGCACACCGCTTTCCTCAGTGCTGAAATAACCGTCCAGTTCGTCCGCCGTCTTGCCGGTACACAGGAAGTGGTAATCATCGACGGTGACGTAGGCGATGCCGCTTTTCGCCAGCGCCGGAACCACCGACGATTCCCAGACGCGCTCAGTCAACCAGGCGCCGCGTGGGCGCTGACCGGTCCATGCGGCCAGCTTGTCGTTCAGCGTGCGCAATTGACCGACTTGATCGCGGTGTGGAATGGCCGCCAGCACCGGCTCGGTGTCGCCGGAACTGAACAACTCAACCTGACCACGGCGCACCATCGCCGCCAGCAATGCCATGTCCTCCGGATGGCGTTCACGCAACCAGTCAAGCAGCCAGCCGGAGAAATGCGCGGCAAAGCGGAACTCGGGATAAGCGTACAGGGTTTCGAGGAAAGGCTGGTAACAGCGGCAGTGGGCATCCTCAATGACTTCCGGAAAATTGCCGACCGGCTGATGGGCATGCACGCCGAAGAGCAGGGAGAGGGGGCGGGTCATACAGTCTCCATCGCCAATTACTTAGTGGAATAAGGGCCAAGAAAGCGCGACCCGTTGAAGTGGATCAGGTGGGAAGGCGCATCGGCTACCCACACTTCAGTTTCCCATGCGATTTTGCCAAGGTAGCGGCTCATGATGGTTCGGTTCGGGAAGGCGGTCACGTAGACCAGCCCTGCGGTTGAGTCGGCAAACAGCTTGGCAAGTTCAGCGTGCCGCTTTCCATCCACCGGTCCGTGGCTGGTGACAGACTCCACCAGTAACAGCCAGTTTCTCGCGGTGTAGTGTAGCACCACGTCAGGCATCTTGCCGTGCGAATCCACACTGACGCCCAGTTCGGCCAGCAGGGCTGTGTCGAAGCAACCCCATTTATCGCCCGTGTCGCCGGCATAGACCAGCACGCTACCCGGCGCGAAGCGCGGAGCGAAGTCTTCGATGATGGCCCGGATCAGTTCACTATGCTCGCCGGGGCTGAGGGTGATGTGCTGGCTCAGTGCAATCTCAACCGGAATGCGGCTCTGCTCGCGCTCCTTGGCGTAGCGGGCAACCAGCGTTTCACGCTGAGCCAACCACGTTGCGAGATTGTCATGCCATGCCGGAGTGCCATAGGTACGCAACAAAGCCAGCGCGGCGGGTTCGATCTGATAAACCGCCTTCGGGCTATTTACCGGGCGGTCGGGCTGGTCGGGGTTGTAGCGTGCCACGCCAGCGTCGCAGAATTGGTGCATAGTCTGACGGCGTACCGTCTCGCGGGTGTTGGGGGCATACTCCTTGCTGTAGTGTTCCCGCGCCCAATCCATGATTGGCGTGATGCCCACAAGCGGGTTTTCCGCGTCTGCCCATGCTTTGCCCGGTGTGAGATTCAGCAGAGCTAACAAACACAGGGCGGAGCGCTCATTTTGCTGCGCTTGGGGCAGACCCAGGGAAACGATGATTTGCTGCGCGGCTTCGATGTGGTCGTTCATGCAGTCAGCGTCTCCAACTGGGTGTCGATCTGTTCTTGCGTGAGCATGCCTTGCTGCATGACCCACTCGCCAAGCTGGATCAGGTTGCTGCGGCTCGGGTATTTCATTAGTTTGAGGTCGGTTGCATTGACCTGTGTATGGCCGTTGAAGCGCCGGAAATGCTCATCTACTGCGGTCGTGTTCAGGAACACAGCCAGCCCACGGGCCAGTGCCTCGGGCAAGCCGTGCTTGTTCTCGTGAAACAGGTTTATGTGGTTTTCGAAGCCCAGTACTGAATGGCCGCCAAAGACGGCAGGATCAACGACGCTTGCCATCACCCGGCGTTTTTCCTCCTTCGATGAAAAGCGGCGTACTACGCAATAAAACCCATTTGGGTAAAGCCATTTTTCCGTATCAAGGTTGCGCATAATCGCGTTGGCCTTCTTCAAGCTTGGTACGGGCCAGATGATGCCGGTCATGCTTAAGTGGCCGGGATAGATTAAGGGTACGGCGCCCGGTTTTGGCATGTCGCACAGGTGCGCTTTCAGACGGAAATCGACTACTGGCCCGGTTGATACCTTCACGCCAATGTCGGCCAGCGAATAGCGCACGGTGGGTGATAGCTCGATGGCGCTTTTCTCGGGTTTGGTTGGCACATGAATGAACCGCTCCGGATCATCCGGGAACACGATCCGGTCGAACGGGTGTTCGTGAGTGGTCAGGTCTGAAAAACTGTCATCAGTGGAAGTCGAAACCGTTACTAACCCCTGTTTGCCACCACGCTCCAAGCGAATGATGACGTTCTCCTGCAGAACCTCGTCATCCTTGAAAGCCTTGCTGCGCGACTCGAACAGGTGCATGTGACGGATTGCTGCCCGCTCAAGGATGAAGTCCCGGAACGGACGGTAATACGGCCCGTTGCAGAAGCTACGCGGGATGATGGCGACGATCTGCCCGCCCGATGCGGCCTCGTCCGTTGCCAGCGCCACAAAGGCGGAATACAAGTTCACCGTCTCGATCCCGACTCGACGCAAAGCCAGACGGTGCATGGAGCCGCTGCTGATTTTCTTGTAAGGCGGATTAAGGATGGCGTGGGTGTAGCCCGTGGGTTGCCTTGCTGTGAACAGGTTATTGGCAGTCGCCAGTTCGATGTAATCGCCCGCGATGATGCGGGGTGTCACGCGGCTGTATCCGGCCAAATGCCGTGCAAGGTGGGTACGCAGTTTTTCGTCGATTTCGTAGGCTGTCGCTTCAACGGATTCAAAGCCAAAGCCGCCCGTCATCCAACGGTCGAGAAAAGCGCAAGACAGAGCGCCTACGCCAGCGCCTGCATCCAGTAGGCGGCAAGTGCGCAGGGTGCTGGGTGGAAACAGGGACGCCATGAAGCGCGCTACGCTCGAGGGCGTCATGAACTGACCCAACTCAGACTTGTGCTTCTGGGCGATGCCGGGAGAAACATGGCGGCGGATGCTGTCAGCAATGTCTAGTTGTTGGAGCATGTAAATGTTTTGTTTACCGGCATGAAATCGTTCGGGATACTGCAGGCCGTGGTGCCCTGATTGTCATCACATCTCCGTAGCACGCCGCATGGTGCCGCCGCTTTCGGCTGCTCTGCCGCCACGGCTCAACGGATGGTCGAGGGCGACCGGCGGCGGCAGTTCGAGCAGGTGGTAAAGGGAACGCAGGTTGTCGCGGAACAGGCGGTCGAAGGAGGCTATTGATTCGGTCGGGTTGTCGTCACCTAGCCACCAGAACCAGTCCGAGCTTTCGCACACGGCCAGACGGTGGCGCACCTGAGCGCAGATGGCGGCGTCGAAACGGCCACTGTACAGCGCCCGGTCGGCGCATTGTTTGAGTTCGCACAGCAGTTCCCAGGCGTGGTTCTTGTTCGGATGGCCGACCCAAGTGGATAGGGTGCCATAGACCCAGCTGCCAGCGGTCAGTTGCGGCAGCCGCGGGCTGCTCTCGCGGCGTTGGGCAGCGGCTTCGGCCAGCGTTACGGTGCGGATGCCCGGAGTTTGCTCCAGTGAGCTGTAGAGATCGGAGAAGAAATACCAAGCGTTGTAGGGGTAGTACTCCCAAGCGTTTTCGCCGTCGAGGAAAACCGGGATCAGGCTGCCCGGTTCGCGTTGGTGGATGGCTTCGATTTCGGTCATGAAGTCCTGAGCGGCGTCGCGCCCGTGCCATTGGGCGTACTCGAAGCCGATCAGGTCGGACAGGCGCTCGTCGCGGAAGAAGAGCAGGATGTCGCCGGGCGTGCCTTCGGGCGGCAACCAGGGCGTTGTCGTTCGGGCGCCGTTACCGGCAGAGTGGCGGAGCACGCCGTGGCTGCTGGCCGTCCACTGGAACCCGGCTTCGGCGATTTGCGTGAGGAATTCAGCCGACAGTGCGCCTTCGGCTGGCCAAAGGCCTGCTGCGGGTTTCCCGAAGCGGCGCTCGTGGCTGGCCTGAGCATTGGCCAGGTGTTCGGCGACGCGGGAGCGACCGCCGGGGTATTCCGGCGCCGTTGGCAGGGGGCAGTCAGGCAGCGCCTCGCGGGCTACGGCGAAGTCGAGCATGAGCGGCGCCAGCGGGTGATTGGCCGGTGTGCAACTGAGTTCAATCTGGCCGCGTTCGGCCAGCGCCCGATAGCGCGGAATCAATCCGCCGACGGCCTCGCCCAGTTCGGCCAGCAGCGCTTGGCGTTCGACCGCCGAGAAATTGCCGCCCTTGGCCATCAGTTTCGGAATAACCTGACCGCTGCGGCGCAGGCTCTCTCCGCTCCAGACCAGTAGGCACCAGATGGCCAGATCGGTGTAATAGGTGGCGGACAGATAGGCCAGACTGTGACCGTCCTGAGCGCGGATGAAGTCCAAGAGATCGCGCAGGCGACGATAGGGAGCGAAGGGATCGAGCATCGTCGGCGCATGGCAGCGGAAGGCGACATCGAGCAGCCAGGCGCGGTCGGTGGCCGATGGCGACTCGCTATCCGGGGCGGCGGCGATGCGCAGCAAGGGGTCGCGCCACTGACCACTGGCGAATTGCGCTGCGTAATCCTCGATCTGGTCGAGCAACACCGGCACGAAGTTGACCGTGCAACGGATGCCGGGATGTCGTTCCAGATGTGCCGCCATGTCGGTATAGTCTTTGGTGGCGTGTAGCAGTACCCAAGGCAGCAGGAATTCCCCGCTGTCCGGGTGCCGATAGTCCGGCTGGTGCATGTGCCACAGAAAAGCGAGGTCGGTCATCCTTGTGCTGCTCCCTGTCCAAGCATTTCAGCAGTCACCAGCACGATGCCGCCGGGACTGACGTAGAAGCGTCGACGGTCTTCTTCGGGATCGATGCCGATTTTCATACCGGCCGGAATCCGGGCGTTCTTGTCGATGACGCAGCGACGCAGCACGGCATGGTTGCCGACATCAACGCCGGGCAGGAGTATCGCGTCAGAGACGCTGGCCCAGCTATGAACATAGACGCTGGAAAACAGCAATGATCGTTTGACTTCGGCACCGGAGATAATACAGCCGCCGGAGACCAGCGAATCAATCGCCTGACCGCGGCGGCCATCGTCGTCAAAGACGAACTTGGCGGGCGGCAGTTGCTCCTGATAGGTCCAGATCGGCCAGTCGCTGTCGTAGAGGTTGAGTTCCGGCGTCACCTTGGTCATTTCCATGTTCGCTTCCCAATAGGCGTCGATGGTGCCGACGTCGCGCCAGTAGGGGTTTTGCCCGCTGCCGATACAGGAATCGGCGAAGCGGTGGGCGTAAACGCGGTGGCGGGGGACGATGTGGGGAATGATGTCCTTGCCGAAGTCGCGGCTGGAGCCGGGAGTTGCCGCGTCACGCTTGAGTTGATCGAGCAGGAACGGGGCGTTGAAGATATAAATGCCCATCGAGGCCAGCGCCCGATCCGGCTGGCCGGGGATGGACGGCGGATTTTTCGGCTTCTCGACGAAATCGATGACACGGTTATCGTCGTCGATACCCATCACGCCGAACTCGGTGGCCTCGGCCAGCGGCACGTCGATGCAGGCGACGCTCATGTCGGCCTGACGTGCGATATGGTCGGCTAACATGTGGCTGTAGTCCATCTTGTAGATGTGGTCGCCAGCGACGATCAGCACGTACTGTGGATTGTGGCGGTACAGGAAGCGCATGTTCTGGAACACGGCGTCGGCGGTGCCCTGGTACCACTGTGTTTCGTCGATCTGTTGTTGAGCCGGAAGCAGTTGGATGAATTCACCGAAGCGACCATCGAGAAAGCTCCAGCCGCGCTGGATGTGAAGGATCAGGCTGTGCGCCTTGTACTGCGTGGCGACGCTGATCTTACGGATGCCCGAATTGACGCAGTTCGACAGCGTGAAATCGATGATGCGAAACTTGCCGGCGAAGGGAACCGCCGGTTTGGTGCGGAAATCGGTCAGTTGCTTTAAGCGGGTGCCACGACCGCCAGCCAGAATGAAGGCGCAGGTATTGCGCGTCGCCTGACTAATGAAGTGCTGGTCATCGTGTTCGTGCGGCGCTTTGTCCTGAGAATGGAAACGAGGGGTCTTGATTGGCATGATGGTCTCCTATTCGGCAGTATCCAAAATTTTGTTTACCTCGCCGTTCGGGAACTGATTCGACAACCTTGTTTTGAAGCGGGGCAGCAGGTTATCACTCAGTTCGTCCGAAAAAAGCCGGGGCGTTTTCTCTTTCTTTATCATTTAAATAGGCGTTAATTACGTCGATCGTGGGACTCCCTTCTGTTATCATTTTACGAACTCTTTACGCAAAATTTCCGACAGGTTTCCCCTATCCACGGATTTTGACTATATGATACTACGCTAGAGAGGGCGTATGAAGCATTCAAAAGAACTTTATCTGTTCAACGAAGGGCGGAATTTTCAGGCCTACCGCTTGCTCGGTGCACATCTCGCGCCCGCAGGAACCACCTTTCGCGTCTGGGCGCCGAACGCATCGGCGGTTAGCGTGGTCGGCGAATTCAACGGTTGGCGTCCGGAAGTTCACAAACTTCACTCACTTGGCGATTCCGGCATTTGGGAAGCCACGGTTTCCGAGGCGGCGGCGCATCAACTCTACCGCTTCGCCATCCGCACCCGCGACGGTGCGCTTCTCATCAAATCCGATCCTTACGGGCGCGGTTTCGAATTACGCCCCGGCTCGGCCGCCTACATCACACCACCATCAACCCATGTCTGGGGCGACGGTGAATGGCTGGCGCGACGCGCTACCTGGGATTGGCAACACGCGCCGGTCAATATCTATGAAGTGCACGCTGGCTCCTGGATGCGCCATGCGGATGGTCGTCCCTATCTGTGGCGCGAGCTTGCCGAGCGGCTGATTCCCTACGCGCTGGAAATGGGCTACACCCATCTTGAACTGTTGCCCGTCACCGAGCATCCGCTCGACGAATCCTGGGGCTACCAGACCACCGGCTACTTCGCCCCGAGCGCCCGCTACGGGTCGCCGGATGATCTGCGCGCTTTCATCGACGCCTGCCATCAGGCCGGTCTCGGCGTGTTGCTCGACTGGGTTCCTGGACACTTTCCGCAGGATGACTGGGCGCTCACCCGTTACGACGGCACCGCCCTCTACGAGCACGACGATCCGCGTCTCGGCGTGCATGCCGAATGGGGTACGCACATCTTCAATTACGGTCGCCATGAAGTGTGTAGCTTCCTGCTCTCCTCGGCGCACTGGTGGCTCGACGAATTTCATTTTGATGGCTTGCGCGTCGATGCTGTGGCCTCGATGCTCTACCTCGACTACTCGCGGCGCGACGGCGAATGGTTGCCAAACCCTTATGGCGGGCGCGAGAACCTCGACGCCATCACCTTCTTGCAATCGCTCAACGCCATGGTGCATGGCGAATTTCCCGGTGCCTTGACCATCGCGGAGGAATCCACTGCCTGGCCGCAGGTTTCTCGCCCAACCTGGGTGGGGGGCCTCGGCTTTTCGATGAAATGGAACATGGGCTGGATGAATGACAGCCTGCGCTACTTCAGCCGCGACGCCGTTCACCGTCGTTGGCACCACAACGAGCTGACCTTCAACCAGATATACGCCTACACCGAAAACTTCGTGCTGCCCCTGTCGCACGACGAAGTCGTGCACGGCAAGGGTGCGCTGCTTGCCAAGATGCCCGGCGACGATTGGCAGCGACAGGCCAACCTGCGCCTGCTGTTGGCTTGGCAGACACTCACGCCGGGCAAGAAACTGATGTTCATGGGTGGCGAATTCGGCCAACCGCACGAATGGACGGAATCCCGCGAACTCGACTGGCACCTGCTGGCGCATTCGGCGCACCAAGGATTGCAACGCCTGTCGGCAGACCTCAATCGCCTCTACCGCGATCTTCCGGCGCTGCACGAGCAGGACTTCACCGCCAACGGTTTCCAGTGGATCGATTGCCACGACAGCGAACAATCCGTACTCTGTTGGCTGCGCTGGGCGCACGATGGACGTTTCGTTGTCGCCGTCCTGAACCTCACGCCGGTGCCGCGCCACGGCTACCGCGTCGGCGTTCCACAAGGGGGTCGTTACCGCGAGATCCTCAACAGCGATTCGGCTTGGTACGGCGGTGGCAATCTGGGCAACGGCGGCTTTCTGGAAGCCACCGAAGGCTGGCGGCAATGGCCAGCCAGTCTCGTCCTCACCTTGCCGCCGTTAGCGGCGGTAGTGATGGAATTGGCGTGAACACCGTTTTGCAATTCTCTCGTAATACCTGATTCCGAGTGGCCTTTCTTTCTGGAGTCAAGACTTCAATTTCTCGCATGGAATCGGCAAAAAGATGATTTCATCAAAGAAGAGGAAGCCTTTGGCCTGTACGAGAACAACTGACGCTGGGTTGGTGAACCCGGCCAGTTACCTCATGGCGTCAATTCATTGAACGGCTAACCCAGGCGTTTGACAAGGGATCCATGAATGTTTAACCGCCCTCACCACCAGCGTATTGCAAAGCTGCTTCATGCCCTCAACAGCGACATCCTGAGCGAAGCGCAATGCTATTTATCAGGGGTTAGAGAATTTCTGAAAACCGATGAAACACCTTAAAATGCTGCGGATGAATAAAAAAACGTGTGTCATCTGGAGCCTGTGGGCGGTGGTTGCGCTGGCCTTGCTAGGGCTGGCGCTTCTGGCATGGGCTTGGCGGCAACCGCTGCCGTTGCCAGCGCAGCCGTATTTGTTGACCGTTCCGAAGGGCGCTACGCTCAACCAGGTGGCGGCAACACTGGCGCGTGACGGCGTACTGCGTCATCCCTGGCAACTGATTTTTCCAGCGCGGGCGCAAGACGTAACGACGACAATCAAGGCGGGGCGGTACCGTTTTGAGGGTGAAGTGACGGTGGCAACGCTTCTCCAGAAACTGGTGGAGGGCGCTACGGTGCCGGTTGTGGTCACGATCACGGAAGGTTCGACATTCGCCGATTTGAAACGGCTATTGCGCGGCCAGCCGGACATCGTCAATACGGTGCTTGATGCGTCGGACGCGCAAATTCTTCAAGCGGTCGGCGTACCCGAGGCGTTGCCGGAAGGTTTATTTTTCCCCGACACTTACCATTTTGCCGCCGACAGCGACGATGTTGCCGTGCTGAAAACGGCATATCAGGCATTGCAAACGCGCTTGAGCGACAGTTGGGCGAAGCGCCAGGAAGGTTTGCCGTTGGCGTCGCCTTATGAGGCATTGATTCTGGCGTCCATCGTCGAAAAGGAAACGGGGAAGGATTCGGATCGGCCATTGGTGGCATCCGTATTCGTTAATCGGCTCAAAATCGGCATGCGCCTGCAAACAGACCCAACGGTGATTTACGGTCTCGGCGCGAACTATACCGGAAGATTGCGTCGCCGCGATCTGGATACAGATACGCCGTACAATACGTACACTCGCGCCGGGTTGCCGCCGACACCGATTGCGCTGGTATCGCAGGCGTCACTCGATGCGGTGATGCAGCCGCCGAGCACAAAGTACATGTATTTTGTCTCGCATAACGACGGCAGCGGCAGCAGCGAGTTTTCGGAGACACTCGATCAACACAACAAAGCCGTGGCGCGCTATATTTTGAAACGTCGTTCCTGATCATGTCCGTTCCTCCACGCTTCATCACACTCGAAGGCATCGACGGTGCCGGTAAAAGTACGCACATCGATTGGTTGGCCGAGACATTACGTCAACGCGGCGTTAACGTCGTCGTCACCCGCGAGCCGGGCGGTACGGCATTGGGCGAACAATGGCGCGAACAGTTGTTGCACGAGACGATGACCCGTGAGACGCAGACGTTGCTGATGTTTGCGGCTCGCAGCGAACATTTGGCGCAAGTGATTCGTCCGGCGCTGGCGCGTGGCGACTGGGTATTGTGCGACCGTTTTACCGATGCAACGTATGCGTATCAGGGCGGGGGGCATGGCGTGTCCACGGAAACGGTCACGCATCTCGCGCATTGGCTGCACGGCGATTGCATGTCCGATTTGACGTTGCTTTTCGATGTGCCGCTGGAGGTTTCTCAACAGCGTTTGCAAGTGGACGGCAGGGCGCTCGATCGTTTTGAACGCGAACCGGACGGTTTCATGCAACGGGTGCGCGATGCCTATCTCGAACTCGCTCGAAAAGCGCCGCAACGTTATCGGGTGATCGACGGCAGAAAAAGCATTGACGAAATTCGCGACGAACTGCGTGGCATTCTTGATACGTTGATTTAAATGGTAACCCCATCCCCACCCAACCCTCCCCCCCCGACCAAAATCCCTTCGGGGGCAAGCTCTTGAAGGGGAGGGCTGAAGAGTCTGATACCCGATACTTGATACCCGATACGATGGCACGATCCCGAAAATCCGTTGAGTCCGAAGAAAAAACGCTTGAGCCGTTCTTTGAGTGGCAGGACGCGTACTCTTGGCAGCATGCGGCGTTGCAGGCGCGTTTGCGGCAACGCGCCTCCTGGCCACAGTCGCTGTTGATTCACGGCGCAGCGGGTATTGGCAAACGGGTGCTGGCGCTTAACGCGGCGCGGGCGCTGTTGTGCGAAAAAGAAGAAGCGGAAAGAACGCACGGTGAAGCGTGTGGTGTCTGTGAAAGCTGTCACTATGTGGCGATCGGACAGCATCCCGACTTGATGCTGATAGAGCCGTTGGAAGTCGAGCCTTCAGGCGAAATCAAGGTATTGGATGCGATTCCGGTCGATGCAATCCGCCGATTGACCGATTTTATGCAGATAACCAGCCACCGCCGCCGCGCCAAAGTGACAGTGATCGTTCCGGCGGAACGGATGAATGCGGCTGCGGCCAATGCGTTGCTGAAAACGCTTGAAGAACCCCCGACGGGAAGCGCCCTGATGTTGGTCGCACAGCAATGGCAACGACTTCCGGCAACGGTTTTGAGCCGTTGCCAGCGGTGGGCGGCACCTTATCCATCGGCAGAGGAAGCGCTGGCGTTTTTACGCGGCGAGGGGGTTGACGGGGCGGAGCAGCTTCTTGCACAGACCGGCGGCGCACCGCTGACGGCGCGTGAGCGCTTTGACCCCGAACAACAGACGTTGCGGAAAGACTGGCAAATGGTGCTGGCGCAACCGCACCGACTCTCGCCGTATGCCGTGGCGCAAGCCTGGGTGGGCGGCAGCCGCGATGACAACAAACAAAGGCTGGCGCAATTTATCGAGGCGTTGATTGGTTGGACGGTCGATCTGGCGCGGATTCGTGGCGGCGGTGTGGCACGTTATCACTTTGAATGCCAGAAAATGCTGCAACCGCTGGCGGCGGCGGTAGCTCCGTCGGCACTTTTCCATTATCATCGTTCCTTGTTGCGGCAGCGCCGCTGGCTGAATCACCCGTTGCAGCCACGTTTGGTGGTTGAAGCGCTGTTGATTGAATACCGCGCCTTGTTTTTCCGCCGAGAACCGCAGTGAAGCAGACTTTTTGAGGAAACACGTCATGTCGGAACAAGCCGCTCCACGAGGCACCGTACTTCCGGTTAATATCCCTTCGCGTTCATCGTTGTACGCGGCGTACATGCACTTTGTCAAAGGCGGGGGGTTGTTCGTACCCAGCAACAAAAAACATAACCTCGGTGAAGAAGTATTTTTGTTGCTGACATTAAAGGACGTGCCCGACCGGCTGCCGGTTCAGGGCAAAGTGATCTGGGTGACGCCGGAAACCTTGCAGGCCGGTCGTATCAAAGGGATCGGCGTACAGTTTTCCGACAATGAAGCGGGTCAGAAAGCGCAGAAAGTCATTGAAAAAATTTTGGGACGCCACTTGGCATCCGACCGGCCTACTCACACGCTCTGACGGGTTTCACGTTTTGCCGTTGTCGATTCTTGTGGCGGGTTGAATTTCATGTTTATCGACTCGCATTGCCACCTTGACTTTCCTGAGTTCGCTTCGCGCCTGAATGAAGTTCAGGCAGCGATGCACGCGGCCAACGTCACTTATGCGTTATCTGCCGGAGTGGAAATAGCGACTTTTCCGATGCTGTATGCGCTGATCAAACAGCACCCGAATTTGTATTGCTCCGTCGGACTGCATCCGGGCGTCGATGAAAGCGCTGCGGCGGACGTTGGCGAATTGCTGCGCGAATTGTTGCGTTATGCTGCTTTGCCGAAGGTGGTGGCGATCGGCGAAACCGGACTCGACTATTACCATGTGTCAAGCGAAGTGGAATGGCAGCGTGCGCGTTTTCGCACGCATATCGCTGCTGCGTGTGCGACCGGAAAACCGCTCATCGTTCACATGCGTGACGCGACCGAAGACACGCTACGCATCCTGCGCGAAGAAGGCGCTGACCGCGTCGGCGGCGTGATGCATTGCTTTACGGCGGACTGGGCTGCTGCCGAAGCAGCGCTGACGCTGGGCTTTTATATTTCATTTTCGGGTGTGGTAACGTTCAAGGGAGCCAAGGCGATTAAAGAAGCGGCGCGACGTGTGCCGCTCGACCGGCTGCTGATCGAAACCGACAGTCCGTATCTGGCGCCGACGCCGCATCGCGGACATTATCCTAATCAACCAGCGTGGGTGGTGCATGTTGCTGAGGAGATCGCCCGTTTGCGCGACATGTCGCTCGACGAAGTAGGGCGAGTTACTTCCGCTAATTTTTTCCGGTTGTTCCAATTGACACCGACAGGAGAGAAGAACGATGTGTAGAGGCAAGAGCGTGGCGGTGACAATGTTGGCATTGACCTATAGCGTTTTGGCGAGCAGTTGTGTTGTCGCGCAATCGACATCGACGAAAGACGCGCTGGAACGTCGCGCTGCCGCGCAAAAGGAAGAGCAACGGCGCACCGATCAAAAGAACGAAACGTACACACGGTTTCTGACGGCGGTTAAAGAAAACCGCGCCAGCGATGTAACGGCGATGATTAAAAAAGGCCTCGATCCGGAGATGTCCGACCCGAACGGTGAGCCGATGCTGCTGCTGGCGGCGCGTCAAGGCAACGTTGATGTGGGTGAAGCGTTGCTGCGGGCGGGCGCCAAGATTGACAAAGCCAGCGCGTATGGAGACACCGCGCTGATGGTGGCGTCGCTGAACGGACACCGTCGAATGGTTGAATTTCTGATCAGGAACGGTGCGGAGATCAATCGGAAAGGGTGGACGCCGTTGATTTATGCGGCGACTGGCGGGCAGGACGATATCGTTGACTTGCTTCTTGATTATCTGGCCGATCTCGATGCGCGATCGCCGAACGGCACAACGGCGCTGATGATGGCCGTGCGGCAAGGGAATGCCTCAACCGTCAAACTGCTGATAGATCGCGGCGCTGACGTTAATCTACGCAATGAAACCGGCGCTTCAGCCATGGATTGGGCGCAGCGAGGCGGGCATACGGCCATTGTCGATTATTTGCGACAGGCAAGGGCTAAATAAAGAGCGCCGCCGCGCCAGAGACTGAGAGGGGAATTCTCTTTTTTCTTTCGTTTGAGGAGAATGCGGTATGGATGAGAACGAGGATATAATGCAACCATCCTGCCACCCTTTTTCATAGGCGCTTTATGAAAAAACCGGTTTTTTTATTCTTGGTTTTTTTGTGTTTCCCCCTTTCCGCTTCGCCCGTATCGCCCGGAAAAACCATTGAGAACGGCATCAATGCCTTTGCCTGCGACCTGTATTCACAGTTGCGGAGCGAGAAGGGCAACCTTTTCTTCTCCCCCTTGAGTATCTCTTATGCGCTTTCTGTTACGGGGGCTGGAGCGCGTGGCGAAACGGTCGCACAAATGGAACGGGTTTTGCATACACCGCTTGGCAAAGAGCGGGACTATCAAACTTTTTCAGACATGATGCGACGCTTGAATGCGGCGCAAAACGACGAGCAGGTACGAATTGAAATCGCTAACTCGTTGTGGCCGTCGAATACATTTCCCCTGCGCACCGAATATGTGGCAATGGCGAACAAGTATTACGAAACCTCTATTTTTCCTCTGGAAGGTGTGAAGCCTATCAACCATTGGGTCGAAGAAAAGACGCAAGGTCGCGTGCGTGATTTTTTGGACAGCCTTCACCCGAGTACGGTTCTTGTGTTGGTGAACAGCATTTATTTCAATGGTCGCTGGCTGTTGCCGTTTGACGCCAAGCTGACAGCGCAAGCGTCTTTTCATGCGCCTGAAAAGGTAGCAGAGGTGCCTTTCATGTCGCAGAAGGCAGCATTTCGCTATGGGCAGATGGAAAACGTGCAGCTATTGGAATTGCCCTATAAGGGCGAAGCGTTTTCCATGCTTGTACTCTTGCCTTCGGAAACGCCTGGCGCTTTTGAAAAACTTGAAAAAGAGCTTTCAACGAAGCGTCTTGCGGAGTGGACGTACGCGCTTTCCAAACAAAACGTACAGGTTTTTTTCCCGAAATTCAAGATGACTTGGGGAACGAACTCTCTGATAAATCCCCTCATTAACTTGGGTATACGCGATGCCTTTTCATCAAAAGCCGATTTTAGCGGGATAAGTTCACAGAAGGGGTTGAGCATAAGCGAAGTGTTTCATCAAGCTCAAGTGGAGGTGGATGAGGGGGGTACCGTGGCGGCAGCGGCCACCGCTGTTGTGGCGACAAGGTCTCAGCTTCTATCTGTCCCCGTGTTTCGCGCCGATCGGCCTTTTTTGTTTTTTATTCGTGAAAACGCCAAGGGCACGGTGCTTTTTGCGGGGCGGGTGATGAATCCTTTGGGAGGCGCTGAATAAACCATTCCGTCATTCTGCGCGTAGCGTAGTGAAGTCGCAGAATCCAGAGACCGCTGTATCCTGCGTTCTGCGGCTTCGCGCAGAATGACACGCGCAGGATGACGAACGGTGAATAGGGAATTGTTCAGAGATTCCTTTGGCAGGGCAATAGCGGCGTTTCTTTATTGGGAAGGCGCTCTTCTTCACTGTTTCTTGGCGACCAACGGCCACAACTGTTCGGGCGTGTCGATGATAGTGTCCGCTCCCCAGCTTTCGATGGGTGTGTCGCCAAGATACCCCCAGCGCACAGCAACGGCGTACTGAAAACCGGCAGCACGCGCAGCCTCAATATCACGAGGGTCGTCGCCAATGAACCAACACTGTTGCGGCGCGGCGCCAACGGATTGCGCGGCATGTAGCAACGGTAACGGATGCGGTTTGGCGTGGGCGGTGGTGTCGCCCGAGACGACACAAGCGGCACGATGTTCAAGGCCGAGATACGCGAGGACGGGCGCAGTGAAACGTTGGTACTTGTTGGTGATGATGCCCCAGGGCAAACCGTTTTCATCAAGACGGTTGAGCAGCGTTTCAATCCCTGGAAAAAAACGAACATCATCAGTGAGGTGCTGGGCGTAATGCGCCAAAAACAGCGCACGCGCTTCTTCAAATGCGTCATCCTTGGGTGCCAAACCCAGACCGGTTTGGAGCAATCCGGCGGCGCCGCGAGAGGTGTAAGGGCGAAGCTGAATGAGTGGCAAAGGAGAAAGCCCGTAGAGATGTTGGCGCACATGGTTTAGCGATGCGGCCAAATCGTCGGCGGTGTCGATCAGCGTACCATCCAGATCGAAGAACAAGACAAGAGTCATGAGGCGAGCTTAAAAGATAAATAATCACGGACATTTAAAACCAAAAGCCCCGCTTAAAGGCGGGGCTTTTGACGGATTTAGCGGTGGCGATGAATTACTTCGCGTCGCCTTTGACTTCCACTTCAACGCGGCGATCCGGAGCCAAGCAAGCGATCAACTGCTGGCGGTTCTTCTGTCGGCATTTGGTGTGGGTGACCGGCTGCCTCAGGCTCATGCCGAGGCTTTCGATACGATCGCTCGGGACGCCCTTGGATACGAGGTAGGCGCGGACGGTTTCAGCGCGGCGCTCAGAAAGCCCTTGGTTGTAGCGCTCGGAACCGATCCGGTCGGTGTGGCCGGTGACCAGCACCAGCTCGATCTTCGAGAATTCCGGCAACTTGGCGATGATTTCACGGTCAATCGCAACTTGGCCTTCCGGTCTCAACGAGGCCTTGTCGAAATCGAACAGCACTCTCGACGACAATGATATCTTGCGTACCGCAGCCGGAGCAGCAGCCGGAGCTGGGGCAGTAGTACCTGGGGTCGAGGCGGCGCCCGGAGCCGTGGGCGGAGTCTCTGTTTTCACCAGATCGGGATCACAGCCAGCGACAGCCATGGATGGCGTCCAGTAGCCGGTGCGCCAGCACAGGGTATCGTTGATACCTGGGTTACCGCCATAGTGCGCACTGCGCCAAACATTGGCTTCAGGGGTGCCAGGGCCAAACATCGCATAACCGCTGTTTCTCGGATCGGCTTGCGCCATTGACACAGCAGATGCCAGCGCGGCGCCGACAAATACCAAAGCCATAACGAATGCACGAGGTTTCATTGAATCACCCTTTTTAGGTTAAAAAGTTAAAGAAGAAAAGGTTTCAGATTTCACAACTTCCGACCACAGCGAGATCAAAAGATTCCAACGTTTAAAAAATCCCAAAGCGAAGCGCAGTCCCAAGAAGCTACTGTCTCACTATACCATAACCTTTTGTCGGGACGGCAACCCGAAAGCGTTGGTTTTCAGGAACAAGATGTGGGCGTGACATCCATGCAACACTACCGTCTATGGTGTAAAATGGACACTTTGAAACCATTTCGCCCTGACATCGGCGGGTGGTTTTTGACATTTAAGCGTCGGATGGGCGTGCGAGAGCGGGGTTTTCCGCTCCTGAAAGGCTGTTTTGATGATGGAGTTGTTTGCCAAGGAAACGTTACCGGTCAGTCTTGAGGCCGAGATGCGGCATTCGTACCTCGATTACGCGATGAGCGTGATCGTTGGGCGGGCGTTGCCGGATGTTCGGGACGGCTTGAAGCCGGTGCATCGGCGGGTGCTGTTCGGGATGCACGAGACCAATAATGTCTGGAATCGTCCCTACGTAAAATGTGCTCGCGTCGTTGGCGAGGTGATGGGTAAGTTTCACCCGCACGGCGATTCGGCGATTTACGACACGCTGGTGCGGATGGCGCAGAATTTCAGTTTGCGTTACCCGCTGATCGACGGGCAGGGGAATTTCGGCTCGATTGATGGCGACAGCGCGGCGGCCATGCGCTATACCGAGTGCCGGTTGCAGAAAATCACCAACGAGTTGACGGCGGATATCGAAAAAGAAACCGTCGATTTCGTGCCCAATTACGACGGTAAGGAACAGGAACCGTCGGTGTTGCCAGCGCGGTTGCCCAATCTGCTGGTCAACGGTTCTTCCGGGATTGCGGTCGGGATGGCGACGAACATTCCGCCGCACAATCTGAAAGAGGTGATTAACGGCTGTCTGGCGGTGCTTGAAAACTCTGAGATTTCAATTGATGCTTTGATGACGCATATTCCAGCGCCGGATTTTCCGACAGCCGGTTTTATTTATGGACTGGATGGCGTCAAAGAAGGATACCGCACCGGTCGCGGTCGGGTGGTGATACGGGCGCGCACACATATCGAAGACTTGGAAAAAGGCAACCGGCAGGCGATTATCGTTGATGAAATTCCTTACCAGGTCAACAAGACCAATTTGCTGACGCGAATCGGTGAACTGGTTCGTGAAAAGAAGCTGGAAGGCATTTCGGAATTGCGCGACGAGTCGGACAAATCCGGCATGCGCGTGGTCATCGAATTGAAGCGCGGCGAAGTCGCTGAGATCGTCCTCAACAACTTGTACAAGTTGACGCAGTTGCAAGACAGCTTCGGGATGAACATGGTGGCCTTGGTCAACGATCAGCCGCGTTTGTTGAATCTCAAGCAGTTTCTCGAACATTTCTTATCGCACCGCCGTGAAGTCATCGTCCGGCGGACCCGTTTTGAGCTGCGCAAAGCGCGAGAACGCGGCCACATTCTGGAAGGGCTGGCGGTGGCGTTATCCAACGTCGATGAAATCATCGCGTTGATCAAAGCATCGCCGACGCCGCCGGAAGCCAAAGCTGCGTTGATGGCGAAAACTTGGCGGTCGTCGGTCGTCGAGGAGATGCTGAAGCGGGCGCAGGCCGACGCAGCGCGTCCCGAAACGCTGGCACCGGAATTCGGCTGGCAGGAGCGGGGTGGTTATCAACTGTCCGACGAACAGGCGCAGGCGATTCTTGAGTTGCGTTTGCAGCGGTTAACCGGATTGGAGCAGGACAAAATCACCGGCGAGTACCGGGAAGTCATGGCGACGATTGCCGATTTGCTCAACGTTCTGGCGACGCCTGCGCGGGTGACGCAAATCGTTGAAACTGAGCTGACCTCTATCCGCGATCAGTTCGGCGACAAGCGCCGTTCGGAAATCGTCGCGCAGGGCGAAGACATTTCCATTGAAGATTTGATTGCGCCGGAAGACATGGTGGTGACGCTGTCGCACAGCGGCTATATGAAGTCGCAGCCTGTCGCCGAATACCGTTCGCAAAGACGGGGAGGGCGCGGCAAACAAGCGGCAACAACCAAAGAAAACGATTTCATTGAGCGGATGTTCATCGCCAATACGCACCATTACATTCTGTGTTTCTCGAACCGTGGGCGGGTGTATTGGCTGAAGGTTTATAACGTGCCGCAGGGTGGGCGCTCGTCGCGCGGAAAGCCGATTGTCAATCTGGTGCCGCTGGCGGATCGTGAAAAAATCACGGCGGTTTTGCCGGTGCCGGAATTTTGCGAAGACCGTTATGTGTTCATGGCGACGGCGAAAGGAACTGTCAAAAAAACGCGGCTTTCCGATTTTTCGCGGCCTCGTCCTTCCGGCATTATCGCGGTCGATCTGGCCGACGGTGATTATCTGATCGGCGCGGCGCTGACCGATGGCAAGCACGATGTGATGCTGTTCAGTTCCGGCGGCAAGGCCGTGCGCTTCGATGAAAACGATGTTCGCCCGATGGGACGGACGGCGCAGGGCGTGCGCGGCATGCAGCTCGACAAAGGACAGAACATCATCGCGCTGCTGGTCGCGGAAGATGAAACGCAAGCCGTGCTCACGGCGACCGAAAATGGTTATGGTAAACGGACGCCGATCATTGAACACACACGGCACGGACGCGGAACCAAAGGGATGATTGCCATTCAGCAATCTGAACGCAACGGTCAAGTGGTCACCGCCGCGCTGGTGCGCGAGGAAGACGAAGTGATGCTGATTTCAACCGGCGGTGTGTTGATTCGTACCAAAGTGGCGTCGATTCGCGAAATGGGGCGCTCGACCCAGGGAGTGACGTTGATCAATCTTGACGAAGGCGAAAAACTTGCCGGTTTAGAGCCGGTGGAAGAACAGGACGACGACGATTTACTGGGGGAATGACCCTGTTGCCAGTAGTGGAAAGTACGCTAAAAAGACGCTGAAGAAATGAGTTTGCGCCTCGGCACATAAATGCCGGGGCGTTTTATTCTTATCTTTGTAGAAAAACGTCGATGCTATGGTAGATTATTCTTTTTTATAACTTGAGAATGGCGAGATCATAATGGCGCGAGCGTGGAATTTTTGTCCTGGCCCGGCAACATTGCCGGAAGAAGTGTTGAGCCGAGTTCAGTCTGATTTGCTGGACTGGCAAGGCAAAGGTCTTTCCGTCATGGAAATGAGCCATCGCAGCGAGGAATTTCTCGGAATCGCAACTAAAGCCGAGCGTGATTTGCGCCAACTCATCGGTATCCCGGAAAATTACAAAATCCTCTTTTTGCAGGGTGGGGCAATGGGCGAAAACGCTTTCATTCCGCTCAACCTGCTTGGCGACCACACCACGGCCGATTACATTAACACCGGCCACTGGTCAACGAAATCGCTCGAAGAAGCCAAAAAATATTGCGATGTGAACGTCGCCGCTTCTTCCGAAAGCTCGGGATTTACCCATGTGCCAGCGCAAAGCGAATGGCAACTTTCCAAAGACCCGGCCTACGTCCATATTTGTGCTAACGAAACGATCAGCGGCGTCGAGTACCCTTTCACGCCGGACACCGGAAAAGTGCCGTTGGTTGCCGACATGTCGTCGAACATCTTGTCGCGTCCTTTCGACATCAATCGTTTCGGTCTGGTCTATGCTGGTGCGCAGAAAAATTTTGGCCCGTCGGGTGTGACGCTGATTATCGTCCGTGAAGACCTTTTGGGGAAAGCCCGACGCGAATGCCCGACAGTTTTCAACTACACGATACAAGTGGAACACGAGTGGGCATTCAACACGCCGCCAACTTTCCCGATCTACATTGCCGGTTTGGTGTTTGAACGCTTGCTGGCGTTGGGTGGCGTTACCGAAGTCGAAAAACGCAACATCGCAAAAGCACAGAAATTGTATGCTGAAATTGATCGCACTGGTTTTTATACAAACAAAATCCGTGTCGAGGATCGTTCGCGGATGAATGTGACGTTTTATTTGCCGAATGAGAAACTTGACGACATGTTTGCGGCAGAAGCCAAGGGCAAAGGATTGATCAATCTCAAAGGACACAAAGTCGCCGGAGGGATTCGTGCGTCAATCTATAACGCAATGTCGATGGCGGGCGTTGATGCGTTGATTGCGTTCATGCGGGATTTTGAGAAACGGTATGGATGATTTGATGTTTTGTTTGCATCGACACAAACGCCGTCTTATGTGCGGGGCGTAGCGAAGACGCAGAACGCAGGCGGCTCTTCCCTTTGAAAGGGGCTTTCACCTCTTCGCGTGAGAATGGGTTCATGCAAAGAGGTGATGAAATATCCAGGTTAGAAGGCTGATACGATGGAATTCTCCGAAGAACACGCCCTTTTGGATAAACAACATCATGCGAAAGTCGCGCCTCATTACGACGAACTCGTCAACGCCCCGAGAAAACAAATAAACGATTGCCTGTTCGGGAAAGCAAAAAGCTTGTTGGCCTCGCGGGGGGGGGGGGCAGAATGCTCGACCTGGGCGCAGGCACCGGGCAGATGACGGTTCGTTTTGGTGGAAATTTTCCTGAAGTTTTTCTGGTGGATCACTCAAAAGAGATGTTGGTGCAAGCAGAAAAAAACATCTCCGCTATCGAGAATGTCAAATTTAAAATCATGGAGGCGGATGCGCTTGAGTTTATCGACGCCACCGAAGCGTCGTTTGATTTTGTTGCATGCTCAGGAT
>JAITMR010000003.1 GCA_031277215.1 Burkholderiales bacterium
GAGAGAGGGGGGCAAAGCGTGAAAAAGACACTGGATTCCCGCCAAAAACACGCGGGAATGACGGAGTATGCATCATGGATTCCCGCCAGACTTGTCCCCGCAGCGATTTTGGGCGGGGAACACGCGGGGATGACGGAATTATTCAAAGCGTTCTTAAGAACTTAACTTAGAAGGAGTTTTCTCATGAAGCGATCTTTATTTCACATTCTGGGCTGCGCAGTTCTGGCTCTCGGATTTTCCGCCGCTGCGCCAGTTTGGGCGCAGGTACCCATCGTTTACGATGGCTCCGACCCGACGATGCTGCAAAATGTTCCGACTCTGGGGAACGATGTTTTAGCGCCCAGCGGCAGCAATACCGGGAAAAGCAACAGTCTTGCAGGAAACAGCGTAACACTCGAAACCGGGGGCACGGTAGCAGGCATCCGTGGCGCGATGAATTCACTTGATGCAGACGAGGTTTCCGGTAACCACGTCATTATCGAAAGTGGTGTTGCCAACCTCCTCGTCGGCGTGCAAATGATGTCAGCTTCCATCGCCGGCGGGGAGCACTATGCGTTGTCGAGCGCTTCATATGGTGTCTCTTCAAGAAGCAACGTCGTCAGCATCCGTGGCGGAGAAGTGGTGGTGAATTCTGTGATAACTCCCATAGTTGGTGGGCTTGCTGCGAATTACGGGACGGGTAGCGCTGCAGCTTTGGGCAATCTCGTTGGTATTGAAGGAGGCGTAATACAGGACAACAACATAACCGCGACGTCCATAATTGGCGGATCGGCTTACGTCCGCGGGGACGGGGAGGATGTCGAAGCTTCTGGTAACGCCGTTTGGATCAGCGGTGGTGAGTTTCGGAGTGTTAATGAAATAGTCGGCGGAAGGGCGTGGTCGAATGCAGTAGCGCCTGGAACTGCAACAGCTTCGAACAACACCGTGATTATCGACGGCACGCCAATTTTTACAGGCGCTCTTCCCATGATTTATGGCGCAGTGACAATCCCCGCCGGTGGCACTATGGTTGACAACATATTGCACGTCAGCACCATTGGTTTGAGCGTAAGAGGGCTAGAAAATTTCCAACTGATGGATTTCATGCTGCCCACGGCTCTGGCGAATGGCGATACGATGATTACTACTGGCGCTGCCGGTGCGGACCTCACTGGCGTTACAATCAGCGTGGATATTGATAATCCCTTAGCGCCTCCAACCATTGTCGCCGGAAATCGGTACACGCTTATCTCTAATGTGAGCGGGACTTTCGCGCCGGTGAGCGGTACTCTCGGCGGCCTCTCTTACACGATAAGTATTGTCACGAGTGGCGGCAGCAGCAGCCTCGTACTGGATTTTCGGATGTTGCTGGCGCAACTATTGCTGTCACTGCGCCGATTGCGGACGCAACGCCGAACACGACAGTAACGACCTGCGGCGCAAACGCTACTTGCAGTGCCGTGACATGGACGCCAGCACATAGCCCGTTCCAAGCGAATGCTCGGTACATCGCCTCGGTTACGCTGACAGCAGATGCCGGTTATACGTTCACAGGGCTGACCGCAGCGAGCATCAACGGAGAAGACGCAACTATTACGAACAACACCGGCAATACGGTAACGTTGTCGTATCGATTTGCGGCGACGCCTACCACTATCGCCACTCCGGCTATTACTGTCGCCGCACCGGTTACCGGCGCAGCGCAGAATACGACGGTAACGTCGTGCGGTAACGGCACAGACTTTTCTTGTGGCTGGGTGACGTGGACGCCGCTCCACAACCCGTTTCAAGGAAATACGCAGTACACCGCCGAGGTGACGCTGTCTGCAAACATCGGTTATACGTTCACGGGACTGACGAGCGCGACCATTAACGGAAACGCGGCCAATGTTATAAGCAACACCGGCGGTTTGGTCAGGCTGTCGTATCAATTCACGACGGCGGCTATTACCGCTATCAACACGGCGTCCATTGCCGTCACCGCACCGGTTACTGGCGCGGCACCGAACGCAACAGTAACGGCATGCGGCAACGGCACAGATTTCACATGCGGCACCGTGACGTGGGCGCCGAACGATAATCCGTTCCAGGCGGGTACGCAGTACACCGCGACGATCACGCTGACAGCAAACGCCGGTTATACGTTCACAGGGTTGGCGGCGGCGACGATCAACGGAAACGCGGCTAATGTTATAGGCAACACCGGCAACACGGTCACGCTGTCGTATCAGTTTACGGCAACAGGTGCGCCGCCGACGGTGAGGGCAAATCTTGCCAGTATTCCCGTGCTGAACCCGGCCATGTTAGTACTTCTGGCATTGGCGCTGGGAGGATTGGCGTTCCGGCAGAGACGGCGTAGCGCGTAGCGTTTGACGATAATCTTGCGCGAAAACACGGCCCTTTGAGGGCCGTGTTTTTTTGGTGGTACCGATTTCCTGCTTGCGCGAAAGCGGGGGATCAGAGTGTTGCTGTATAGAGCGCTTTTGATTTATTCAATTTTGGTCAGGGTGATGGTGCGTCTTGCGCCTCCGATGTCGTATTCAAATGTTGCTCTCGTGGCCGAGGTGAACGTCAACTTGGCCGTTCCTACTTTGGTGCCGGAGAAGCTGTTGTTGTTCCAGGGCATGTTGTGCCAAGGCGATCCTTTATAACGGTAAACGTTTGCTTCAAACGTATCATTCGCCGTCCAATCGCCGTAGTCTGCGGCAGGCCCCTGAAAAAGGTACCAAGCGGCGTTGCCGGAATTGTCGTAGGTGTACCAGGGGACGAAGATGTAACGCGGGTCGCTGAAGCCCATGAGCACTGACAGCCCCCAACCGCTCTCGTCGACGTCTCTGATCCACTGCCCACTGTAATTACGGCTGGGGCCGTATTGGGTAACAGATGGAGATAAGTATTGCCTGATGTCGTTCCAGGCTTGATCAAGGCCGGAATAACAATCGACATTGCCGTTGGCGGTAGAGCCGTTTACGTTCGAGCAAGAGGCATAGCCACCGGAGAGGCCGCCCCGTAATTGGTAGCCGTGGGCCGATGACAAGGTGAACAATCCCGACCCGCTACTTCCACCTTCGGTAGTGCCTTCTTGCCAGCTCACTACGGATAAAGTGGATCGGTCTATATTACCGAGGTTGACGGAGGTGGTGTTACAGGTTCTTTCTTCTCCTCGCCCGAAGCTGACTTTTTTGATATCCCCGCTAGGATGGTGAATGCCGATGAAGTTGCCGCTGGAAAAGCGGTCGGCGTTCCAGCCGGCATGGAAGACGCCTGAGGGGGGTGTACCGTTGAGGCGAATCAGCAGCGCATCTGTGGCGGTCTTGGCATGCAAAAGCTGCGCGCCGCCGGTTACTTGCCGATAGCTGGAGCCTGCCGAAGAGCCAGCGCAAGCGGCGGATTCATAAAACCAGTGCGTGGTCAGGGTGTTCGCAACGGACTGAGTGGTGAAGCAGTGGGCGGCGCTGAAGAAGTGTTTTTGTGGGCCAGCCGTGGTGTTCAGCAACGTTCCTGTGCAAGTGGATGGTCCGTCGCTTGTCTGAAAGACCATTCTGGCGACCGCCGAGGAGGTGTCCTGAAAATTTCCGCCAAGCGAATTGAATCTGCAGGCGACATTGACGTGGCACGCTCCTGATGCCTTGAGAACGAGTGATGTGTCAAAACCGTCCCGCGCCGATGTAAAAAGGTGCGAAACAGCGCTCAAGCGAATCCTGACATCTTCCGTATTGACGGTCGAAGGCAGGTAGATTTCAATGTTCTGGGTTTCACCTTCGGTGACCGGCGTCCAATATACGTTGTCGTCGTCACGCAAGGCATTGGCTTCTTCGCCGCTGATCACGCCGATGATTCTCTCCGGTTCGGCGGAGCCGGAAAAACGCAATTCGGCATTGTCGGGCAGTGCGCGAAGCCGCAGCGCAACACGTAGTCCTCTGGCTTCGGGAGAGGCAATCGCCCATCGCGCAACGTGCCCGTCGCCGATGTTTTGCCAGTTCAGAACAATGGGTGTGGTGTCGCTGATTTCTGTATTGGCGTTACGATTAACGCCGATCATGAGAGCTTTGGTTCGGGGGCCATTGTTCAAGTTCTCGCTGTTTTCTTCCTGGAGTTTTGTCAACGCTGCTTCGGGCAGCGGCATGAAGGTAATGGCGACCGTGTTACGAACATTATGCGCGGAGCGCCACAAAACCACTTCTTCGGCTTTGGTCGAGATGAACGCCGCGCCTCCAATGCTCCGAATTTCTGATGGACCCTCGAAAGAAAGCGCGGTTGACGTGAAGAGCGTTAACGCCGCAGTTAACAAGCCGATGCCGCCGGAGCGGATCGAAAGAAAACGTTTGTTCATTGCAAAACTCCTTTGCCTGAAGAATGGTTTGAAAAGAAGTAAAAAATTACCGACCGTTGACTGCCGGATTTTGGTTAGGCCAAACCGTCGAAATATCGAATTGCTCTTCGTCGATTTCCGGGGCTTCCGGAACAGGCGTCGCTTCCTTGGGTATCGACACAAGGCCATCGATGGATGGAGGTTCTTTGCTGAAGTCTTGTTGCTCCATCAGCGCATCGATGTGCAAGACGAATTTATCAAGTTCGCTCTGTTGCCGCTGAACTTCGGCAAATTGTTCGCGCAGTTCGCGGGAGTGGCCTTCTGCTTCGCTGCTGACCAGCGACATTTGTCGCGCCCGATCCTGGCGTTTGCGTAATTGCTGGTGGCGCTCGCGGATTTGGGTTTCCAGCGGGATCATCACGCCTTTGAGCCAGCTTTCGGCGTCGCGGTTGGCGACGCCGTAGATGTGTTTGGCGCGGGTCACAATGGCTTCAAAAAAACGTTGCATCGGTTGCAGTCTGGCGCGGGTCGTGCTACCCCACAGCGCTTCGAAGCGTTGCTGGTAGGCGCTGTGCAGACGGGAAAGTTCTTTTTTGTATTTTTCGAGCGAGAATCGCGTCGGAGCAAACGGTTTCATCCGTAGTTCCCGCGAGAACTGCGACGACATGGCGGATACCATGTCGTGAATTTCTTTGGCCTGGAATTCGGCTTGCGCCATGTCTTCGTTGATCGAGGTGAAGAAATGGTTGATCGCCGAACGAACGCTGCGGGTCTGGCTTGACGCTTCGAGCGCTAGATGGGTACGGTTGGCATTGAGGCGTAAGGCATCGGTGCCAGCGGCGTCAAGCAAAGCGTTGGTCAGGTTGGTGAAGATGCGGCGCATCGCGGTATAGCGCGCCATTCCATGTTCAAACTTGATTTTCTCATCTTTGGTCTGATCAAGCAGTCGCAATACGACATCTTGGTTTTTGTTGCGCAACGTCAACAATTGATCGAGTTGCTCGGAAATGCTGTCTTCGCGTGTGTCAAGAATGGCGCGGGCGTTGAGAACCAGCGCATGCACATCGGCGCGTGTGGTATCGCCAACGATTTCGCGGCGGGTCGGGATGATCCGTTCGGTCAACGCCCGTTCAAGTTCGGGAAGGCGGCTGCGATCCAGCAAGGCCTTGTCGCCGGACACTTTGGCGAGCAAGCCTTTTTGCGCCGACAACGGGAAAATCTGCGAAGCCGAAATGTCGAGAATGTTGGCAGTGTTGCCAACTTGTGACGTGAGTTCCGCTTCAACGGCTTGCGGTGTTTTGAGGTCATCCCACAAGCCGTCGATTTTATTGAGCACGACGATGTGACCGCTTTTTGAAGCGGGATCGCTGCTGACCAGATACTGTTGCCAGACATCGAGATCGGTTTTGGTCACGCCAGCGTCGGCAGCCAGAATGAAAAGCACGCCGTGTGCGCTTGGCAACAGCGACAAGGTAAGTTCAGGCTCAGTACCGATGGCGTTCAATCCCGGCGTGTCGAGAATGATCAGCCCTTGTTCCAGCATCGGATGCGGGAAGTTGATGATCGCGTGCCGCCAGCACGGGATTTCGACTTCACCCGAATGGTTCTTGATCGCTGCCGCGATGTCTTTCTCGTTATCGAAAAAACCGTATTGGTTGGCAAGGTCGAGCGGTACGAATTTGACTTGCGAAACTCGTTGCAGAACTTGGCTCATCTGTTCCGGGCTGGTGATGTCCAGCGGCACCGTCACCCATTCTTGCGGCACGTTCTTGAGATCGGTGACGGACGTGCGCTGTAGCCGCGTTTCGATAGGCAGCAGGCGCAGCGACGGCAGTTGCGCAGGGTCGTACAGCAACTCGGTCGGACACATCGTCGTGCGTCCCGCCGTTGACGGCAGCAACCGTTGCCCGTATCCCGAAAAGAAAACGGCGTTAATCAGCTCGGATTTGCCACGCGAGAATTCAGCGACAAAAGCCAGCACCAGCTTGTCTTCGTTTAATCTGGTGCGAATCTGCGAAATGGTCTGCGCAGTCCGGCTGTCGGCCAGATTTTGCGCTTTGAGCCATTGATGAAGCCCACCGACAGCAGCAGAGAGATGCTGCCGCCAGCGGCTGTAGGCTTCAAATTGGGTCGCCAAAGGGCGTTGTGTTTCCATAATCAGCCATCAATCAAGAAAACACACTTTATCATAGTGGCGTAGGGTTAAGCCATTCTTGCTGTCATCGAATGCCCCAAAGTCGATTCCGGTGAGCAAAAAGGATGTTTTTTGGCAACGAACGCCCATAGAAAAAGTTTGGGGTGGCGGAAGGGTAAAACGCAATGTATTCAGGGCAGATTCAGGCAGGAAAAAGCGGGGAAGGGGCTGAACAAGAACCGCCAAGCGACGCCCACCTGAGCATCAGAAGATTTTCGGTGGGCACGCTTGGCTTTGCCTGTTATGCGGTCGTTTTATGATTCCAGACGACGTTTTCCGATGTACGCCATGATCGCTATGACGACGATGATCACCAAAACAAACCCCGCTACCATCAAAAACGTTTGCATTTCTATGGCCGGTCTGGTGATTAGCGGCCCCAGCATGGACACCGAGGCTCTGTCGCCGTTAGCCGAGCTTCTGTAGGCCAGATAGGGCGTTCCGGAGGCATCCAGCGCTACGGAGGGAAAATACACCGCTCCTGGCGAAAAGCCCGTTGTTCCCACAACCTCCCAATCGGTGTTGCCGAGCCGCATTACCGTAGCTCTAAGGCCGTTGGCATAATCCGTATAGGCCACATACGGCACTCCTGAAGCATTCAGCGTCAGAGAGGTGTCATCCGCCTGCCCTTCCGAAAAACCCTGCGTTCCTACAGGTATCCAACGACGGCCATCAAACTTCATCACCGTGGCTTTGCCGCCATGAGCTTCGTCTTTATAGGCGACATAGGGCGTTCTGGAGGCATCCAGTTTCAGAGAAATATGGCTCGCTTCTCCCGCAGAAAATCCAAGCATTCCCACAGGAAGCCAGCGTATTCCGTCAAACCGCATCACCGAAACTTTACTGTCATGACCCCAATCCTGATAGGCCACGTAGGGTGTTCCGGAGGGATCCAGCGCCAGAGAAGTAAAATACGCCCACCCTTCCGTAAAACCTGGGGGGCCTACATTGATCCAACGGATGCCGTCAAACATCCGCACTGTGGCCTTGTAGCTGTTGGCATGATCGGTGTAAGCCAGATAGGGTGTTCCGGAGTCGTCCAGCGCCAGAGAAGTATAAATCGCTGCTCCTGCCGAAAGAGCCGGGACTCCCACATGAACCCAGTTGGTTCCGTCAAACCGCATCACCGAGGCACCGTTACCATTGTCCCAGTCCGTATAAGCGACATAGGGCGTTCCTACGGGGTCCAGCGCCAGAGAAGTAAAATACGCCCATCCTTCCGAAAACCCCGGTATTCCCACATGGTTCCAGTTGGTTCCGTCAAATCTCATGACCGAGGCCTTGCCGTCGCGGGAATCGTCCTTATAGGCGACATAAGGCACTCCGGCGGCATTCAACACCAGAGACGTGTAAGTTGCAGGGCCTGCCGAAAAGCCCGGCATTCCTACATTTGCCCATGTTCCCTCTCGCGCCCAAAGGGAAGTGGGCAGGAGTATCAGCGCCCAGCCGAGCACAAGAAAGAGGCGGCTGAACGCCAAAGCGGTTTTCTTGTGAGATTGTAAAGGGTGACAAACAGTGTATGGGTTCGCAAACATCTTGTCTCTCCCTCAAAGGAAGTTATGGCGGTGAACGGATCGTAAGCCGATAGGCGCTACAATAAATTGATAGGTTCCCCAACGCGCTATCAAAACCCGGTGCCATTATCCGGCGTCGGATTGTACTTGGTAATATTACAGAAACCCGCACTGTCGTGCAAAGGTTTTAAAAGAAAAGGGAAGCTCATTTTATCATTTATGTAAATTTGCAAAGCGGGGTGTAAGATAAGCAGGCGCAGCGTGGTCGGCGGAGGTTGCCGCCGAGGGGAAAAGCTGGAGTTTATTTCTTAAAAAGCAGGGGTTCATGAGATTGGTGCGACATATCGCGTGTAAACAGCCGTCGGGAGCGCGACAGGCCGGAAAATATGGGTCTATATTGTTGACGGTTATCGGTTGGGTGGTGGCGTGGACGCCGATAGCGGTGGCGCAGCCGCCTGCGGTTGTTTCGGAAACGCCCGAGGCGACTTCAAAGGCGCCCGAAACGCACGATCCGCCGCTGACGCAGGAGCGGTTTTACGAAATCCTGCTGGCCGATATCGCGTTGCAGCGTCAGGAGCCGGTTCTGGCGGCGCGAACGTTCCTGCAACTGGCGCAGGACATACAATCGTCATGGTTCGCGCAACGCGCCGTCGAAAGCGCGCTGGCGGCACGCGACCAGACGCTGCTAGATAAAGCGCTGGATATGTGGCAGAAGTTTGATCCGACCAGCGATCGGCCTCAGCTCCTCAAGATGCAGGCGGCGCGTGCCTGGCAGCACCCGATGGGTCAAACGGTCAATGAAAAAGAAATGCGTGCGCGGCTTGAAGGTTTGCTCAAAGAGGCGGCAGCCAACGACAACCTCGGAGAAATGTTTTTGCAGTTGAACGCATTTTTTGCCAGGAAACCGGACAAAGTCGCTGCCTTCAACATCATCCGAACGCTGGCGCTGCCTTATCTGCAACAACCGGAAGCGCATTACGCGGTGGCGCTGGCGGCGCTGGTGGTGACGACCGATAAAGCGGCGGAGCAGAAAGAAGATGTGCTGTCGAAAATCCTTCAGGAGGGCTTGCAGGAAATCAATTTGGCACTGGAGAATGCGCCGGAATGGGACGAGGCGGTGCAATTAAAAGCGGCGTTGCTCGAAAAAACAGAGCCAGAGCAATTGCTGCCCTGGTTGCAAGGCCGCGCCCAAAAAATGCCCGACCAGAAAAATGTGTGGCCGTTGCTGGCGCGTGCCTATGCGCAGCAAAAACGGTACGCGGAAGCGCGGGAATGGTTTCTCAAAATCTGGAAAGACAACGGTTCTGATACGGCGCTGATGGCGGCAGGCGCGTTGTCGATGCAGATGAAAGATCGAGCGGCGGCGCGGGATCTGCTCGATGAGATTGAAAAGAAGGACGGCGGCGATAAAGTCAACGCCATGCGGATCATGTACGCACGCATCGCCGAAGACGAAAAGCGACCGATGGAAGCGATGGAGTGGTACCGCAAAGTCGATGGCGGCGAAGGCTTTTGGGGGGCGCAGTTGCAATTGGCGCTGTTGCTGGCGCAAAACGGTAAGCGCGATGAGGCGTTGACGTTGTTGGCCGAATTGTCGGCGGTGACGCAGGAAGAACGAGTTAGTGTGTTGCAGGTGCAGGCACGCATTCTGCGTGACACCGAAGATTGGGAAGCGGCGCTCAAGGCGCTCGAAAAAGGCATCAAAGAATTTCCGGAATCGGTCGATCTGCTGCTGGAACTGGGGCTGGTCGAAGAAAAACGCGGCAATCTGAAGAACGCCGAAAAACATTTGCGGGCGGCGCTGACGCTCAAGCCGGACGAGCCGTATGTGCAAAATGCGTTGGGCTATACCTTGGTGGATCATAAGCTCAACGTCGAAGAAGGCGCGGCGCTGATTGAGAAAGCGCATCAAGCGATGCCTGAGGACGGCGCGATTCTCGACAGCATGGGCTGGGCGCGATATCGCCAGGGCAAGACCGAGGAAGCAGTGCGTTATTTGCAACAAGCCTGGGAAAAACATCCAGACGCCGAAGTGGCGGCGCATTGGGGCGAGGCGTTGTGGCAACTGGGGCGTCTTGAAGAAGCGCGTCGAGCGTGGGCAGAGGGGCTGAAAATAGCGCCGCACGACATGCTGATTCGGAAGACGATGAAGCGCTTCAATGCGGGCGAGCCGAATACGACGCCGACGCCATGAGAGAGCAGGTATCAGAGGTCGGTGATTAGGGATCAGAAACCCATTCCACGCGAAGGCGCGAAGAAAAAGACTCCCCGCTTGCGGGAGAGGGCAAGGGGATGGGGTTCAGGCATCAATTCGAGTTTGCATTCTTTGCGGTTAATGTTTTTTTCTGCTTGTCCTTGTTTATGAATGCTATCTACGCGAAATTTAAAGGGTGCAAAAAACCTTCAGCCGTTTGGCGTGGTGTGGTGGCGTTGTCGGCTGTCGCGCTGTTGTCGGGCTGTGCCGGTTTGCCGCACGGCGATGACGACGCTTCCTATACGGCGGCAACGGCGGACGTGCCGTTTCATGTGCAAGGCCGCTTTTCGGTGAGCTATGAGGAAAAAGCGTTTGCAGCGCGTTTCGACTGGCAGCACGCGCCAGAGTCGGACACCATCGAAATCATCTCTCCGCTCGGTTCAACCTATGCCCTTTTAACGCGGTCAGGCAAAACCGTTACCGTGCAGCGAGGCAGCGATTCGCAGCGCACGCAACAAGTGGATGATTGGGAAACGCTGGCGGGGCAAACCTTCGGCTTTCCATTGCCGGTCACAAGTCTGTCCTATTGGATACGCGGCGTGCCGGCGCCCGGGACGTCTACGGTGGTGACGCGCGATGCGGTTGGGCGTTTCGACAGCCTGCGCCAGCAAGGCTGGGCGGTTCAGTACAGCTATGCGACAGCGGCGCACGAACCGGAACGAATCGATATCCAGTACGGCGAAACTGTCAGGTTGCGGTTCAGGATTGATCGGCGGTTGTGATGGGGCTATCAGGGGTCAGACTGCCCCCTTCAAGAGCCTGCCCCCGAAGAGACTTTGATCGGGGGGAGGGAGAGAGGGTGAACCTCCGCCCAAAATCGCTGTGTGATTGAGCGGAAAAAAGACGCTGGATTCCCGCCAGAAGCACGCGGGAATGACGGTGCTTCGTGCCTTTTTCTATGGCGGTCGTGAATTCACACACTGTGGCTTCGCGTGAAAAACAAGAGACGCTGGATTCCCGCCAAAAACACGCGGGAATGACGGTTTATGCTTTGTTGGCTTCGCCCACTATAAAATATAATCCGACAACGCTTGATCGCGGACGATGCCGTCCAATGTCGTGTTGACAAACGCCGCATCAATCACGATTTCCTTACCTTGCCATTTGGTTGCGTGGAACGAGATTTCTTCGAGCAGTCGTTCCATCACGGTGTAAAGGCGGCGGGCGCCGATGTTTTCCTGACGCTCGTTGACCTCAAACGCGATTTCGGCGAGCCGCTTGACGCCATCGGAAGCGAAAACGAGTTTGACGTTTTCAGTTCCCAGAAGGGCTTCGTATTGCCGTGTCAAACAGGCGTCGGTTGCCGTTAGAATCTGCTCAAAATCGGCCACCGACAGCGACGCCAATTCAACACGAATCGGAAAGCGTCCCTGCAATTCGGGAATGAGATCGGATGGTTTCGACAGATGAAATGCGCCGGAAGCGATGAATAAAATGTGATCTGTGCGAATCATGCCGTACTTGGTGGAAACGGTTGTTCCTTCGACCAGCGGAAGCAAGTCGCGCTGCACGCCTTGACGCGAGACATCAGCGCCCTGCATTTCTGAACGTGCGGCAATTTTGTCGATTTCGTCAATGAACACGATACCGTTTTGTTCAACGGCAGTTAGCGCCCGTGATTTCAAATCGTCTTCGTTGAGCAATTTGGCGGCTTCTTCGTCGGTTAATACTTTGAGCGCGTCGGCCACTTTCATTTTCTTTGTGGCACGGCGGCTGCCGCCGACATTCTGAAACATGCCTTGCAGTTGTGACGCCAACTCTTCCATACCGGGTGGCGCCATGATTTCCATGTTGGGCGGTAATGCCGAGACTTCAATTTCGACATCCTTGCCGTCGAGCGAGCCTTCGCGCAGCATCTTGCGGAATTTTTGGCGGGTTTGCGTGTCGGCGGGTTGCATGTCGTGAAAATTCACTTCACGCGGCGGCGGCAGCAGCACATCAAGCAAGCGCTCTTCAGCCGCATCCATCGCACGATCACGCACCTTGCGCGTTTCGGTTTCGCGTGTCTGCTTGATCGCCGTTTCGGCTAAATCGCGGATGATTGAATCAACATCGCGGCCAACGTAACCGACTTCGGTAAATTTGGTGGCTTCAACCTTGATGAACGGCGCTTGAGCAAGTCTGGCAAGGCGACGGGCGATTTCGGTTTTGCCGACACCGGTCGGGCCAATCATCAGAATATTTTTCGGAGTGATCTCGTGGCGCAACGGTTCGGCGACCTGTTGGCGCCGCCAGCGGTTGCGCAAGGCGATGGCCACGGCGCGTTTGGCGTCGTTTTGACCGATTACGTGTTTATCGAGTTCGTGGACGATTTCTTCGGGAGTCATTGACATATCAGAGTTACTCTTGAAAATAAATAAAAAGGGTACCGTAAATCAGGCGAGCGTAGGCTGGGGTAAACGAAGAATGTAGTTGAGTAGATTGGGTAAAACATAGCGAAACCCAGCAGCGTCGCAGAATCCACCACCCTCTCCCGCAAGCGGGCGAGGGGAGCGCATTGCGCCTTTCTTCGCGTGAGAAAAATTCTCCGCAGTCCTGTTAAACAAAACCTTCAATTTCCCTCGATTGAATGCGTTGTACACCATGCGCCGTCATTTGCGCCCACGCGGCTGCCAGTGAGTCATTGAGATCAATCGCGCGGGTGGCATCTTCGATGACGCAAGTTTCAAAACCGTTGTCGCGGGCATCGATGGCGGTCCAGGCGACGCAGAAATCGGTTGCCAGGCCGGTGATGAACAGTGTTTGGATACCGCGCTCGCGCAGATAACCGGCAAGGCCGGTGGGCGTTTTTCGGTCGGCCTCCTGAAAAGCCGAATAACTGTCCACGTCGGAGTGAAACCCTTTGCGAATCAGCAACTGTGCTCTCGGCAAATCAAGCGCATCGTGCAACGCCGCATCGTGCGTATTCTGCACGCAATGGTCGGGCCACAACACCTGGCGACCATAGGGAAGCTCAATGGCGTCGAAAGGCTGACGCCCCGGATGACTGCTTGCAAAAGAAACATGCCCCGGTGGATGCCAGTCCTGTGTGATGATAATGTTTGGGAACGCACAAGCAAGCCGGTTGATGATGGGAACGACCTCAACGCCGCCGGGAACAGGCAACGCACCATCGATGAAACCGTTTTGTACGTCCACGACGATCAGGGCGGATTGGGCGATCATGGTTTGAGTTGGAAAGAAAGAGATTATTCTAACCCGGATCAGGAATCAGGCAGTTGCAGGAAGAGATGTGATATGGAGACAGTTGAAGGGGAGGGAGCCATCTTCTCTCCTCATAGCTTGGAATATCCATTCTATCAAAATTTACTCAATATTTACTGAAGCTTTACTCAGGTTTTACGTTTTCTTGATGAAGTTTCCTATCAGACGTCCTATACTAAATGTATCCGGTAATACCTGTGCGAAAAGCGGCACAGATAACAACAGGAGGCGTCATGAAAGCCATGATGGTTTTCTTTTCCTTCGGGATGCTGATGGCGGGGGCGGAGGCAGCAGCAGCGGTGTATTACAAATGTACTGACGACAAAGGCAAGATTGAATTCAGAGATACGCCGTGTACGGGGATGGGCGGTGTGCCCATGCAATTGCGGGAAAACTCAATCACGCTTGCACCCCCGAAAGCAGATATAGAAGAGGCGTTGATGACGACTTCACGCATTGAAGACGACAGCAAATCGGCGGCGAACAATACACCAGCGACGAAGCCAACTGCCAAAAACGCTAACGAGCGGCGCTTTATCCGGGAAAGCATGACTTCTGTTGAAGTGTATTCCCGCATTGGGGAGCCTGATTCGCGTGCGGAATTGCCTTGCCCCGGCGTGCAATATTATTTGTCTGACGTATGATGGGGAACCATGATGGCTTGCGACTGCTGGGTTTACGATCCGGCTTGGGGCGATCCTCAAACGGAAACAACGGTGTGTTTTCTGGGAGGACAAGTCTCGTCGGTTACAAGGCGGATAATACGTTGAAGGAGAGGGAAGAGCACCGGCGGCGCTTTGTGCGCGTAGCGAAGCGGAGTCGCAAAACCCAGTGCTTTTTCTTCACATCTTCGCGTGAGTCGATCTGATTCCTGATTCCTGCTCTCTGATTACCGGCATCAGGACAGGCAATCGAGTGGAAGAAAATGATTCGGGAGATCGGTAGCGTCTCTTCCGAGAGCGTTCATGCCTTCGGGTGTTTTTGCTTTTGCGCAAACCCAGGCGATGGGCACGATGGGCGCGTCTTTGACGATGGCGGGGCGCAACGTTAACGTTTTATCGCTGGCGTTGCGATTGATGCGATTCCCGAAAGTGATGTGAATGGCGCCATTTTCGACTTCGACGCGGCGGACGTAATTGCCGACAAATTTGTCCGGCGAGGGCAAACCCAGACCGGCGTTGTCGACCGGAAGACGCCCATGTTTGCTGTAGTACGCTGCTTGCGCTTTTTTGATCGGGGTGACCATCTCCAGACCTTCTTGTATCTGGGTTTTGATGACGCGCTCTTGCCAGGAAGGAAGCGCGAACGTCGACATGATGGCGATGATGGCAATAACAATCATCAACTCGATCAGCGTGAATCCGTGATGTGTTTGGAAAGGTTTCACATTAACACTCCTAGATTGAAGATGGGCTGGTAGGTTGCAAGGACAACCCACCCGATCAGAATACTGATAAAAACGAATAAAACGGCATTGATGCTGTTATTCAAAACTTTTGTATAACGACATAGCTGGTCGGCAGACATCTCCGTCAGTTCCGGCAATGTTTCTTTAAGCTTTTGCGTCCTTTCGGCAATGCCCAGCGCGGCAATGAAAGCACTTGGAACGAGAGGGCAGGATTTCAGGATATCGGTAACAGGAGATGATGTGTCGAAGGTGTGCGAAGGCACAGCCGTGGAAAAAGCATTTTGCAGGCGATGTTCAATGACAGTGTTTCCAGTAGCGGTGGTCGCCACGATCAGCGCATTCCGTGGCGCAATGTTTTTCGACAAAAGCAGCGCCAACATATGCGTAAAGCGCGCTAAAGCGGTTTTTTCGCTGAGGATCCCCCAAGGGCGGGTCAGGCGCAGTGAGTCGGTCAAGGTCAGCGGGGACGGGCGGAAGTAAAGAACAAGTAAAGCCATTGCTAGCAACAGAAGCAGAAGGAGAAGCCAATGTCCAAACGCCAACAAGAAGGAGGTTAATTCCGGTAGTGTGCCGCCCATGTCTTCATAAAGCGCGGCAAACAACGGCAGAACCTTGTAGAGGAGGAGGCCGACTATGCCGCTGCTGACCGCAAGATAAACCAGAAGTAAGGGCAGAAAGCCGCCACGCAATTGATTCATCCAGTTTTCTTGTGAGTAACGCGCCGAGAGCGCCTGCAGCAGCTCGATGTGATCTTCAACCCGCGTTGTATTCTCGAACATGTGAATGATCGCCGCGTCGAGCGCGAACATCTTTAGCCTCAGGCAATCGGCAAGCGAAGCGGTGGGCGGTAATTTTGAGGTGCGCATTCCCCCAATAGGACGCTGCAAGCGGCCAATCAACGAAGTGGCGGATGATGGCGTATCAAGAAACGGCCGTAACTGTGTTTGCAATCTTTTGAAAAGAGGCTCTTGCATTAACTGCGACAGGCTTTCGACAGGCGAGTATCCTGCCGCCAACAGGTTGCCGAGTAGTTTATAAAAAAGCGCCCATTCGGACGGCACGATGGAGTTTGCATTCATTTTTTTCTCAATAAAACAAATCAGCGCGATTGGCAAAGCCGGAAATTTTCGTCCGGAGGAATGGTTGTTAGGTCTTCGCCAAGTGCGAAAACCCCCGTGGGAGGCTGGCGGCTGCCACAAACCCAAGAGATGGTTGGCGCATCGTCTCCTGCGACGACGGGGCGAAGGCTCCACCATTCGGAAGACGCGGAAGAAGGGGCGTTTCTTTTTCTGTTGACAACCTCAATGTGAATGGCGCCTTGCTGAATGCGCCCAATTCGGGCTGAAAGATTATCTTTGCGTTTGTTGCTGAAGAGTGAGTCGAATTTTGCCCCAGGATCGGTTTCGTCGATCCACCCGCCTGTCACGGCATGGTGTTCGATGACCTTGTAGCGCCCTTCGAGAGCAGGCTTCGTCAGCAATGAGGCCAGTCGTACTTTATTTACAAAAAGAGGGATTTGTTCAAGTGCTATGCCTATCAGAAGCGTGATGATCATGAGGGAAAACATTAATTCGAGAAACAAGTGACGCTCTCCATGCGGCACGATTTGTTGGCCAGAATAAAAGCGTGTACAGGAGCGGTTCATGAACGCGGAGGTCTGCGGCAATTGGAAGGAAGGTATTTGCCCGGAATTGTGAATTGCTCTTCGGGAATCTCCACGGTGGGCTTCAAGCCTTCGGACGGTGGTGTGCCCTCACAAACCCAGGCAAACGGCGCGGTTGGAGCGGCGCTGTTGATGGTGGGAATCAAATGAAGGTTTTGATTTTTGGTGTCACTGCTAAATCCTTTGTCGCTCAAAGTGATCAAAATAACGCCGCGCTCTACGCGGATACTTTTCACATTGCTGCCGACGTAATGCTCGGCGGGGTGCAAACCGGCTTCGGCGTTGTTGGCGGGGAAAACGCCCCAGCGGTCATAGTAGTCCCGCACCGTCTTTTGAATGGGTCCCGCCAGACCAAACGCTTCTGCGATTCTGCTTCGGATGGTGTAGTCCTGATAAGCAGGCAAGGCGATAGCGGCGAGAATGCCGATAATACTGACGATGGTCATTAACTCGAGTAGAGTAAAGCCACGGGATGAATGTTTTTTCATGATCGTAAAAAGGAATGCCCGCCCACTACGGCAACAAGGCCTCCACAAACGCCCGTGCGTCGAACGGTTGCAAATCGTCGATGCCTTCGCCGACGCCGATGAAGCGAACAGGAATCGGGTGTTCGCGGGCGATGGCGGCGAGTACGCCGCCTTTGGCGCTGCCGTCGAGTTTGGTGACGATGAGGCCGGTCAATCCGATGGCGGCGTCGAAGGCTTTGACTTGCGCCAATCCGTTCTGGCCGGTGTTGGCATCGAGGACGAGCAAGACTTCATGCGGTGCGCCTTCCTGGGCGCGACCGATGACGCGCTTGATTTTTTTGAGTTCTTCCATCAGATGCAATTGGGTCGGCAGGCGACCGGCGGTGTCGGCCAGCACGATGTCGATGTCGCGTGCGCGTGCGGCCTGGATGGCGTCAAACATCACGGCTGCCGGGTCGCCGCCTTGTTGCGCGATTACGGCGACGTTGTTGCGCTCTCCCCAGACGGACAATTGCTCACCGGCGGCGGCGCGGAAGGTATCGCCAGCGGCGAGAAGAACCGAAAGCCCTTCGTTTTGCCAGCGGCGGGTCAGTTTGCCGATGGAGGTGGTTTTTCCTGCGCCGTTCACACCGGCCAACATGACGACGCCCGGTTTGCTGTCCATGG
>JAITMR010000041.1 GCA_031277215.1 Burkholderiales bacterium
TGGGCGCCGCCGACCCACATTGTTTTGCGATCCACGCGAATACACCACACCCCCCCCCCCCGGGGGGTTTGGGGTGCCCCGCGGGGGGGGTTTGGGGGCCAAGGCCGCAGTTTTACCCCTCTCCCCCTGCCCCTCTCCCACAAGGGGAGAGGGGAGCAAAGCACAGCGCACACTCATACAAATGTGAGCGTTTAAACCCCAGCCTCTCTAATGGCCTGCCGCTACTGCTGCTCGACTGCCCGCCGCTGTACGACCGCCCCGGCAACCCCTACGTTGCCGACGATGGCCTCGACTGGCCTGACAACGCCATTCGCTTCGGTCTGCTCTCGCGGGTTGCCGCCTTGCTCGGCCAGCCCGCCTCTCCGCTCGACTGGCGCCCCGACATCGTGCATGTCAATGATTGGCAAACGGCACTGGCTGCCGCCTGGTTGCATTACGAAGGTGGCGCAGCCAGCATCGTCACCGTACACAACATCGCCTTCCAGGGATGCTTCGACGAACCCACGCGAACCGCCCTCGGTCTGCCGGACGCCGCCTGGAGCTTCGACGGCGTTGAATACCACGGTCTGCTGTCCTTCCTCAAAGCCGGTCTGCAACTGGCAACGCGCATTTCCACCGTCAGTCCGAGCTATGCCCGCGAAATTCAGGACGAAGCCTTTGGTTACGGCTTGGCTCCCTTGCTGCGCCATCGCCGTGAGCAATTGCACGGCATCCTCAACGGCATCGACCCCACCATCTGGAACCCCGCCACCGATCCGGCGCTGGTCGCTCCCTACGCAGCCAACCGGCTGGCCGCCAAGCGCACCAACAAACTGGCACTGCAACAGGAAATGGGGCTTGATCCCGTCAGCGACCGACCGTTGTTCGGCGTCGTCAGCCGATTGACCGAACAAAAAGGACTCGACCTGCTGCTTGCCCTCGGTGACGCCTTGCCTGAACTGCCTGCGCAACTGGTTCTGTTGGGCAGCGGCGATCCGGGGCTTCAAGACGGTTTTCTGGCGCTGGCGGAAAAACTGCCGGGACACGTCGCGGTTCGGCTGGGTTTCGACGAAACGCTGGCGCACCGCATCGAGGCCGGCGCCGACTGCTTCCTGATGCCGTCACGCTTTGAACCCTGCGGCCTGAGCCAGATGTACAGCCTGCGTTATGGAACACCGCCTCTGGTTCATGCCACCGGCGGACTGGCCGACACCGTGGTTGATGTCAATGAAGCAACCCTGGCCGACAAAACCGGCAACGGCTTCGTCATGACCGATAGCAGCGCCGACGCCCTGTGGCAAGCCATGCAGCGCGTCGCAACCGCCTGGCACAACAAGCGACTGTGGCAACGCATCCAGCAAAACGGCATGCGCTGCGATTTTTCGTGGTCTCATGCCGCCGCCGAATACAGCCGTTTGTACGCCGACGCCCTCGGATCGTAGCGTGCAGGTTGGCGCACTGAGTGCAGCGAACCCCAACATCAGGATTATTCACGCGAAGGCGCGGAGAAAGAACAAGCCCTCCTCTCGTGGGCGAAGGTGGCCGAAGACCGGAAGAAGAGACACATCACAAAGAACGCATGGAGCGCAAAAAAAGGCGCCGTCATTTTGCGCGAAGCGAAGCGGCGTCGCAGAATCCATGCCCCCATCCCAACCTTCCCCCGCAAGCGGAGGACACTTTTCTTCTCCGCGCCTTCGCGTGAGATATTCTTTGCACACTATGCGTTCTTTGCGGTTAAAATGAATATTCCGCTACTTAAAATGCTGCTTTTTCAGAAGCACATTAATTCCCATGACCTCCTCCCTACCTCCCGAAATTTTCAAAGCCTACGACATTCGCGGCATCGTCGGTAAAACCTTAACCCCCGCCATTGTGCAAACCATCGGTCAGGCGCTCGGCACACTGGCGTCCGAACGTCAATGCCACACCATCGCCGTGGGTCGTGACGGTCGCCTTTCCGGCCCTTCGCTCTCTGCGGCACTCATTGAAGGCATTCGCGCCAGTGGCATTCACGTCATTGATCTTGGCCAAGTCGCCACGCCGATGACTTACTTCGCCGCGCATCAACTCAACACCGGTTGCAGCGTGATGATCACCGGCAGCCACAATCCGCCCGATTACAACGGCCTCAAAATGGTCATTGGCGGTGAAACACTTTCCGGTCCCACCATTCAGGCTTTGCGCGAACGCATCGAACGCAACGACGTGCGTACTGCAACAGAACAAGGCACACTGACGCAACGCGACATTGCGTCAGCGTACATCGACCGCATCGTCAGCGACATTCGTCTTGAACGTTCACTTCATATCGTCGTCGATGCGGGCAATGGCATTGCCGGCGCTTTTGCGCCTGCGCTCTACGAACGCCTTGGCTGCAAAGTAACGCCGCTTTTCTGCGAAGTGGACGGCACGTTCCCGAACCACCATCCCGATCCTTCGCAACCTGAAAACCTGCAAACACTCATCAAACGCATACAACAAGAAAACGCTGATCTCGGTTTGGCGTTTGACGGCGATGGTGATCGTCTTGGCGTCGTGACCCGCGAGGGCAACATTATCTACTCCGACCGTCAATTGATGCTGTTTGCCGCCGATGTGCTCAAGCGTGCTCCCGGCGCAACCGTTATTTACGACATCAAATCAACACGCCTTCTGAAGCCGTGGATTCAACAACACGGCGGCGTTCCGCTGATGTGGAAAACCGGCCATTCGCTCATCAAAGCAAAAATGAAAGAAACCGGCGCAGAGCTTGCCGGTGAAATGAGCGGCCATACGTTCTTCGGCGAACGTTGGTACGGCTTTGACGACGGTCTCTACGCCGGCGCCCGTTTGCTTGAAATTCTCTCGCAACACGCCGACGCTTCAGCCGTACTCAATGCGCTGCCCGACAGCGCGTCCACACCAGAACTGGCTATCGCCTGCGCAAAAGAAGGCGACCAACACGCGCTGATTGCGCGCCTGCAAAAAGAAGCCCGCTTCCCCGACGCCAAAGAAATCATTTGCATCGACGGTGTACGCGCCGAATACGATGACGGCTTCGGATTGGCGCGTGCGTCGAACACAACGCCAACGGTTGTGCTGCGCTTTGAAGCCGATAACGAAGAAGCACTGCAACGGATACAACGCGATTTTCGTGCGCAATTGCAAATCATTGCCCCCGATGCAAAGCTTTCATTTTGAGCGCGGCTGAAATGGAACAACGTAGAACCCCAGTTATACGGTGGATTGCGGCCTTCGCCCTTATCCACCCTTGGGTTTGAACTTGCCAGATTTCCCTCATTGCCGCCTTGTTCATCAAAAATAATGTTTTAAATTCTCATTCTCTATACAAAAACCAATGCTCAATTCTGTTCAGCATTTTAGCCGTCGCTTTGATGGCGGCCTCGGTCTGGTCGGCG
This sequence comes from Burkholderiales bacterium, assembly GCA_031277215.1. GTDB lineage: Bacteria > Pseudomonadota > Gammaproteobacteria > Burkholderiales > Casimicrobiaceae > UBA931. Next base: position 3,378 of record JAITMR010000041.1, read on the forward strand.
TCGAGGCCGTGTGTTTTAAATGTTTCGCCGTCGAATTCCCATGTGATGATCGTCTGCACGAAGGCATCAGTGCGACCGCCGGGCGGAATCGTGACGGTGTAACTTGTCAGCATTCGAACCTTGGCCTCTTGTTCGCCGTAGCGTAATACGTCGGCGATGATGTAGGGCAAATCTTCTGTCGTAACCTGTTCTTTCTTGTCGTCCAGTTCGATGATTCGTTCCGTTACTTAATGAAACCCCCGATGTTTGTTCCCCGTCTCGCAGGGTTGTGTCCATTATTTCTATCATCATTTCACACCTTAAAAAACTCTGCCTTGTCGCCAAGCCAGCGGTCGATCAATTTGACAGCCGCCGTTTCGCCTTCTTCCGTCTTCAACAACTGATCGGCAACCCGGCTGGCACGTTCAAGCAACGCTTCATCGCGTTCCGGGTCGGCGAAACGCAGCAACGGCACGCCGGATTGTCGCGCTCCCAGCAATTCACCCGGCCCGCGAATGCGCAAATCCTGACGGGCGATTTCAAATCCGTCATTGTTTTCAAAAATCACTTTCAACCGCGCTTTGGCCATCGCGCCAAGCGGCGCTTCAAACAGAAGAATACACTGACTTTCTCGCAAGCCGCGCCCTACCCGTCCGCGTAATTGATGCAACTGCGCCAAACCAAAGCGCTCGGCATGTTCAATCACCATGATTGAAGCATTCGGCACATCGACGCCCACCTCAATCACCGTCGTTGCCACCAGAATATGAATGTCGCCTCGAACAAATGCTTCCATGGTAGCCGTTTTGTCCGCTGGCTTCATCCGCCCGTGCAGCAAACCGACTTCGAGCTTTGGCAATGATGCGCCATCTGCTGTTTCGCTGTCTCCATCGAATGACGCCACCAGTTCTTCATAAAGCGTTTGCGCCGCCTGCAAGCTGAGGTTTTCCGATTCTTCGATCAACGGACACACCCAATAAGTCTGCGCACCGTCGGCGCAGCGTTTGCCGACATGCGCGATGATTTCAGAGCGACGCTTCTGATTGACCAGTCGCGTCGCCACCGGCGTGCGTCCCGGCGGCAATGCGTCGATCACCGACACATCGAGATCGGCGTAAAAACTCATCGCCAACGTACGCGGAATCGGTGTCGCGCTCATCATCAGTTGATGCACTTCTTCAGTGCCCGCCCCTTTGTCGCGCAACGCCAGCCGTTGCGCCACACCAAAGCGGTGTTGCTCATCGACAATCGCCAGCGCCAGGTTTGGCATGGTCACGTCCTTCTGAAAAAGCGCGTGCGTACCAATCGCCAACACCGGCTCGCCATCAGACAACATCGTCAACGTTTTTTTGTGCTGCGCCGCTGTCAACGTTCCCGACAACCACGCCAGGCGTATTGGCAAACCATCGAGCCAGGCCGACAACTTGTGATAGTGCTGTTCGGCGAGAATTTCCGTCGGCGCCATCAACGCCACCTGACGGTTGTTTTCCACCGTTCGCAATGCCGCCAACGCCGCCACCACCGTTTTCCCGGAGCCGACATCGCCTTGCAACAACCGGTGCATCGGCACAACACGCGCAAGATCGTCGCCGATTTCTTTCCACACATGCCGTTGCGCCTTCGTCAGCGTAAACGGCAAACGCTGCAATAAAACATCCGTCAGTGTTCCGTGGTGTTTCAGCGCCTCAGCGCGACGGCGGGCACGCGCTGCTTTGTGTCGCTTTAATGAAAGCTGCTGCGCCAGCAATTCGTCAAACTTGATGCGCTGCCAGGCCGGATGCGTATGCGTTGACAACGCCGTGTGTTCCTTCTCCGACAAGCCCGGTGGCGGGGCGTGCAAAAAACGCAAAGCCTGCGGCCACGCCCATAAACCCTCCTGCTGACGCACGGCTTCCGGAAGATCGTCGCGCAACACCACTTCATGTTGCAACACCCGGGCAATTTGCCTCGCCAACACTTCCTGCGTCAAACCGGCTGTCGTCGGATAAACCGGTGTCAAACGACTCGACAACGACACCTCATGGCTTGCTTTCGCACCCAACACTGTGAACTTCGGATGCACCATTTCCAAACCGAAATAACCCTCGCGCACCTCACCAAACACACGCACCCGCGTCCCCAGCGCCAATGCTTTTTGCTGATTCGGATAAAACGTGAAAAAGCGCAAGACCAACGCGCTCAAGTCGTTTTCTTCACCGCTTTCCAGCATGCACACCCACTGCCGTCGTGGGCGGTATTGCAGTTCATTTGCCGTCACCACACCTTCAGCACACACCGACATTCCGGCACGCAATTGCGACAACGGCACCCGCGCTGTGTAATCCTCATAACGCAACGGCAAATGCAACGCCAAATCTGTTTCGTGGACAATGCCCAAACGCGCCAGCCGTGCTGCCAGCGAAGAGGCTTTATCCTTGCTCGTGGCTTTGTCCCTGGAACTCATCTTGAATCTGAAATGTTCGGGCAGCAGAAGCTATTTCTGCGAACAGACAATACGCCAACACGCTTTAATCCCTTTTGAACTGCCTCTATAACACATCTCTTCCTGCAGCTTATTCTCACGCGGGGACGCGGAGGCGTGGAGAGTTTTTTTATTCTCACGCGAAGACGCGGAGGTGCGGAAGCGCTGTGTGAATTCACGACTTCCGTTGTAAAAGGCACGGTCAGGCTCCCCTCTCCCGCGTGCGGGAGAGGGGTTGGGGGAGAGGGTGGTTCAAATTGGCGTGGCGTGTAAAACGCTCCAACGTTCCCCTTTACGTGTGCGTAAGGGCAAGACGAATACACACCAAAACCGCCTCCGTTTGCGTCAGTGCGCAGGCGGGGTTGAGCGAAGAACTTTGGTTGAGTTGACTGGGTAGAACATAGCGAAATCCGGTACATCAGGAATCCACCACCCTCTCCCCTCGCCCCCCGACCAAAAGCGTCTCGGGGGCAGGCTCCTCTCCCGCAAGCGAACGAGGGGAGCGCATCGTGCTCATACGAAAAACCGAGGTGTGGCGCAGTATGTAAATTCACGCCCTACCCCAAAAACAGCACCGCCTCAACTTCCAGCGCCGCCGCCTTGGGCAAAGCCGCCACCTGATAAGTCGCCCGCGCCGGATACGGCTTCGTGAAATACGACTCCATGATTTCATTGACCAATGCGAAATCATTCATATCCATCAGCAGAATCGTCAGTTTCACCGCATCATCCAACCCGCCGCCCGCCGCCTGCGCAACCGCCTGCAAATTGCGAAACACCTGATGCGCCTGCGCTTCAACCCCCTGCGCCAACACGCCACTGGCCGGATCCAATCCCAACTGCCCGGACAAATACACCGTCTGCCCCGCAACAACCGCCTGCGAATAAGGCCCCAGCGCCGCCGGTGCCTGATCCGAATGAATGGCTCTCCTGCCGCCTCTGTCTGCTGTCTTTGTATCAACCATCGCGTTTCGCCTTCCCAATCATCCAAAACGGCACAAGTGTAGCAGTTGATGACCGCCGAATCACCCGGTTTCAGAATACAGGTGTCAACGTTGAAAGGATCCCGGAAACTTGGTAACATTAAAGGTTTCACGGGCCGATAGCTCAGCTGGGAGAGCGCTGCGTTCGCAATGCAGAGGTCGGGAGTTCGATCCTCCTTCGGTCCACCATTCACCCCCCAAAAAGCCCGGTCACACCCGCAGGCTTCTTTGTTTTCTCCACGCCAAGTACACCGGCGACCACGCTTATCGTGAAGGTTCTGGACACTTTCGCCAAGGTGGAGCTGGGGGTACGCCGCCAGCAATACGAACACTGCCGTGATCGCCTGCTCACCTTCAAGGATGCCGCCTGAAGCACCTTCCTTTCGAGGCGGATGGATGGTAGTATGGGCACCCATATCACACGATACGGCAGACCCATATGAAAACCACCATTGAACTGCCTGACGCCCTGATGACGCAAGCG
>JAITMR010000004.1 GCA_031277215.1 Burkholderiales bacterium
CGCCTGGCCGACGTTGAGTGGTGGCTACAGCTGGTACAGCCACGTGGGCACCCCGACAAGTCCGTTCACCGTAGCGGGTCCGGTCAGTGCCGAAATGGCGCACGACATTCAGTTGGCGACTGTGGAAGAGGTTACTGTGACGAAGACGTTAACGGGCGATACCACGCTTTATCAGAGCGGTACCTTTGATGTGACGGTGACGTGTGCGACGGTTAGCCAAACCTTCCCGTTCACTCCAGGGGTAACGATGTCCGGGCAGATGTTTGTGCCACAGGGCGAGCTGTGCACAGTCAGCGAGCACACCGGAAACGCGGTCGTGAACGGGACTTCACGGAAAACCATCGAGCCTTATCTGTTCGTTGTCGGTAGTGGCGGGCAGTTGGTGAGCGTTGAGAATGAGTTGCTCGCTGGAGCGGTAAGTCTGGCGCCGCTCTCTGTGAGAAAAGAGGTCACTGGTGTTATGGCAGGCCACGATCCGACCAGCGTGTTCGAGATTGACGTTCAGTGTCCGGGAGTTTCGCCAATAACGTTCTATCTCCTTAACGGGCAGAGCGGCGTTACGGATGTGGTGGCTGGCAGCACCTGCACCATCACCGAATCGAACATGCCATCAGCGCTGGGCAGCTATCAGTATGCGGCGAACCTTATCCCGTCACAGATGGATGTGCCGGCGGCTGGGCGAAATGCCAGAGTGGTCAACGAAGTTCTTGCTTCAAGCGTGACGCTTCAGGCGGTTACCTTCGGCATCTCCGTGGTTGATGTCTTGGCGGGGCCGTCGGGGTATGTCCCAGGGTCAATTTTGAACACGACGTTGGTCTGCGGCGGGGTTACTTACAATATCCCGATGGCAGAAGGTGATCAGGTGATCCTCAGCATACCGGTGGGAGCGCAGTGCACATCAGCGAGCGCAGGCGCATTGCCGCCGCTGAACTTCGGGTATTATTTCAGCGGCCCGGTAATGACGCCTTCTGTGCCGTTTGCGGTATCTCCGGGGCTTACTGTTGCGATCCAGTATACGGTCAACCGCAGTGCTTCCGGGCCTATGCCTATCCCGGCGCTTGATGCGAGAGCATTGTTGCTGCTGATGGGATTGTTGTCAGGGCTGGCGTTCTGGCAACGGCAGAGGCGATCGTCCGTAAGGAAGCAAGGCTGATCGATAGTGGCCAAGCGAGAGTAGGTGAAGTATGAAACGGGGCGCGATGCGCCCCGTTTTCATGGGGGACTGACCAGTCAGTCGTACCTCTCTAACCCTCCCCCGACCAAAATCTCTTCGGGGCAGGCTCTTGAAGGGGAAGGGAACCAAGGGGCGAGTTGTGGTTGCCCGTTTTTCTTTTACGGTGAAGAGGGATGCAAGCGAACTATTCAGAGGCTTCTTAACAGACCCTGGTGCAGTTTCGGTCGATCGTGGTGCCGGTAAACAAGGAGCGGGTTTCAAACCCGCTCCTTGTTTCAGATGATCTTAACTTCTTGAGCCTTATTCGTCGATGCCCACCGCGATTGATGAATAGCCGCAATCAACGTTGGTAACTTCGCCGGTTACCGCGCACGACAAGTCGGAAAAGTAAAATGCCGCCACATTGCCGACTTCTTCAATGGTGACATTACGGCGCAACGGCGCAACGTTCTCGACGTGTTTGAAGATTTTGTTGAAGCTGCCGATGCCGGAAGCGGCAAGCGATCTGATCGGGCCAGCGGCAATGGCGTTGACGCGCAGGCCTTCGGGGCCGAGACACGACGCCATATAGCGCACGTTCGCTTCAAGGCTTGCCTTTGCCAGCCCCATCAGGTTGTAGTTGGGGATCGATTTGGTCGCGCCCAGATAAGAAAGCGTCAGCAACGACCCCTGACGACCTTGCATCAGAGGCCGCGCCCCTTTTGCCATGGCGGCGAAGCTGTAGCTGGAAATGTCGTGGGCAACACGGAATGCGTCACGCGAAATGCCGTTCAGAAAGTCGCCGGACAACGCTTCTCGCGGCGAGAAGGCGACCGAGTGCAGCAAACCATCGAGCGTACCCCATTCTTTTTGGAGAGTTTCGAAAAGCGCCGCAATTTGTTCGTCAGACGAGACATCGCACGGCATCAATAAATTCGACTGGAATTCGGAGGCAACCCGTGTGACGCGCTCGCGGAGGTCTTCGTTCATGTAGGTGAACGCCAGTTGTGCGCCCTCGCGATGGCAGGCTTGCGCGACGCCGTAAGCGATTGAACGGTTGGAAATCATTCCGGTGATCAGGATTTTTTTATCTTTCAACAGTCCCATAACAGTCCTTCTTATAAAAAACAATAACGCTTATTTCAAAATGTTCGACGGCAATTTGTCTTTCTCATATGCGCCAAATAATCGGCAAGACGCGGCAAATCCCGACTCATCAAACTGCGCTGGCGGCTTTACCTTTTGGAAAAACCGCCTCTCGTCGGTGCTCGCCTATCATTATAACTAAAGCTGTCCCGGCCTCGTCGTCCCGGCGCACGGTATAACGCTACCGCCTTTAAAAAAACGTTTGTATCGTGTCAAAAACGCCGCAGGCCACCACGCCGTTGGGAACACCGGGCTTTAATTCTTGCACGGTGTCACCGGCAAAAACAAGCACGCTGCGGCTACGAAACGCTTCTTCGGTGTGTCGCCCCGGGTTCGGCAAGCGCGTCACCGCATCAAGGCTGCCGTTCGCAGTTGTATGAAAAAGAGGAATCCATTTGTCTGGCCTGGTTCCCTCCGGTGTGTCCGGGGGCAACCACAGCGCGCCCGCTGAAAACGCGTTCGGCGATGAGCAGTTGCCGTGGTCAAAAAACGCTACCCGCAGCGATTTCCCCGGCGGCAGGCCGAACACAGTGACCGACAACTGCCAGCGGTCGTCTTTCTGGTAAATGGTGATTTTCCCTTGTGCGCTGGCGCCCCCTTTTGGAAACAGCGGCGCCTCCAATCCACGTATCGGTTCTTTCGGCTTCTCGGCGGACGCGCTTGCCGGGTTGTTGCTACTGCACGCGCTCAGTATCAGCGCCGACGCGACTATTAACGTTAACACCGCTACGCTACGCTTCACTTTGTTTTCTGTCACGTTGTTTCCCTTTCTATTTTCCCCGCTCATTTTCCATCATTCCCGATGGTACGGGTGACCGGCGTTCAAACTGACGGCGCGGTATAACTGCTCTGCGACCACAATACGCGCCAGTCCGTGTGGCAATGTCAATGGCGACAGCGACCATTGCGCGTTGGCACGCGCCTTTAATGACGCATCCAGTCCGTCGGCGCTGCCGAGAATAAAAGCCACATCACGCGCTGCGTCGCGCCATTGCGTGAGCTTTTGCGCCAGTTGTCGGGTGCCCCACAGTTGCCCGCGCTCATCGAGCGCCACTTTCAGGAACGATTCGTCCGCACAAACGTCTTCAACACGCGCCGCTTCCGCCGCCAGCATCTGCGCGACGGTTTTACCACGATCACGCGCTTCCGGTTTCAACTCGACGACTTCGGTGCGGTAATCACGCGGCAAACGCCGCAGATAATCGTCAACACCCGCCACCATCCAATCGGGCAAGCGCTGACCAAACACAATGATTTTCAACCGCATCGTCCGAAATTCAATCTGCCGCCATTTTCCTGGCGGTTTTCTTTACCGCAGTTTTCTTTGTGACCGTTTTTCTGACCGTCGGTTTTTTCGCAACGGTTTTTCGTGCCGTTTTCTTGACGGCCATCTTCTTTGCAACCGGCTTTTTCGATGCTTTCGTTGACGTTTTCGTTGCTGCCTCTGGCTTCCTGACCGGAAACCGCTGCGGCACCGGCGGCGACCACAGTTCTTCGAGGTTGTAGTAAGCGCGGATTGGCGGCTGCATCACATGGACGACGATATCGCCAGCATCGACCAGCACCCATTCGCCGCCTTCTTCGCCTTCGACACCGACAATCGCCGCGCCCGCTTCTTTCAACTTATCTCGCACATGCTGCGCTAACGCCTTGGTCTGACGAGCGGACGACGCGCTGGCAATCACCAGCGTGTCGTACAGCGCCGTGAGTTTTCGCACGTCGAGCGCAACGATGTCCTGCGCCTTAATGTCTTCGAGCGCCGCGACCGCGACCTCTTCCAATGTCTGCTTCGATTTTTTAACTGCCATGAATGTTTCCCTGATCCTGATAAAGAGCATGGCGGGCAATATAGGCCAAAACCGGTGCCGGAAGCAAACCGGCAACTTCGTCGACGCGACCCGCCGCCAGCGCGGCTCGAATCTGCGTGCTCGATGCGGGCTGCGGCGGCAAGGTCAAATGATACACCAGGCCAACCGGGCAAGAAGTGAGTGCCCGCTTATTTTTGGTTAGCCGAGACGCAACCGCCGCCCGCAAGACTTCCGGTAACGCGCCAGAGAGCGCCGAGCCAGCGCGGTTAACCACCACAAAATGCGCTGCGTCGAACAACTCCGTCCAGCGGTACCACGTGGGCAACTGCACGAATGCGTCTTCGCCGATGATCCACAGCAGCGAGGCGTTGGGCTGTTCAGCACGCAAGTTTTGCAGCGTCAACAGCGTGTAATTCTGTTGCAGACTGTCGATTTCGCGGGTATCAACCGCCAGCTCCGGGGACGGCGCGACCGCCAGCCGCAGCATCGCCAGACGATGATGAGCCTCCGCCATCGGCGCTGCCCGGTGTACCGGCACACGCGCCGGAATCAAACGCACCTGTTTCAGGCCAAAATGAGCGGCAACGGAACGCGCAATAAGCAAATGTCCTTCGTGAACCGGATCAAAAGTCCCTCCAAAAAGCCCGACTGCACAAAGAGGTGGCAACAGATTCATATATGCGTTTGCAAAGCAGAGGCAAAGGTTTGCTAACAACGGTTTCAAAAAAGTATCGGCTTTTGAGCATTGTAGTCGTAAAACGCCTTGCCTTCCGTTATGATGTGAGTGTTTCCTTTTTCTTTTTCTCTGGAGGTTTCATGAAAAAAGTTGTAATGCTTCTCCCGCTCGCCGCTTTTCTCGCAACCGGCGCTGCTTACGCAGAAGGCGGTAAAGAGCTGACCGATAAATACAGATGCACCTCTTGCCACAAGCTGGACAAGAAAACGATCGGCCCGTCTTATCAAGATATCGCCAAGAAATACGCCAAAGACGCCGACGCACCGGCGCAAATGGCCGAACGCATCAAGAAAGGCAGCCGGGGTGTCTGGGGTGGAGCGCCAATGCCGGCGCAATCGAGCGCGTCGGATGAAGACATCAAGGCAATGGTTGATTACGTGATGTCGCTGAAGAAATAACCTCCATATCCGTCAAAGACGCTTTCTGTACAACGAGCGGCACTGCCGCTCGTTGTTTTTGTCACTCCGATTCCCGGCGCTGTGAAAAAAATGGCTCATCGTGGAATTCCGGGGAAAGATTCACGCGAAGGCGCGAAGGAAAACCATTTTTACGCGGAGACGCGAGCAAACCGAGGGAAGGTCAAACTCCCCTCACCCGGTTGCGGGAGAGGGGCTGGGGGAGAGGGTGGTGGATTCACGCGAAGGCATGGAGAAAAATCATTTTCACGCGGATGCGCGGAGAAAGGCACGAATGTGCCGTCATTCCCGCGTGTTTTTGGCGGGAATCCAGCGTCGTTTTTCCGCCAAATCACACAGCGATTTTGGGCGGGAGGTTCACCCTCTCTCCCGACCTCTCTCCCAAAGGGAGAGAGGAGAGAAATGCCTCCCCTTGAAGAGGAGGGAGTGCTGTGAACCCCAGTCAGCTTCGTTTTTTTTCTGAAGCCCCCGGAATTCCGCGAAGAACCAAAAACATTAGTCGAGTTTCCTGAGATCAATAGTGCGACTTGATCCTTCAACGTTATATTCAAACCTCGCCGTCGTCGCCGATGTGAACGTCAGCTTGGCCGTTCCGACGATGCTGTCGTTGATTCTGTTGTTGTCGTACGGTGTGGATCCCCAAGGCGATCCAGTGTAACGGTAAACGCTCGCTTCAAACGTGTCATTCGCCGTCCACTCGCCGTAGCCTTCGGCAGGCCCTTGAAAGATGTACCAAGAGGCTCTACCGGAACTGTCGTAGGTGTACCAGGGGACGAAAATGTAACGGGCGTTTCCGAAATTCTGAAGAACGGTCAAACCCCAGGCATTTTCGTTCTCTGGATTGGCTTTGATCCATTGTCCGGTGTATTGACGAGTGGGGTTGAATTGCTCAGGCGGACTGGGCGGGCCAGGCTGATGGCCGGGCGTCAACGAAACCTGCGCCAGGAAGGAAATGAGCGCACCGGCCACGCGGGCGCTGCCGACATCGTTCAAATGGCTCCCGTCGGCACTCCAGTCACCCGCCAAGGCAGGAGATACATTGTCGAGGGAAAAAACCGGATTGCCGTTTCGATCAATGGATTCAATCGCAGCCAGATCAAACACTCGACTGCCGTATGTTTGACGCATCCGTTGGTTGAAGTGATGCCGTGCGGCTGTCGCTGGCGCATATGAGCTGCCGCGGATATAGAGCGGCGAGGTGACGTGCACAAAAGTCACGTTGGGATAGGTTTGCTGAAGCGTGTTCAGCGTGGTTTGATAGTGGGCAAACAACGCTTCAGCGCCTTCCACAGTGCCAACAGACGTCGCCCCTCCCCAAGACTCGAAATCTATATAACAAAGTTTCAGGAAGGCGATTTGAGCCTGATGCCCACCGTTATTCATAAGCGTTACAAAACCGGCGATTTTTGCGCGAGGGTCTCCGTTTGCGCCGTGTCCGGTTGAACTCGTGTAAACATCGGTAATCCCCGGGGTGTTGGGTTGTGTGCCACTCCTGAGGGGAATGGTTGACGCAATATCTTCAACCCCCCCTCCTCCAGTGCCTTGCCCCCCACGAAGGACGTTGTTCCCTACAGAGTTGTGAGCAAAGAAAATCCTTCGGCTGCTGACTTCTGCCACATCGGCGGCGGTATAACTCGTCTGCGTCCACGGGGTGCCAACGCCCTGCGCCCAAACCGGCGCAGCAACGGAAAAGCCAAGCGCCAAAACAGCGCTGCCTAAAATGTGAAATAAAGACCGTTTCATGAGAAAACTCCTTTTTCGGGTATCGGGTATCAAGGCTCCTTGATACCCGATTCCTGAAGCTTACTCAAGTTTCACAAGACCAATGGAACGATTTACCCCGTCAACGTTGTATTCAAACTGCGCCTTCGTTGGTGACGTGAACGTCATCTTGGCCGTCCCGACAACATCAAAATCAATCTTGCTGTTATCGTAACTGCCGTGTGTGTACCACGCCGGACCCGCGTAACGGCGGACTTCTCCTTCAAACGTGTTTTCTGACGTCCACCCGCCGGTGGCTTCGTTGGCGCCCTGGAAGAGGTACCAGATGGCCTTGCCGGAATCGTCGTAGATGTACCACGGAACGAAGATGTAGTCGGGATTTGTCGGGAACGTCATCAAAACGGTCAAGCCCCAATTGTTTTCACCTTCTCTGATCCACTGTCCCGTGTACGCATAGTCCCATCCCGCTGACGGCGCACCTGCCAGCCTGTCGAGGGTTACGGTGCGGCTTTGGCCTTCGACGTTGGTGTAGGTAAGCGTTGCTTTCGTCGCCGACGTGAACTTCAGCGTGGCATCACCCACGACCGTGCCATAACATGCTGCGTTGTTGTAAGGCACCGTTCCCCACGGCGATCCTGTGTAGCGATAAACCTTCCCCTCAAACGTGTCATTCGCCGTCCATTCGCCGTAGCCTTCGGCAGGCCCTTGGAAGATGTACCAGGAGGCGTTGCCGGAGTTGTCGTAGGTATACCAGGGAACGAAGATGTAACGACTGTCTGAAAAGCTCGTCAGAACCGTCAGCCCCCATGCGTCTTCTCCGCCAGCGCTGGCCCACTGCCCGCTGTAATTGCGCGTGGGGCCGTAAGTCGTCGGTGGCGTCGGTGGCGTCGGTGGCGTCGGCGTCGCCCAAGACGCGCCTACCGTCAACACGAGGTTATTGCCTTCTTTTGCCACGGTGCAAGTATAAGCACCAATCACGCAGGATGACGGTGCTTGAAAAGTTCCGCTCAATGTACCCGCCTTGATGAGATTGAACTTTCTCCCCTCCTGCAAAGACGGCCCCGCGCCTTCGCGGTTCACCGAGATCGCAGCGCCATCAAGATACGCCGTGCCGCTGACAGTAAGCATCGTGTCGTTCGCCGCCAGACCTGCGGGCAGATAGAAATTCAATTTCTGAAAAGATCCCATGACTCCGAACGTCAATCCGGCGGTACGGAGGTTCAGCGTGTTGCCCGTGCGAGTAGCAGCAAGTCCGCCTTCAAGTCTTACACCGCCTGTAAAAACCGGTGTGCCACGGATCGTCACCGTGTTGTTTGAGGCCGTGCCATTGGATACGTTGTTGGCATACCCGCCAAAGATGCGCCCTCCTTGTATATTGCCGCCGCTGATGGTTACGGTATTGCCTGATGCGGTGGTGCTATTGGTATTCCCACCAGCGATGTCCACGCCACTCACGGTGCCGCCGCTGATCGTCACCGAGTTGCCCGAGGCGGCGCCGGTGCCGCTGGTGAGGGCGTCTCCACCATAGATGAGCACGCTCACGCTGCCGTCGCTGATCGTCACGGTATTGTTTGACGCCGTGGCGATACCGTTGCCGTGAGCCAGGCCGCCGCGAATACCCGCCCCGCCCGTCGTTGCTGAAAAAGTGCCGCTCGTGATCGTGACGGTGTTGTTCGAGGCGGTAACGGAGGAGGCATACGGGGGGGTGCTAGAGCTTCTGGCGGCACCACCCATAACGCCATTGGTGATCGTGCTGTTGAAAAAGGAAGCATAACGGCCAATAGTGACAGCATTGCCATTGGCCGTAGCGCCCCGGTTACTCGCCAAGTATCCGCCGAAGACGGTTCCCCGGGCGCTTCCTACCAAGAGACCGTTCGAGTTGATCGTGCCACCATTGATGAAAACCTGGTTGTTGTTCGCCGAACCGTTCGCCTCTAACACGCTACCGGCTGCGCCAAAGACCGCATTCGGGTTCGGTGGGCAGGGGTTCACCAAGGATGCCCCCACACAACCATTGAACGTAACCTTGTTGCCTGTCAAACTGCTGGAGCTGGGCGCTAAAGCATTTCCAACACCGACAGCGTTTCGCAAACTGGTGCCCGGATAAGTGATGTCCTCCGCCAAAACTGTCGGGGACATCAAAAGCCCAAGCGCCAGAACCGCGCTGCTGAGGCTGTGGAATAAAAAACGTTTCATGAGAAAACTCCTTTCAAGGAAAAAGGCTTGCAAAAAATGCGAGGAAAAACGAAAGCGGAAACAAAAAGCCCCTGTTTTCCGTCGGGAAACAGGGGCTTGAAGTGAAGAGCAACGCGCCTTCCGGGCGGAAGGCGCGTTTGCGTCTAACGTAAGTTGAGTGAGTGAGTGAGTGAGTGAGTGAGTGAGTGAGTGAGTGAGTGAGTGAGTGAGTGAGTGAGTGAGTGAGTGAGTGAGTGAGTGAGTGAGTGAGTGAGTGAGTG
>JAITMR010000044.1 GCA_031277215.1 Burkholderiales bacterium
TGCGCTTGGATACACTTCCCCTATGAAGTTCATGGAAGATTGGATCAACAAGCAACTCGCGCAGGAGAAGGCTGCATGACTCAAACAGGCACGGGAAACGAAAAACCGAGGGAAGGTCATTCAGGCGTAGGGGCGCGGCATGCCGTGCCCCTATTTCATGCGAAGGCGCGGTGCGCGAATTCACGACTACATTGGAAAAGGTACGATGCACCGTCATTCCCGCGTGCTTCCCCGCCCAAAATCGCTGCGGGGACAAGCCTGGCGGGAATCCAGTGTCTTTTTTCCGCTTTATCGCACAGCGATTTTGGCAGGAGAGACAAACCCCCGTCTTCTGCGCGAAGCGAAGCGGAGTCGCAGAACGCAGGCGTCCACCCTCCCCGATCAAAATCGTTTCGGGGACAAGCTCTTTGAAAAGGGGTGGGGGAGAGGGCGGTGGATTCACGCTTAAGCCGCGAAGGTTTTTTTCACGCTCCGCGAGAATTCTTTACCGGAACACTTACTCTCTGAAAGAAGTGATCCCGGTTGGAGCCATCATGCTCTCCGGCCAGCATGCAGCAACGTTTGAAACCGAAGGCCGGACTTGCAGGGGCACAGATCGTTTCGCCCGAGTTTTTCCAGGAGTTCCTTGTTTCCGTTCACGACCCTGTGGCCGCGTTTGACTCTGGTCTCTGAAGGGAAACCCTTCCGCCGTTTGCTCGTTACCTCAAAACCAGTGTTGGTCGAGATGGTTTTTGTTTGTACGCATGATGAACCTCCCGTGTGAAACCCCGAATGGGGCGCGGGTATTCTAAGCGTGCGTCGTTCCAGCCGTCAAGAAACGGGGTGCTTTTTTACCAGAAACTGCGTGGGTGGGCGTCGTTTTCATACATCTTTGCCGGTTTGCGGTACACTGGCAGACTGCGGTGATTCACGAATGAGGAAAGCGCGATGAACAGCCAAGATGATTGCATTTTCTGTAAGATTGTCCGTGGGGAAATCCCTGCCAAAAAGGTTTTTGAGGATGATGACGTTCTGGCGTTTCTCGATATCAAGCCGGTGGCACCGATTCACGTTTTGGTGATTCCCAAAAAGCATATCGCATCGTTGGCGCAGGTAGACGAGACAGACGCGCCGCTTTTAGGCAAAATGCTGGCTTTGGTGCCGACGCTGGCGAGGGCTCAGGGAGCTGATGATGGTTTTCGGGTCATCGTCAACGCCGGACGGATAGGGCAACAGGAAGTGCCGCATTTGCACATCCATATCGTCGGAGGGCATCACCCATTGGGGCCGATGCTGGCGCGGTGACAAACACAGGGCGCAAAAGCGCCGGATTGTAAGGAGAAATCAATGGGTTCTTTGAGTATTTGGCACTGGCTGATCGTACTGCTGGTGGTGGTGTTGGTGTTCGGCACTAAAAAGCTGAGCAGCTTGGGCGGCGATCTCGGCAAAGCCGTCAAGGGTTTTAAGGAAGGCATGAAGGAAGCCACCGAAGAGGAAACGAAAACGGTCGAAACGTCGGCGCCGAAAATTTCCGGCCAGACGTTCGATGCCGAAGTGAAAAAAGAGAACGACAAAACGCACGCGTAGCGCAATGAAACGCGGAGAGGCAGGGGGGAACGTGCCCGGGCATGCCTGGGACGAGCGTCCTGTGTCTTGGTCTTATGTTTGAGATCAGTTTTTTCCAAATCCTCATCATCGCTCTGGTGGCGATGATCGTGATCGGCCCCGCGCGTTTGCCGAAGACGGTGCGCACGCTCGGCCATTTGCTGGGCAAGATGCAGCGCTATGTGAGCGAAATCAAAACCGATATCCAGCGCGAGATGGAACTGGAGGAACTGAAAAAAGTCCGACAGACGATGGAGGATATCGGTAAAGACATCGAACAATCGGTGAAATCCGTCGTACAGGAAACCGAAAAAACGGTGCAAAAGGCCGAAGGCAGCGTGCGCGAGATGGAGTCGGAATTGAACCGTATCGCCAGCGACGAACCGGCAGCACAAATCGCGGGCGAGGACATGCAGACAACTGTCGTTGCTGCCGATGCAGATGTTGATACCGATACTGCTCCAGCCGTTGCCACCACCGCCACGATAGCGGCGGAAGCGGCGGTCGAGACTGAGCCGCCGGTAGCAACCATTCCAGCCTTCTTGCAGGGCGAAGCCGAATTGAGCATTCCCGATGCGTCGCCAGCATCCAGCCAAAAACCGGATGCGTGATGAGCGATCAGGAACATAACACCCGGCAGGAAACTTTTATTTCGCACCTGATCGAGTTGCGAAACCGATTGCTGCGAGCGATCATCGCCATTGTTGTCGTGTTCCTGTTCTTGTATCTTGTATTTCCAAAAGGGGACAATATTTACACCTTTTTGGCGCAACCGTTGATGAACGTGCTGCCGGAAGGGACGTCAATGATTGCGACGGAAGTGACGGCGCCGTTTTTCGTTCCGTTGAAAGTGACGCTGATGGCGGCGTTTCTGCTTACGCTGCCTTATGTGCTCTGGCAAATATGGGCGTTTATTGCCCCCGGTTTGTACCAGCACGAAAGGAAACTGGCGATACCCGTTCTGCTGTCGAGCCTGATCCTGTTCCTGATCGGGATGGCGTTCGCTTATTTCATCGTGTTCCCGGTGGTATTCAAATTTTTCGCCACCTTGGTGCCGGACGGTGTCCAGATGATGACCGATATCGGCAAGTATGTGAGCTTTGTGCTGACCATGTTTTTGGCGTTCGGAGTGACCTTTGAAACGCCGGTGATCGTGATGGTGCTGATCTATATGAACATCGTCACGCTGGAGCAATTCAGAAACGCTCGTCCTTACATTATCGTTGGCGCGTTTGTTATTGCGGCGATCTTCACGCCCCCTGACGTCTTGTCGCAATTGTTCCTGGCATTCCCGCTTTGGTTGCTTTACGAATTTGGAATGTTTTTGTCGCGCTTCATCACGAGCCGAAGCGCACGCACGGCAGAAGATGCAGCAGAAGACGTCAAGGCATGATCTTCTGATTTGGTTCAAAACGAGCGTGTCGAATGCAGGTGATCGCATCGCTTCGAGCCAAGAAAAGTCGGAACGAACAGCGTTATGACAAAAAGAAAGCCGCTCCCCGCCGTCTTCAGAGTAGTTTTCCCGTGCCGTAACAGGTAAAATAAGCGACTTTATAGCGTCGGCTGATAAGGATTGTTGCGCCTGTCAGCCCCATCTGGAGATACCCTGCACATGATGACCCTTTATTCCGGGACAACGGATCCGTTCAGCCAGCGTTGCCGCATCGTACTCTATGAAAAGGGAATGGATTTTCAGGTCGTTGATGTCGATCTTGAAAAAAAGTCGGAAGACATTGCGCTGATGAACCCCTATAACGAGGTGCCGGTGCTGGTCGAGCGTGACCTGATCCTGCACGAATCAAACATCATCAACGAATATATCGACGAGCGTTTTCCGCATCCGCAACTGATGCCGCCCGATCCGGTCATGCGTGCCCGCGCTCGCTACTTCCTGTTTCGCTTCGAGAAAGAAATTTTTTCCCACATCGCCGATCTTGAGGGGAAAAGCGCCAAAAATCAGGAAAAAGCGCGTGCGCACGTCCGCGATGTGTTGCTTCAAATGATTCCAATGTTCGCCAAACACAAATACCTGCTTGGCGAAGAATACTCAATGCTCGATGTGGCGTTGACCCCGCTGTTGTGGCGACTCGATTACTACGGAATCGAATTGCCGAAACAGGCAATGCCTCTGATGAAATACGCTGAACGGCTGTTTTCACGTCCGGCATTTTCCGAAGCATTGACATCGGCAGAACGCGGAATGCGCAAGTAAGCAGAGCGATTGCCGGGCAGAACCGGCAGGGTGTGTGAATATGTCCGAAGCCTCCGCCAAGCCTTATCTCGTACGCGCTTTCTGCGAATGGTGCGCTGATAAAAATTTGACGCCGTACCTCGTCGTCAAAGTCAACAACGATACCCGTGTACCGATAGCGTATGTGAATAACGGCGAAATCGTTTTCAATCTGAGCGCACGGACAACGCATCAATTGATGATTGATAACGAGTGGATTCTGTTTTCAGCGCGTTTTGACGGCGTACCACAAGACGTGGCGATCCCGTTTTCAGCAGTGGCCGCGATTTTCGCCAAGGAAACCGGCTACGGACTGTTCTTCAATGCACCACCGGTTTCTGGTGAAACAACGGGTGACGACGGCACGTCTCCTGCTTCGCCGGAAAAGAAAAAGGACAGCGCATTGCCAACCCGTTCGTCACATCTGAAGCTTGTGAAATAACAGGCGCTTTTTGCTGCGAAACGTACAGGTTTTGCGTTACAATGCACCTCGCGCCGACATAGCTCAGCTGGTAGAGCAGCGGTTTTGTAAACCGTTGGTCGGGAGTTCGAATCTCTCTGTCGGCACCATTCCAGAGTGGCTTTCTGGGTTAGCGTTCACTTCGGTTTCACTTTGCCGTGACCAAAACGTGAACGAGTTTTCAGCCGCTCTTCTCAGGTGATCGGGGGCAAGGTGCGCATAACGATGCACCATTGCTTCCGATTTCCAACTTCCAAGCTCCTGTAATTCCGAAAGCGTCGTTCCCGACATGACGTGGGCGGATGCCCATGCGTGCCGCAGATCGTGCCAGCGAAATTTATCAAGCCCAACCAACCGTAATGCCTTTTTCCACGCCTTCGTGTTTGCCTGTTTTACTGGCCTTCCGCGATAGGTAAATACGCTTGTGGCGTTTTTACCTCGTTGTGCGGTGATGATTTCAACAGCCCTTGCCGTCAGCGGCACGCCGATAGGCTCACCGTTTTTTGTTTGATCTGCAAAAATCCAGCATAATCGCCGCTCAAGGTCAACCTGTGCCCATTCGAGCCTTACAACATTGCCTTGTCTCAGCCCAGTTTCCAGCGCAAACTCAACATAAGCCCTTTGGTGCTCTGGCAGAGCCGCCAAAAGCGCGGCTCTCTGCTCAGGTGTCAACCAGCGTATCCGGCGCTTGGGTTCACGATACTTCTCGACGTGCGGTGCTTTGTCGATCCATTCCCAATGGTCGGACGCACGGCGAAGAACAGAACGAATCAGGCCAAGGTAACGATTCGCTGTTGATGCGGTCGCTTCCGCTTTTTTCGCTTCGCCAATTCGCACGATTTCGTCTCGTGTGATTGAGGCGAGAGCGCGGCCAGCCAGAAACTGGTCAAGCCAGCGAAACTTTGAAACATCCTCATCAATCGTTTTCTTGTCCTGCTTCTCAGAACACCAGCGAACTACGGCGTCTTCCCAATTAAACGTAGGCTTGTCGCCGAGTTTGTGGATTCTCCATAGTTCTGCTTTTGCCCTGTCGTGCCATTCTTGCGCTTGCTGCCTGTTTTCGGTGCCAGTAGATCGGCGTATTTTTTTGCCGTCTGGCGACGTGAAACAGACCCACCAAAAGAGGCTATCTTTCCGTCTGTAAAGTGACATACATCTTTACTCCTTTCGCCACCTACAGCCATTGCGCCCCGATATTGTGACCGAGCAAAGGCCAGTAGGTCAATTTCTGCGAATTTCCACCGTCGCCCGACCTTGAAAGCGGGCAGTTTTCCGGCTTTTGCAAGCTGTGTCACAGTGGTTATGTGAATTGAAAGCAGTACAGCGACCTGCTTTGTTGTGAGATAAGCTGTAGTGGTCATTTTATTTCTAGCTTTCTTCGTTTACTCTCTTTCACAGCGGCGCATTCGCATGCGTAGCGCCACGATCTGAGCAGGTTCGGGTTGTTATGACGTCTCCGAAAAAAAAATCTGTGTCCACAGGCCATTATTCACCGCAGCGTGTGCAGGGCAATTCGGTGTTCGGATCAATGGCGCGTTCTTGTCTTGGCATTCTCATATCGTCTCCAGAATCAATGCTGCCTGCGCCGTTCGTTCGGCTTGAAGTGGCGCGTAATCGTTGTTGAGTTCGCAGCCGATCCAGTGGCGACCAAGGCGTTGGGCGACTTTGCCAACGGTGCCGCTTCCGAAGAAGGGATCAAAAACAATATCGCCTGTCCGCGAACCGGCAAGTACACATGGTTCAACGAGCGCTTCTGGAAACGTTGCAAAGTGAGCGCCGGTGTACGGTTGCGTTGAAATTGTCCAGATGCTGCGCTTGTTTCGCGAGGTCGAATATTCAACGTGTTCGCGCTCGGCTCTGTGTTGCCTCTGTTTGTTCGGCGGCACGGCTTCTTTAGTTTGTCGATTAAAAGAGTTTCGATAGCTTTTTCTGTACGCATCAGGATTCAGGTTTTCTTTTGAATCGTAGCCGAGCGTTCGATTGCGCACAACGCCAGCGTCGCGGTTTTCATTCGTGACGGCATCTTCTTTGATTGCGTCAATGTCGAAAAAGTAATGCTTGTTTTTCGCCAACAGAAAAAGATATTCGTGTGATTTTGTACATCGATCTTTCACGCTTTCCGGCATCGGGTTCGGTTTCGCCCAAATAATATCTTGCCGAAGTATCCAGCCGTCCGCTTGCAACGCAAACGCGACGCGCCACGGGACGCCGTATAAGTTTTTGGTTGGCACCGTGTCAGTTACAGTTAGGATTTTTCCTGTTGACGATCCTCTGTTCGTTCCTTGCTTTGCGTTGTAGATGGTGTCGTTCGGCAATCCGTCGGCGTTTCTTCCTTTTTTAGCCCCTGAAAAAGTGTCTCCGAGATTGAGCCAAAGCGTCCCGTCGTCGGCTAACAACTGTCGGCAAAGTTGAAACACATCAACCATGTTTACAATATATTCATCAACCGTTTTTTCAAGGCCAAGCTGTCCATCCACACCGTAATCGCGCAATGCAAAGTACGGCGGCGATGTGATGATGCAGTTGACGCGAACACCGTCAGCAATCATCTCGCGTATGGTGTCGCGACAGTCGCCGAAGTGGCAACGATTGAGCCAGTTGTTCACGCGACCCTCTTGAACGTGATCGCCAATACCCACGGGTTTGTCTCCCATGAGCAGCCGCGCTTGGCGTTGATTTTTTCCCATAGCAATCGGAACGCCTCTTTCGCTGAACCCGTGTAAACTCCGAAGTGAACAGCGCTTTTTGAAACAGTTGGGTTGTAGAAACCTCGCCCGCTTTTTAGGCGCTCGATTCCTTCCTCGATTGCATCCTCTTCTGTGATGTCCTGAAGTCGCTGCACTCGGACATCGGTAATTTCGAGCAGGATGCGCGACGCCCAGCGTGGCATGTGGATGGATGGTTTCCATCTGCCTGGCTCCGGTGTGCCAGGCATTCCCCAATTGTGGATCAGGTAGTCTGCGTCGTTTTTACGTCCAACAGGGATACATCCGCCAGCACGATAGACAACAACTGGCGTGCCGTCAGGCGTGTCTGTTTCCGCCCAGGTCTCGCGCACCCAAAGGACGCTGCCCGGTGCGCCGTAGGGGCATAATTTATTTTGTAGATTACGCGGCGCGATAACCCGCCGCGTCTGCGTTTTTCTGCCGTCGAGAATGGAGCGAACCATTTGTCCTGAGAACATAATCGGACGCTGTTTAATCATTGTTTTCTCCGGTTGCTTTTGGTTGTTCTGTCAACAGAGTCCGCGCCCTCTTTTTTAGCGCGAGATAATCTTTGCACAGCTTGTCTAGCGTTTTGTAATCACTGATTGAAAATGCAGCAAACTCTGAAAGCAACTTACGCATTTCCTGCGCCTTCGATTCATCGTCAGCGCGGCGGTTCCATACGGCAACAAGCTCCTCTTCAGAGTCATACCAAGCTGTCTCTGTTTCGCAATCGGCGCAAACAATTTGAGAGAACTGGCCGAAATTATCGCTATATGTTTGTGGGTTTTTGTCGCCGCAAAACGGACATGGTAGTAGATCGTTCATATCGCTGACTCCATTTCGTCTTCGATGGCTTTGATTGTGCGCTCTAAGATTTCTCTCGCCTCGTTCCAAGTTTTACAAGCCTGAGTGTGAGTCTCAAAAGGCACAATAACGTCCTTTATTGAGAAGCAAACAGGTTTATCAAAAATGATTTTCAGCGACATCAATGCTTTCAAAACATCAACCGCTTCGATATGTTTGTGCGCGATCATTTCAGTTATCCTTTTCAGATTCTTTTACTGCTTCCTCAAAGCCAATGTGATCGTGCTTTCTCAATGCTGCTTTCGCTGCGTTGATGTGCGGGCGTAAGTCTTCTTCTACTTCTTCGCTAAATCGTTCGCTGATAAAGCGTGCTGTAAGATAAAGTTCAAACAGGTGTTCGGCTTTTATTTTGACGTAGCCTTGTTTCATGTTTGGCTTTCAATCTTGATCCGATTCAGCAGGTATATCAGCTCTTCTGCTTCGGTCATCGCATCGTTGATGGCGATGTGTTTTACGCGCTCGGTGGTCGGCGTGTAGCGTTCGCCGCCAACCAGATTGCGTAGCGTGCGCAGGCAGGCGTTGCGCCAGTACGGCCACTGCATGCCGTGCTGCCGGAAGGCGTGGTCGAGAATTCGGTTGTCGAAGTCGCTGCCGTTGCCCCAGATGGGCGCGGTTTCGTTTTCGTCGTCTGTGTTGAGGAATTGCGCAACGCCGAGTAGCGCGTTTTTGAGCGAAAACGGAAAAAGTCGAATATTGCCATCGAATTCTGCGCGGGCAACGGATCGTTCGTCGTCACCCCACCATTCCATTGTCTCTTCGTCGTAGCTGCGGTTTGGTTGTTCGGTGTCAATCGTTATGTAAAAACAACCCGCCTGCACTCCGTTTTCCATGCGCACGATGCCGACGGACGCGATGATGGCGTTGTCGCACAGGCCAAGCGTTTCGATGTCGAGAACGTAGTGTGTATCGTTTGTGTTCATGCTGCCCTCTCCCCCTGCCCCTCTCCCGCAAGCGTGAGAGGGGAGAGAATTTCTTTCGCAAGCACGATTTTGATTCCAACGCGGTGCGCTACGTTCATTTCAAGATGCGCACCTTCAGAGTCTTGCCAGCCTTCGAGCATGGCAATGGTGTCGCAGATCAGCAGTGCTTGCAGGTCGGCGCGTAGGCATTCGCGCCATGTTTTGTTCGAGCCGGGGTTTAACTCTGCCGGGCTAATGACGTCGTAGCCGAGTCCGCGCAGCCGCGCTGCCTCGGCGTGAAACGCGGGGAAGTTGTCTTGTGGCAGGCCGGTCATCGGGCCGGAGATGTAGATTCGTTTCATTTGTTCATTCAAAAAAAAGGTGACAGGGGCAGGGCGCTACTCCTGCTGTGACGCCAATCTCATGCAAGCGCGTCCGCTTCCGCCTATAGGTCGAGGCTTCTTCTGGCATCCGACCTTGCCGTGAGCGTGTCTGCTTTCCACGCCGCCCTGTCACTTCATTAACTTACAAACGGTTTGCCGAAGAAGAACGTCGTTCCCGTTTGTTTCCTGATGCTGTCAAGCATTTCTTTCGTTGCTGCTTCCAACGCCTTATCATGGCGCAGAAGTTCGTACCAGAACGTCAGCTTCCCTTCGCGGACACGGTAGCGCAGCCGTACATCAATCTTGTAGGCGGCGTCGTTCCAGAAAACAGGAATGCCGAGGTTGAAGCGGTCAAACATTTGCATTTTCGCAAGCGTCGCGTCGTCATCATCATGCACGAACGACATCTGCACACCGCCGTTCTGCAAGCGGATCGCGCTCTTGAAACGCATGTCTTGGTTGGCCTCAAATTGCAGCGCCATGTCCAACATCTGCGCACCTGTGGCGCTGCCGTCTGCTCCAGCCACGTCGCCCATGTTGTCTTCGATAAACGCGGCGAATTCCGCTTGCGAAAACTGCTTTTTATTACCCCCGATCCAGCGGTTCCATTCTTCGCTGAGTGCTGGTCTGAAAAAGGCTTTGTGATCGCGCCACGCCGGTTCGCTCTCTTCTTCGCCGTGATCGTTCAGGATAGCGATCAGTTCTACGCTTCCTTTTGCGTAGTTGGCCTCACACCAGATGGATGCACGTGCAAGCGACCCGTGTCGCTTGACATAGTCGATGAAGCTGTTGACGTCGTCTAGGCGCACGGTTGCTGTCTTGCGGCGCGGCGCAGGCAGATCGCCCTCGTCGTCCTGATACTCTGACGTCCAGCCGGGCGGCAGCAGGATGGTTCGCGTTGCAAAAGCGGATGACGCGCTATCAAGCACTTCTGGCTTTTTCATTTCCCGCGCCAGTGTCTCGGCGAGGTTTTCAGATGATTGTTGAGTTGTGTTGTCTTTCATTTTTCACCTATGCGGTTTTCTGGTTGATGGGCACGAACTTCAATTCCTTCGGCGCTTCATCCGTGGTTTTGAGGTCGAGTTTTTGTTGCTTCGGATCGTCGGCGACAAGGTTGCCTTCCGGCGTGGCGAACAGCATCGCTTCGAGCGGCGCTTCCGCTGGTTTTTTGAGCGCGTATTTGCCGGTGAGGTACATCGCGCCGCCGCGCGTAGCCGGTTTGACGGTGATCGTCAGCGTTAACGATCCAGCTTTGCCGCTTTCGCCGACGGCTTGTACAAGCTCTTGCATCTTGTCGCTGGCCGTGTCGATAAACACGCCGCCGCCGATATGTTTCAGTGTTTCGGTGATGGGTTGTTGCATTTCTTTCTCCTGTTTAGTGATCTCTTGCGAGATCGATTTATGCGGCGCTTCGCGTTTTCCAAAACGCCTCTCGTTCCGCGTTTTCTTTGCGGACACTCCAAAGTTTTCGAGCGATGTTGCGCACCTGTTCAACGATTTCCGGCGGGTGAAATTCGGCAAACGCGGCGATCCATTCCTCCGCCTCGCCGTCGTCGGCAACCGCGACAAGCTCTTCCGCCCAGCAGCGCAGTTGCTTGTCAGTGACCACGAAGTGATCGTGGTCGATGCGATTGAACCCGTAGGTGTACACGCCGTCGGAAATTTGATGCTCGCCGTAGCGTGGGATGTACTCGTTGTTCATGTGCCAAACACCAGCGCCAGCAGCGCTGCGAAGATCAAGAGTGCGATAACCAAAATCGCGTGGTCGGCGCGTTGTTTGCGCCGCGTATCACGCGCTTCGGCTGCGCGAAGGTAGGAGTAGGTGAGACCGTTCATGGCGTCTCCTTTTTGGTAAATTGCCAATGTGGGCGTACAAAATTCTTGACAAAAAATACAAAATTCTGTACATTGTTCCTATGAAAACGGTTATTTTTATGGGCGACAGCCTCGAGCGGCTCCGCGAGTTTCCAGAGGCGACGCGCCAGAACGCAGGCCGTCAGCTTTTGCGTGTTCAGCATGGGCTTGATCCCGAAGACTGGAAACCCATGAAAACTGTCGGCGCTGGTGTGCGCGAGGTGCGTATTCATATCGGCGGCGCGTTTCGCGTGTTTTACGTAACCAACATCGGAAACGCGGTGTATGTGCTTCACGCTTTTTTGAAAAAAACGCAGACAACCAGCCAAAAAGATATTGCGTTGGGTCGCCAACGGTTTAAGCAGATTGGCGCGGATTGAGGATAAGGAGAATGATATGAGCGAGAAAATGACCGTCAGTTGCGGCAATGTGTTTGAAGATATGGGTTTTCCGCCGGATGAGGCGGCGGCCATGCTGGCGCGTGAAACGCTGCTTGTTGCGCTGGAGAAGGAACTGAAAAAGCGCGGCAAGAAGCAGCAGGAATTGGCCGATGAGTTGGGCATTCCCCGTACTCGCATTTCAGAGGTGATGCACCACAAGACCGACCGATTCAGCATTGACAAGCTGGTAGGGCTGCTGCATCGCGCTGGGAAGCGGGTGGAGCTTCGCGTTCGATAAATCATTTTGCGCCACTCCATTTCCATGCGCCGTGCAGCGCCAGTTCGCAGTTTTGAGTAGGTGATGGCGGGCATGGTCAATAGCCACCGTGTCCGTACCAGTGCTTGTGTGAGTGTCGCCACGCTCGGCGGATGCCGTATCCGTTGAGCAGGCGGATTATGAAGCGGCGTAGGCGGGTCATGATTTTTCCTTCTTAAGATAACAGCGCGGCCAGCGCTGCCTCATGTTCTTCTTCCGTTTGCTTCGTGCTTATCGGAAGACGGCATCCGAGTTTGATTTTCAGGATGTCCCAGGCGTTCAGCGTGTAGATGGCGTAGTAGTATTTGAGGCGTTGATATTCATCCATCGTCGCGGGGATGTTGATCTTTGAGAGATTTTTCAGAAGTTTGACAACGCGCTTTTCATCTGCGGTGACTTCGATCCAGTAATAGGCTCGGTCTACCACAAACTGTATCTCCGGCGTGACGCTGTAGCCGCAGCCGGTCATCCACTGCGCGATTTTTTCAAGCTCTTTGATTTCGCGCTCCATGCTGCGGAGCGCGGATATCTGCTTGTCCGCTTGCAGGCGGATGCGTGTTACGGTGGCTTCGAGTAGTGTCATGTCCTGATCCTCAGTTATGGTTGTTGTATAATCTTCTTCCCGTGCCTTTTGCAGGTGCTCAAATGACCAAAAAACCATTTCGTTGGGTTTTCCTTCCGTACTGCATTCAACGCCTTGAAGATGGTCGCTACATTGTTCTTAACAGGATGTATAAACCGCTTGGCGTGAGTTCCTCTGAGTGGGTTGTTTACGAAGAGCATCCGTCTGCCGTGAAAATGAAGATCACGCCAAAGATTGCTGAAAAGCTCTCTTGGGAAGGTCATGGGAGAACAGACGTTATCTTTTTGTATAACGACGGCTCGATCCCTTCTGCAAGCGATGAACATTTGAAAGCCTATTCGGAAAGGTTGCGCGTTCTCATGGAGATACCCGTCGAAGCGTCGTAACAAGCGCTTCGAGGCTGGCTCTGTTCATTACCGTGATGATGATGTGCGGTGTGTTTTCGTCGCATATCACATCATCAAGGAAGTTCTCGATATTCGTAATGCGCAGCGTCGCCGCTTTGGTAAATGTACTTTCGTCTAGCACGGCGCCATCCAAGATACGGTCACATCCAAGCGCCTTTGCAATGGTTTCGGCATGGGTTGTTTTGCCGATGCCCTGCGGCCCGTAAAGGATAAAAGTCGGTTTTCTGCTCATGTTTCATCTCCATGCAGCGAGGCGGATATCTGCTTGTCCGCTTGCAGGCGGACGAGGAAGCGGCGTAGGCGTGTCATGATTTTCCCTCTGCTTTTTCGATGGCTGTGACGCGTTCGTTTGCTCGCGTGACGCCGTCACCGTCAACGCAGTCACTGGCGTTTTTTTCGCCCCACGCGATCTTCTGCTCTACCGTCATGATGTTGAGCGCGTTCTTGATGATCACATGCGCGGTTTTGAGTTCTTTCAGCAGTTCATGTGCTGTGGCTATCAGATGAGAGTCATTTATCGTGTGACTGGCTCTCATTTCGCGTTTCCCTTCCCACGTGTCAGCCACAGGTAAACCAGCAGGTTCAAGAAAAAACAGAAGATGATGAAGCTCATGTCACGCTCCTTTCGGTGGTGTTTTATTTTCCGAGGCTTACCCTAATTATCACAAAAGTTATTATCGTTGTCAACGACTATTGTGATAATTTTGCGCGAGTGTCCCAAAAATGCAATAAAGCCGCCTTGGTGGCGGCCTTATGGTCAGGTGGCTGATGCTTTAAATGTGAAGGAAAAACTGGCGAAACACGCTTCCTGCAAACCCTCTCACAGCGGCAAAAGGCAAGCGGTTAACTTTATTTTCCACCGTCTGCAACAAATATCATAATGCCCATAATGATTATTGCGATCAGCAGTATTTTAATTCCTGTAGGGGTGGCCTCTTTCTTTGGTGGCGGCGCTGCCGGATCAATGCCGCGTTCTTTTTTTAAATTGTTTTCAAACATTTGCGCGGACATTTGCTTGTAGGTGTTAGCATCAGCTTCGCCGAGGAATTTTCGGCCATCGGCCAGCGCACAAATGAAGGTTACGGTTTTTTTGTTTCCGCCAGCAAGCGCACCGACGACGGCACCTACCGGGCCAAGCAACACAGCGCCGGTGGCTCCCCATCCAAGCGTACCGGCCATCTTTTTGACGTTTTCTTCCGTGGCTGTATCAATTGCGAGAATTTGCCCGCCATCAATTTTTGCAGGGAAGAATTTTCCGTCTTGAAAAATGTGGAGCACGCCACGATCAAATCGGTTGCTTCTACCTTTTTTAAAGTCGCCCGCCAATACGGTAATAGACATTTTGTTTCCTTTTGAAAGAGGCAGCTCCGGTTGTGTTCAGCATAGAAAACTAGCCCAAACATCTTCAGTTGCAATGCAGCGGAACTCCAATGCGTTTGTATTCTACCGCTAAATGCATTACTCCTTTGAAAAAAGTGACGACCCTCTCGGGAGAAAGGCGGCTACGCGGTGGATGTATTTGACCTCTTCCATTGAGTGCGTTATCGGCGGCACGGCGTTGTTGATGGACCCTAGCGAAATATCGCCATCTCTGATCCATTGCAGCCGTTTAACCATTGATCTGCCATCTTTAAGCCCAACAATAACATCATCTCCAATTTGGGCTTCGACGCTCGGTTCGGCAACGATCCATTCACCGTCTTGCACACGAGGATACATGCTATCGCCTTTGGCTTTGACGGCGTAAGCGGCGGCGTCCTTGCTCGGCAACGTAATAAAACCATGCACATAGCCTGTGTGCGATTCTTCTTGATTGATGTATCCGTCCGGCCCGGCGCGGACAATGCCAACAACCGGGATGCGCGAGCTTTGCGGCAGCGCAACAGGGGTTCCAAACATTGCCCTTGTTCCTGCTTCGTCGCTGTCTTCCATTAAGCCTATGCCATCCGAAAGCCACAAAGCATTAACTTTCAGCACGTTAGCGATTTTGGGGATAAATGCAGATGTCTTTCTGATTCCCGTTTCAAGGTTTCCGATGACCGCTTGACTGCTCAGTCCAGCGGATTTCCGAAGCGTTTCCTGCGTCATCCCCCTTAATGATCTAGCATATTTTAACCGCTCGGCGAGTGTGTTCAGTTTATTCATATCTCTATTGTGATAAAAGATTTAATCACTATGGTTGTTGACAAGGGGAACGACTATTGTGATAATCCCAGAATGGATGCAAAAACAATAGTTTCCGAAATTCTTGAGAGTGGCATGACGCAGATTGCACTTGCAACTGAGGCTCAGTGTGCTCAATCGACGGTTTCCAGCATTCTTTCTGGAGTCAGAGGAAAAAGGATATCTAAGGCGCTTTGGGATCGGATTGAGGCAGTTCACAGGATTCGATGTTCTGGCAGGGGGTTTGAGGAGAGGTGCGTTCCATGACCTCAACTCTATTTTTTTTCGCCAAAAAAGTCTTTCCGACGGCTTCCGACTTTTTCGGAATGCGTCGGAAAGACTCCTGAAAGGACGGCTGATATGCAGCAGGCGTTGTTCTTTGATGATGTGTACAAGGCGCTTGATGAGGTGGTCAAGTCGCTCGGTGGCTCGAAACGGGTGGGGCCTAAGCTCTGGCCGGAAAAGTCGCCCGATGCAGCAGCGCGGCAGTTGGCTGATTGCTTAAATTCGGCACGGTCGGAAAAACTCAGCCCGGAGCAGGTGATTTTGTTGCTGCGCTTGGGCGGTGAGGCGGGTTGTCACACGGCGATGCACTTTATCTGCGGCGAGGCCGGTTACGCGCCTGCGACGCCGGTGACGCCGGAGGGTGAGATGGCCGCGTTGCAGCGGCAGTACATCGAGGCTGCGCGGGCGATAACGCAGATCGCGCAACGGATCGAGGCTGCGGAGGCGCGGACATGAGCGCCATAAATTTTCATAGTTGCCAAAGTGATCACGGCGACGTCGCGCGGGGTGATGCTCTGCTCCGCGCGTTTTTTATTTCCGGCGGGCTACTGTCTGGCGCCGGAGGTTTGGCGGCTTCGCATTTCCTGAAACGTGCGTCACCGCTTTTTTTATTACGGTAGGAGTTAAATCATGAGCAAAACGCAACAAACGATGGTGCTTGATCATTTGCGCAAGCGGTCGATCACTCAGGCTGAGGCTGCGGCTAAGTATGGGATTTTTGGCTTGGCAAAGGTGATTTCCGATCTCGGCAAGGTTGGGTATACGTTTGAAAAGAGGTGGGCGTTTGTGAAGGTCGGCGGCGTCACCAGACGGATGATGCGGTATACGTTGAAAGCTCAGTAGTTTTTCTGGTGTGATGATGTCTGTTCGCGCTTGTTCTTTTGATGCGCTTTCGTCGGTGCTCGATCAATTCGCAGCGCGTGGAATGCCCGATATTTCTCCGTCGGAGATTCAGGTCGACACGCCTCGATGGGTTCGGTATGGCCCGAAGAAGAAGGCGTATTACCGGATTGAGCGCAGGATTTCGCGCGCTGGTAATGAGTATTTTGTCGGGGCTTTCGGCTTTAAGGGTGATGGGCCGCACCAGATAGAGTTCGATGGTCGGCGATTGACGCCTGCCGAAGCAGAGGAGTTACGCGCAAGGCAGGCGTCAATCGCTGAAATGGAACAGCTGCGGCGTAAACGGGATGTTCGCATTGCTGCGGATCGTGCGCTGGACACTTGGCGCGGCGCGACGCTTGAGGGAAAGACTCCATACACGAGAAGAAAGCGTATCGAGGTTTCGACGTGGGTGCGGTACTGGCGTGATTGTGTTGTTGTCCCGATGTGTCGCTACGACTCTACGCACGATGAGATGTTGCGCGGTGTGCAGATCATTCGTCCAAACGGAGATAAGCGTTTTACGACTGGCATGGATAAGGCAGGCTGTGCGTGTGTGCTTGGGCTGCATGAGCTTGGTGCACCTGTTTTGGTGTGTGAGGGGTTCGCTACGGCGGCTAGTGTGTGGATGGCGTTAGACCGGCGTTACCGTGTAGTGGTGGCGTTTGACGCGGGGAACTTGCTTCCGGTGGCAGAGGTGTTGCATGCGATTTATCCCAATTCGAGGTTATTGTTTTGCGCGGATGACGATTATTTGCGGGATAACGGAAATATCGGAAGGGTCAAGGCAAATAACGCAGCAAAGGTGTTCGGTGATGCGGTGATTTATCCGTTGTTTCGTGATCGCGGAGCCCGAAAAGGTGATCACGAGTATAAGGATTTTAACGATTTGCACGTTGTTGAGGGGCTTGATGAGGTTCGTTATCAGGTGTCAACGGCGCTGCGGTGGCTCCATAAGGTGTAGGCATGGGTATGGCTGCGCGAAACGATGACGATAGGCAGCAATCGCCGCCTCCCTCACCCCCACAGGGGAAAGGGAATTCGCAAAAAAAAAATAAGTCAAAAGGGTCTGCGGACTGGTTGACGAATGTGAGTATGTTGCAGCGCGATTTCGCTTTGGTGTACGGCACAGATACGGTATTCGATGGCAACAGGCGAATGCTTGTGCGCATCGGGCACCTTAGGCTGGCCTACCAGAATGCTGTTAAGGTTTGGCTTGAATCACCGGACAGAAAAATGATTTCCGCTGATCAGGTTGTTTTTGATCCTCACAACGTTGATGCGCCGTGGAATCTGTTTTGTGGCATTGATCTCGACCCGGAGTGTGGAGATTGCGATGCCATCATCGAACTGCTGCATTACATCTGCAGCGAGCGACAAGAGGTTATCGACTGGGTTTTGAATTGGATGGCGTTCCCATTGAAGAATGTCGGCGCGAAGATGGCGACATCTATCGTGATGCGCGGCAAGCAAGGGTGCGGGAAGAATATGTTTTGGAATGTTGTCGCCACGATTTACGGTAAATATGGCGGCACGATCACGCAAACAGAGCTTGAAAGCCAGTACAACGATTGGGTCAGCGGAAAGTTGTTTTTGATCGGGAATGAAGTTTTGTCGCGTAAGGAAAAGTGGCAGCTCGGCGGTAAGCTCAAAAATCTTGTCACGGAAGACCAGATTCCAATTTCTGCAAAGTACATGTCCACCCGCTATGAAGGAAACCATTGTAACTTGGTTTTTTTGTCGAATGACTTGCTCCCTGTGCCTCTTGAAGAGGGCGACAGACGTTTTCTGATGATCGATACGCCGGGGCCGCATCCTGATGGCGAGGCGTTTTACAAACGCATTGAGAAGAAGATAAATAGTGGCGGCGTCGCGGCGTTCTACGCGATGCTTCTTGCTCGTGATATCGGCAATTTCAATCCGCACACAAAACCTTTGCGTACGGTTGATTTTGATAACGCGGTGGAGCTGTCTCTAGGGTCGTCGGAGTTGTTCGTCAGACGCTGGAAGGCGGGGGAATTGCCGTGCCTGGAATACGGGCGCGAACCGGTTTGGGCGGGTGCCGCGAGCGACCTTTACACAGTTTATCAGCGATGGTGCCCAACACAGGGCGAAAAACACGTTGACACACAAACGCTGTTTAGCCGGAAGCTGAAAGAGGCAGGTTTTTCGTTTGACGTTATGTGGATAGCGATTAACGGTGAGTGTAAAGCCTACCGAATTTACTGGTACGCGCCAGCAATAAACGATGCCTGCGAGGATGTGAAGGCGTGGATCACGGAACATTGTAAAGCGGCGTATCACTGCGCACATCCGCGCGACGTCGGTCTTACGGGTTATTGAGTTCCTTACGGGTTAATACAAACCCGTAAGGAAAAAATTGTTATGAATCAACAGTGTTTACAGGTCTTACGGGTTTACGGGTTTTTCCTCGCGCGCGCGAGTGTGCGTTTTGTTCTGTGTAGTTTTTGTTTTTTTATATTAAAAACCTGTAAGACCTGTAAGACCTGTAAGAGCGTTTGTTTATTAAAGGGAAATTTCTTACGGGTTTGTTTTAACCCTGTAAGAATTGAAAAAAGGTGTAAGGATGCAGAAAGCGCCAGCAGAGTTTGAACTTTTGCTTTCGGAGTGGGCAGAGTGGAAGATGGATGCAGGCACCGGACCGCTTGGGTATCCAAGCAGCGCGGCGTTCACACGGTGCGCTGGCGGCGGTCTGCCCGACTACGTGCCAGACATCGACCGTGCCCGTGTCTGCGGCGCTGTGAACGACGCTATAGTGGCTGTCGGCGGCATCCACCAAGGGGTTATCGAAACGGTTTATTTTTGGCGTGGGCTGATCGGGATTCGGAAGGCAATGGAAAAGTACCAAGTAAGTCAACGCACAATTTACAACTGGCTTGATGACGCGCGGTTCGTGGTGTGGCAGGAGTTTATAAGTTTGCAAAAAATGAAAAAACCACTTGACACGGGAATTGCAACGATTTAAGCTGTTTCGTGTAGGTTGCAGATTTTGCATTCAAAAAACACACAAGCCCTGAGACTCTTCTCTGGGCTTTTTTATTATGCCAGCCAGACCGATGACTATCTGCCGACATCCGGGTTGTGGCAAGGCCATTGTTCGTCCTGGCTACTGCGACAGGCATCAAGATGATGCGCGGCGATGGGATAACAACAAACGCGCCGCGCAAAGGCAACAGCGCCGTGCGCTGCCAACAAACAGCACAGCGTGGCGCAAATTGAGGGTGCAGGTGTTGCGCGAACATCCGCTATGTTTTGAGTGCAAACAACATCAACGAATCACTGAGGCAACCGTTGTCGATCACGTCAACGGAAACGCGAACGACAACCGCCGCGACAACCTGCGCTCGCTTTGCGCGTCCTGTCATTCTCGGAAGACAGCGCACGTTGACGGCGGTTTCGGCAACGTCTCCCGCGAAAAAAATTATGAGCTAGGGGTGGGGGCGGTTCAAAAGTCTGCCGCTTCCCTCTCAGACACGTGCCCCCAATCAATTTTGGGCGGGCGCAAGTTTCATGGGGGGGGTATCGCTGCCGGTGGTATTGTTGACGGCGGCACTGTTAACGGATGCACTGTTAACAGCGGTATTATTGGCGGCGGCTATGGTGTTGCTGGTGGTTGTGCCGTCGATGGGAGGACTGTCTGATGGGTGCGAGAGGGCCAGCGCCGAAGCCAGCAATTTTGAGGCTGCACGAAGGTAATCGTGGCCGTCGTCCGATAAATCTTGCCGACGGCGTGAATCCGCCAGTTGAAGAGCCGGATATCCCGAAACACCTTTGCCGTGAGGCTCGTAAAGAGTGGAAGAAGATCGTGCCGGAACTTCTGGCGCTTGGACTGCTGACAAAGATCGACCGGTCGGCATTGGCGATGTATTGTCAAGTCCACGGCAGGATGGTTGAGTTAGAGGTTGCCTTCAACCGTAAAATCGACGCCCTTGTTGAACAGGGAGTGAATTACAACGACGCCGTTTCGCTGGTGAGCGTTGACGTGACACCGTCCGGTTACAAGCAGCAATCAGCGCTGTTTTCAACCATAAAAGGCTTGCGCGAAGAGTGCACGAGAAATCTCGCAAAGTTTGGTATGTCGCCATCCGACCGGGCGCGGGTGACGCCATCGAGCAATCAATTATCGTTTCCCGGCATGGATAAGTCGGTGACCGGCTGGCAGAAATTCGCATGAACTTTGCAGGACGGGCGAACGGCTACGCGCGGCGCGTCGTAGCAGGAGATATTCCGGCCTGTCGCCTGCACCGCTTGGCGTGTGAGCGCCAGTTGCGCGACCTAAAACGCGCAGGTCGCGGCTGGACGTATCGGTTTGACGACGGCGCAGCGAACAGAATTTGTCAGTTTATTGAATTGCTGCCGCACATCAAGGGTGAGTGGGCGCGACCACAGTTTATTGATGGCGCAATGCAGTATCCAAAGATCAAGTTGGAAGATTGGCAGTGCTTTGTTCTTTGCGTTGTTTTCGGTTGGGTGAACAATGAAACGGGGCGTAGGCGCTTTACCCGCGTTTACGAAGAAGTGCCTCGCAAGAACGCGAAGTCGACGAAGGTGGCGGGAATCGGGTTGTACATGATGACCGCCGACGGTGAGCCGGGCGCAGAGTGCTACAGCGTTGCAACAACCGGCGAACAGTCGCGCATCGTTTGGGGTGACGCCGCGAAAATGGCTGAGCGTGAACCAGAGTTTCGCGCGATGTTCTGCGTCGATATTCATGCGCACGATGTGTCGGTGCCGGGAACAGCAAGCATCTTCCGCCCACTTAATGCCGAAGGAAGTACGCTCGACGGACTGAATATTCACTTTGGGGCGATTGATGAATTTCATGCGCACAAGCGACGCAATCTTTTTGACGTGATCGATTCAGCGACCGGTGCGCGAAGTCAACCGCTGATCTGGATGGTCACCACCGCAGGAAGCGACCGGAGCGGCATCTGCTATGAACAGCGAACGCACTTGGTCAAAATCCTTGATGGCGTTGTCGAAGATGAGACGTTCTTCGGTTTGATTTGCTCCATCGACGACGGCGACGATTGGTCTGACCCAGCGATCTGGGCGAAAGCCAATCCAAACTATGGAGTGTCTGTGCTGGCGGAAGATATGGAACAAGCGTGTCGTAAAGCGATGTCGATGCCGTCGGCGGTGAACAACTTCTTGACGAAACGTTTGAACGTTTGGGTCAACGCAGACAGCGCGTGGATGGATATGAAGGCGTGGGAAGCGTGCGCGGATCGCACACTTACCGTTGATCAGGTCGAGCACCTACCGTGCTGGATGGCGCTTGATTTGGCGAGCAAGGTTGACATTGCGGCGAAAGTTAAGCTGTTTGTCGATCATGAAAATAATCGTTATTACTTGTTTGCTGACTATTATCTTCCAGAACGCGCCGTTGAGAACAGCGCAAACAGTCAGTATCAAGGGTGGAGGCGCTCAGGATTGCTGCGCGCCACCGAAGGAGAAATCACCGACTTTGATGTGATCGAGCAGGACATCATCGCCGATTGCGGAAGGTTTGACGTTCGAGAGGTACCTTACGACCCGTTTCAGGCCACGCAACTGGCTACGCACATGATAGAAAATCATGTTCCGATGGTTGAGATGCGTCCTACGGTTTTGAATTTCAGTGAGCCGATGAAGCAGCTTGAGGCGCTGGTATTGTCCGGCAAACTCGTTCACGACGGCAATCCGATTACGACATGGATGATAAGTAACGTCGTCGCGCATCTTGACGCGAAGGACAACATTTACCCGCGCAAGGAACGACCGGAGAACAAGATCGACGGTGTGGTAGCGACGATCATGGCTCTTGGGCGGGTTTACCAAGAGAGGGGCGCGAGCAAACAAGAAATTGATGCCTACTTTTCAGAAGGAATGAGGGCTTTTTAATGTCGATTGGTCAATGGATCGCGCGGCGTTTGTTGAACGCTGCGGGAGCGCTGTCTCCTTCATCGCTTGCGGAAATTCGCGGTCAGTCGGGCTACGGCATGAGCGAAAGTGGAAAAAACGTCACAATCGAAACATCGTTGACGCTTTCCGCTGTGTGGGCGTGCGTTCGATTACTTTCTGAAACCGTTTCAACGTTGCCGATTCAGATTTTCGAGCGCGGAAAAGACGGTAAGAGCGCATTGAAGTACGACTACCCGCTTTATCAGATACTGCACGACACGCCGAATGCCGACATGTCTGCTGTCGATTTCTGGTGTGTGATGCAGGCGTCTGTTGAATTGCAGGGTAACGCTTAC
Source organism: Burkholderiales bacterium (assembly GCA_031277215.1). GTDB lineage: Bacteria > Pseudomonadota > Gammaproteobacteria > Burkholderiales > Casimicrobiaceae > UBA931. The sequence continues at coordinate 22,256 of JAITMR010000044.1, forward strand.
GCACTGAAACTTCGTGCTGGTAACGACATCATCGGACTTGATCCGCTGAAAAGCGAAGCGATGAAAGTTGAGCGTGAGAAGTCTGGTGCATTGCTTTATGTCTACAAAGACAAGCACCGAGAAGGGAAATACAGAGAGGAAGATATTCTTCACATTCGCGGATTTACACTCGATGGCGTGATGGGAATGTCCACTATCGCCTATGCGAAAAGCGCCATCGGGTTGGCACTGGCCGCCGACGGCGTGGCGAACGACACGTTCAAAAATGGACTTCGTCCGGCGGGCATTTTGCAAACTGGAAAAGTTCTTACAGCCGAGCAGCGAGAGATTTACAACCAGAGACTTGACGCATGGCGTTCTAAACGTTCAGGTTCGATCATGGTTCTGGAGATGAACGAATCGTTGTCAGACGCGAAGCTGTCGCCGGAAGATGCGCAGCTTTTGGCGTCGCGTGGTTTCAGCGTCGAGGATGTGTGCCGTTGGTTTGGCGTACCGCCTTTCATGATTGGTCACAACGAGAAAACGACATCGTGGGGGACAGGGCTTGAACAGCAGAACATCGGTTTCCTGACGTACACACTTGCGCCGCGTTTGTCGCGTATCGCGCAGGCCATTGGGCGCAGCTTGATACCGGTAGAGGATCGGCAGCGCTATTTCGCAGAGTTCAACATCGAGGGATTGCTTCGCGCCGATTCTGCTGCGCGTTCAGAGTTCTACTCGAAGATGTTGCAGAATGGCGTGATGACGCGCAACGAAGTTCGCTCGAAAGAAAACCTGCAATCGGTTGACGGCGGCGACGCGCTGACCGTGCAAAGCAATATGATCACAATCGACAAACTTGGAGAGTCACAATGAAAAGCTGGTATCGGGTGGAAAACAAAGCCGCTAACGGTAAAACGAAGGTTTACATCTTCGATGAGATTGGTTATTGGGGAATCACCGCCAAGATGTTCATCGAATCCATCAAAGGACTTGACGACATCGACCTGCACATCAACAGCGTCGGTGGCAGCGTGATTGACGCGCTGGCGATTTACCACACGCTGAAACAACACGATGGCGTTGTCGATGTTTATATCGACGGGTTGGCCGCGTCGTCGGCATCCGCCGTGGCAATGGCAGGAAAAACGATCTACATGCCGGAAAACGCTTTTATGATGATTCACGACCCGACCGTATGGGCGTGTGGAACAAGCGACGACATGAAACAGGCGCTTGATCTGCTGAACAAAACAAAGGACGTGCTTGTCAACATTTACGTTAACCGCAGCAACCATCCGCGCACCGCAATTGAAAAAGCGATGAGCGACACGACATGGCTGACCGGTAGCGAGGCGAAGGCGATGGGGCTTGTCGATGTCGTAACCGATGAAGTCAAGCTGGCAGCGAAGTTCAACATTTCCGACTTCAAGAATGTGCCAAGTGAAATTGTGGCGCGTTTCACAAAACAGGAAACACCAAACCTCAAAGAATTCGAGAGCCATCTGCGCGACGTTTTTGGCTTTTCCAAAGCCGAAGCCTGCACTGTTGCAGGCCACGGTTTGCGTGCGCTCCACCGCGGTGATCGCGGCACGGAGACGGCGGCGATGCTGAAAAGCGCAGCAACAACAATTCAATCACTTTAACTGAAAGGAAACTATCATGAAATTCTGTGTAGCAGCGGCGCTTGCCGAATTGCAAGCGCTCGCCGGAGACAAGTTCTTCGTTACAAACGAAGCGGGTAAAGACGACGTTAAGGAGGCCGTCGAGAAGTTGACCGCCAGCGTCGGCGAGAAAATGAAAGAGATGCAAGCCGTCAAAGCAAAGATGGACGACGAGACGAAAGAGCACGGCAAGCACAGAGAAGAAACGGCTGCGCGGTTGGAAGCTCTTGTCAAGGAGAACGCCGCTGTTAACGCAAAAATTCTTGAGTTGCAGCAAAAGGGGGTGCGGACTTCAGGCGATGATCGCCCGATGTCGATGGGCGCGGAGTTTGTCGAGAGTGCGGCGTTCAAGAATTATAAAGGAGGGCGGCAAGGGATTTGCGTTGAAGTACGCAACGACGTTACCAGTGCCGGCACATCGGCAGGTGCGCTGATTGCGCCTGATCGCAAAGACCTGATAATCACACCTCCTGACCGTATACTTCGTATTCGCAGCCTGTGCATGTCAGGTTCGACCACCAGCAATCTCGTTCAGTATCAGAAAGAAGATGTGTTCACCAGCGCTGTTGCCGGTGTTGCTGAAGGCGCGGCATACCCGAAGAGTAATGTCAAATACTCTCCGGCAGACGCGAAGGTCAAGAAATTCGGACATATGATCAAGGTAACGAAGGAAGCATTGGACGATTCTGCTCAACTTCAAAGCCTGATCGACAGTCGTTTGCGTTACGGTGTGCTGTTCCGCGAGGATGAGCAATTGTTGCTTGGCGACGGTACAGGCAATGACGTTCTCGGCGTCATGCCGCAGGCGGCATCCTACGACACGGATCGCACAGAAACCGGAGACAACATGGCTGACATCATCAGCCACGCGATGACGCAAGCCATCAGCGATGAGTATTACGCTTCCGGGTTGGTGCTCAACCCGAACGATTGGGAAAAAATGCGGTTGCTGAAAACAACAGATGGCGTTTATCTGTTCGCAGGGCCGCAGCAGCTTCCGATTCCGACTGTGTGGGGCTTGCCCGTAGTTGTCACGAACGCCATGCCTGTCGGTAAATTCTTGACGGGTGCGTTTGCTATCGGCTCTCAAATTTTCGATAGAGCAGGCGTTGAAATTGAAATCTCGACGGAAAACGCAGACGACTTTGAGCGCGACCTTGTGAGCATGAAGTGCTCGCAGCGCCTCGCTTTTGTTGTCTATCGTCCGAAAGCGTTTGTTGTCGGGCAGTTCCCGTCTTAACATTACCATCGAGAAAGGAAGGGAGGCGTCTTACGGCGTCGCCCTTTTTCATTATGAAAGTGAAAGCGACAAAGTTTTATAGGCATCATGGAAAAGATGTCAGTCCTGGCGATGTGTTCGATTCAGACAGAGGCGATGAGTTGATTCGCAACGGCTTGGCTGTTGCTATCGATGCTGCTGACGCGAACAAGAAGGAAACGAAACCGGCGAAGCCGAAGTCCGCGAAAGAGTAAGCGATGCTTTGCCTTGCCGAAGTCAAAGCGCATCTGCGCGTCGATCACAACGACGAAGACAGCTACATCAATGGTCTTATCGCTGCTGCTGTTTCACACGGGCAACGTTACACAGGCTGCACGTTTTATAAGGACGCTGAAACGCTGCAAGAGGCGAACGACAGGAGCGGTGTTGTGCTTGACGATGATCTGCGGCACGGGTTGTATCTGCTGGTTGGTCATTGGTACAACGTGCGCGAGACTGTAATTATAGGGACTATCGTGGCGAACGCGCCGCTTGCTACCAGCGCGATCCTCGACATGTATCGGAGGCCGACTCTGTGAGAGCGGGTAGCTTGCGTTCGCGCGTTGTAATTCAACGCGGCGTTTCGGACAAGACCGACAAGTTCGGTCAGCCGGTTGTAACTTGGGAAGACGTTGTGACCGTGTGGGCAAATATTCGCTATCTGAACGGCAAAGAATTTCTGACAGCGGGAACCGAGGTCAGCGCGGCGACGGTAAGTGTGCGCATCCGCTACAGGACAGACATCACTGCTGACATGCGCGTATTGATCGGCGACGCCATTCTGAACATCAAGGCTGTGCTGCCGGATGAGGCAAAGCGTGAACACGTCGATCTGGTTTGCGAGACGGGCGCGAACAATGGCTAGGAAGTTGATTGAACTTGCGCACGACTTACAAGGGTTGGCGGAACTGGAAAAAGGGCTGCGCGAGCTTGGGCGCGATGTCGGTTTGAAAGGTTTGTCGAAGGCGACTTCTGCGGGAGCGCGATTGATCCGCGACCGGGCGCGGGCGTTGGCACCGAAGGACACCGGAAAGTTGAAAAACAATATTGTTGTCACGAAATATAGGCGCGTCCGTGACAAGGATAGGGAGACGCGCCACGCGGTTGTTATTCGCCAAAAGGGGAAGGCCAGCGACAAGCAAAACGCTTTCTATGGCGCTTTTGTTGAGTGCGGAACGTCGAAGCAAGCGGCGCAGCCGTTCATTCGGCCAGCTTTTGAGGGCAAACGAAAGGATGCAGCTAATACGGTGGTCAGGAGCATGGAGAAAACCATTGCAACCGAAAAAGTAAAAAGAGGGTTCAAGTAATGCGATCTGTTGAAGAAATTGTGCTCGAGACATTGAAAACCGTGTCTCAGCTTGGCGGTCGTGTGTTTCCGTTGGTCGCGCCGCAAGATGTTACAAGCCCGTTCGCCGGTTACACGATTATTTCCAAGTTTGAGGATTTCGATTTTGACGGTGGCGACGGTCTCAACGATGTTTATTTGCAGGTTGACGTTTACGCTTTTAATGTGCAGGAAGCAGTCAAAATCGACGATTCTTGCCGTGCTGCACTTGTAGCGCTTGCCGAATGCAACTGCAAAACAGAGACGTTTGGACGGCACAATTACGAGGGCGACACGAAGTTATATAGAGTGTCGTCCGATTACAGAATTCTCGTTGAAAGCGAGGATTGACCGGCGCGAAAGCGCTTTTTTTAATCACCGCATACGCTACCTGCCCGTGTTAGCCGCCCTTCGAGGCGGCTTTTTTTTATGTCCGGCGCGGTTGCTGCGGTAACTCATGAAAGGAAATTGAAATGAGCAAACCTCGTGGGAAACCGACGCAAGGTGCGCGGTTTTTGTTCTTGCATAATGAAGAATGGAAGAAGCTGGAAGGTATGAGCGAGATGGGTTCTCCGGCGCTCACGGTTGACGACATCGATGTTACCGATTTCGACAGCCCCGCCAAAGAAACCATTCCAGGATCGAAGGACTTTGGAACGTTCCAGCTTTCCGGGCAATACCTGCCGAAAGCCATAGCGCCAAATCAGGCGTTGCTCGAAAGCCTTGCTGGCGCTGAGGCATTCCCTTGTCGCATCTGTCTGCCGGACGATGCCAGTCAGAAAAAATATACCGTCAAAGAATGCTTGGCAAGCGTCAAGGAATTCAAGGGCGGTGACTCAAAAACGTTCGACAAGCAGACGTTCTCGACAACGATGAAAGTCAGTGGCGAGACGGTGCGCTACGACGATGTTGATGTCGATGATTTGCTGGAAGAGTCGCTCGACTAAACAACTTTCAATAACGCGGGGCGCTCATGCGCTCCGTTTTTTTTATGCGGAGTAAACCATGAATTTTGTAGATCGAATGGTGCAGGCGTTTTCGCAGCCGGTAGAGCAACACACTTACAAGAGCAACGTCAATGAAATAGACGTTCATATCAAGAAACTGACTCTTTACGAAAACGATAAGATTTTCGAGAAGATTGGAGAGATGCCGAAGTTCGACAAAACCATCGCTGTCAGGAACTGGAACGAGAGCTACGTTTATGAAGTTGTGAAGCTGTGTGTTGTCGATGAAAACGGTAAGAGGCTAATTAAAAACGACAACGAATTTACTGAGTTGACAAAAAAGCTCGGCAGAGATGTCGCCAACGACTTTTTCAAATTTGTCCACGACATCGCTGTGGACGCGATGAAAAAGCCGGAAAAGACAGCAGATTCCGAAGCGGAAGAAGCCGAAGAAGGTGGTGAAAAAAAGGACTGAACAGCGCTGACCGCTTGCTGCACAAGCTGGCGCTGCGTCTTGGGCGCACTGTTTATGAGCTAAAGCGCGTCCTGACGGTCGGTGAGTTTTACGACTGGATACGGTTTTACAGAGAGTCGCCGTTCGGTGATGAGCGTGTTGATTTTTATCTTGCGCGGTTTATGTCTATGTTTGCAAACGCACATCGCGGAGACGAAAAAAAGACGTACACGCCAGCGGACTTCCTGTTGTTCGATCAGGAGGCGAGGCGCGAGCTTAAGGACGGCGAAGTTTGGGTTGACGATGAAATGAAACGATTTGTTATAAGCTGATCAAGGCTGACGATGGGACAAAGCCTCACTGTCGATGTCGGTGCGCGAACCGTATCCTTTGAAGAAGGGATGTATCGCGCCTCCGATGTCGCACGCAGACAAATGGCGGCCATAGGCCGCAGCATCGACGGAGTCAGTGGGCAGCTTTCGTCTATTACAAACAAGTTCGCTGCGTTTAACGGCGCATTGATGGGAATTGGCGCAGGAGCTTCGTTTGCCGGGTTAATAAAAAGCTCAATAGATGCCGCTGACAATATTGACAAACTGGCGGAAAAAACAGGAATCGCACATGAGGCGTTGGTTGGACTTTCGTTCTCGGCCAAGTCATCAAACACCGATATCGAAGGCGTTGCCGCCTCTGCCGCTCGCCTTTCAAGAAACATGGCTGCCGCCGCCGCTGGCGGCTCGCAACAAACCGCTGTCTTTGCTGCTATGGGTGTTGAGATCAAAAACACCGACGGCAGTCTGAAGTCCACTGACAAAATCCTGGAAGAGCTTTCTGACAAGTTCAAAAGCTACTCTGACGGGCCGGAAAAAGCGGCGCTTGCGCAGCAGTTGTTCGGGAAGTCCGGCTTGTCAATGATTCCGATGCTCAATCAGGGGAGCGCTGCGCTTGCGAAGCAACGTGAGGAAGCGCAGCGGTATAGCGGTATCACAAAAGATGTCGCGCAGCAGGCTTCGGCGTTTACCGATGAGCTTACAAAAATCAATCTGATCGCGTCGGGTCTTGGAACCAACATCGCTGCGAATTTGTTGCCGGTGATGAAGGGTGTTTCCGATGGTTTCGTTTGGTTACGTGACCACTCAAAAGAGGTTAACGCATCTCTTGTGGGCGTTGGGGTCATGGCACTTTCTGCGGCGCTTTCATCAAGCAAGTTTGCTGGCGCACTCGTTACCTTGACTACAAATGTCAAAGCGTTGACGGCGTCGATGCTGGCAAACCCTTTCGGTTTGGCTGCTGTAGCCATAGGGACTGCTGCGGCATCACTGTACTACTTCAGTGACGCTCAAATCACAGTCGGAAAAACATCGGCGACAGTCGGGGACGTGATTTCCGGCGTGTGGATAAAAACAAAAGAAACGTTTAGCAACGCATGGGTTTGGATTGTTAACGCCGTTAAGAGCGGTGAGGGTGTTTTTGGTGCGTTTGCCCAAGTCGTCGTTGATGCACTTGATTTTATCTGGAGAGGCATCAAGGGATGGGTGAACTTTGTTATCTCAATTTTTGTTGGTGTGGGGCGAACGCTTGGGGCTGTTGCGGCTAACTTTGTCGAGAGTTTCACGAGCGCATTTTCAAGAACAAAAGACCTTGCTGTTTCATTGTGGGACGGTATCAAGAAAGTTTTTAACGGGGATTTTTCTTTTTCATCTTTCTCGGAGACGTTTAAGAAGGATTCTGCGACGGTGTTTGACGCTGCGGCGCGTGGACGTGAGGCGTTCATTGAAGCGTTTGAAACCGATTACGTCGGTGAATTCGGAAAAGCGGTTGTTGGTGTTGCCGAAAGTTTTGCCATTGCCGGGCAGGAAGCGCGGAAGTTGAAAGCCGAAATCGCCGGAGACGGTGGTGGTGGCGGTAAAAATGGCGCACCTATTGTTGGTGGCGCAGGCGGTGCTGGCGGCGCTGGTTTTGCCGAGCTTATCAGGGGGATCGATGGGCAGCTTGCCTACATACAGGCAGGTTACGACGCGATCTACAAGACCGTCAAGGCGAATGCTGAGCGTGAAATCGATATCCTCACACACACACGTGAAATGGGATTGATCACTGAGAGCGAATTTTTGCAAAAACGCGGCGCGTTGCAGCAAGATTCGGCGGAAGCCAACGTCAGACGCTTGCAGGACACCTACGCTGCGCTTTCTGCGGCGCTCGATCAGGTGCTTGCCGCGCCTGTCACGTCGCAAGAAGAAGCCAACAAGCGTATCGAAAAAGCGACTGAGTTGCAGGCCAAAATGGTCAAGGTGACGAACGACCTTAAAGAGGCGCAAGCGGCTGTTGGCGACACTGTACGAAAAACAGGGCAGGAAGAGGAAAAGTATTACAAAGCCATCGCAGAACAAATGCTGAGGATCAATCGCGCGAGCGATGATTACTTGTCAAGTCTGAAAAAGCGCGTCGACGATTTACAGTTTGAAACGTCATTGATAGGGAAGAGCGCTGTTGCGCAGGCGAAGCTACGTGCAGAGCGCGATCTTCGTCTTGAAGTTGACAGGAAAATTCTTGAAATAAACCGCGAGATTGCCGACCTTGAAGCAAACGGCGGCGATCCTGCGATCATCGCTCGGCGGCGACAAGAAATTGACGAAATCAAGCGCGGCGCAAGCGAAGCCATTGAGGCGATCCGCAACAGCCTCGATGTCCAGGACTGGACGAAAACCTTTGATCAAATTTACCAGTCTCTCTCTGACGCGATCATGCGAGGCTTTGAAGAAGGGAAGTCGATTGCTGAAAACTTCCGCGATTCGTTGAAGAACATGTTCAAAACTTTGGTTCTTCGACCGGTTGTCCAGTATGTCGTTCAGGGAGGCATGGGGGCGCTGGGCGGTTTAATATCCGTTGGCGCGAACGCGGCGGGAATGGACACGGGAGGGAATTCTCCGCTCGGCGGTTTTCTTGGTTTCCTTGGTCAGGGAAGCGGCACAGGCGGCATCAACGCTGGTGGTGTCCTTTCAAATGTCGGGACGCTTTTCGGAGGAGGAGGCGCGATGCTCGCCGGAGGTCTTGCATCACTGACCGGCGCATTGGGAATGGGTGGGTTGAGCACGGGGCTGGGACTTGCGGCGACCGGCGCTGGTGCGATGGGCGGTGGGATGATCGGCGCTTTTTCGTCGGCGGGATCAATGCTCTTCGGCGGTGGCGCGTCGGCGGCTGCCGCAATTGGCGGCACAAGCGCAGGGATAGGCGCGGCTGTCGGATCAATCATGGCGTGTGTCCCTTATCTCGCGGCAATTGCTGCAATTGTGATGGTGTTGGTCAAGATTTTTGGAAAAAAAGGAGGCCCTAAGTCTGGCGGGTTTGCGGTCACGGAAAACCTGCTCGATGAGGATATTGGACGATACTACACGCCTAACAATGCCGACGAAGAGGCCAAAGAAACGGTCAACATGATCGGCCAATCATGGCGCAGTCTCGCAGGGTCTTTTGGTTTGGATGGGAAAGGCATCGGTTTTGGCTTTGGTTTTGACAGCGATCCGAAGGGCACGGCGGGCAACCGGACAACAGGCGGAGTCTACGTTAACGGAGAGGCGGTTTACTGGAATCAAGAGGATTGGGGGCGCGATAACGACAAGTTCCAAGAGGGTGTTGCGCTTGAAATTCAGCGGATGATGCTTGCCGCAGCGCGGTCGGTGTCCGATGGCGATATCAGAGCTGTCCTCGGAGATTTTGATATCGCTGAGGCCGCGAAGGAAGAAATCGAGCAGGCATTTTCCGACGCGACGTATTGGCGTTTCAACGTCGAGCCGATGCGTGCTGCGCTCTCAAGCACGTTTGGCGAAATCTTCTCGGCGCCGGATATCATTGATCTGCAATACGCTGGCGAATCGCTTGAGCAAACGATGTCGCGCTTGACCAACGTTTTTTCCGGCACCAACATGGCGGCACGACTTGTAGGGCAAAGCATCGACGCGCTGTTTGCAGAGGGTTTCTCAGGCACAGAAGACCGCGAATCGATGGCGGCGCGTTTCGGTAGCGCGGACGCTATGAACAGTGCGCTGGCTTATTACACGCAGAACTTCCGGGCAGAAGACTCGGCGCAGTGGGCGATGGAAGATTCCAGCAATGCTTTGCGCTCCATCTTTGAAAACATCGGCGCCGCTGTGCCTCGTACACGCGCCGAGTTCGACGCGCTGGTGCAAGGGCTTGACTTGACCAGTTCGGCAGCGCAAGAGACGTTCATGCGACTGATGAATGCAGCGCCTGCGTTCAACGGGCTGATGGGTGCGCTTGAGGATATGTCCAGAGGGATGGACAACACCATCGCGGGCATGAGGCGGTCTATCGAGATGGGCGGACTCACGCAGCAAGAAACATACAACTATCTTAAACGCGAAGGTGACGAAGCGTTCGCTGCGTTGCAGGGGGCTACCAGCATTGATGATATTAATAAGTATTTCGAGCAGTCCGTTGCTGCGATGAGCCAATCGTTCGGGATGATGAGCGACGAAGAAAAACGTGCAAGTAGATCCTCTTTCCTGCGGCAGCTCGATGAATTGGAAACTGTGAAAAACGAGCGCATCGAGGCGGCGAGGGATTTGATCACCGGGCCAGCAGACGCTATCGAATCCGCAGGCAAGGCGGTTGCGCAGGCGTTGGCGAACGTCGCCGAACAGCTTGGTGTGAGCATCGACATCGAGCCGTTTTTCGCTGTTTCAGCGGCAGCGGAAACGGTGACGGCTGCGCTTGAAACCGCTGGAGTTGCTTTGACTAAGCCGCTGGTGATGGACGCTACCGATCTTGACCTTGCAGCGGCAGATGCGATGGCGAGCGTCAATGTCATGTTGCGAGAAACTGTTCCCGCGCTTGATGATGCGAATAAAAGGGGTATCGCTGCGCAGGAAAAGGTTGGCGAAGCGCTGACGGGCGGCGCAAGAGACGTCAAAGAAGCATTCGGAAGTGCGCAACAAATGATTTCGTCGCTTGGCGCTGCGTTATCGAACATCCGGATTCATGTTGAAACCAGCAACAGGGAGGCGCAGGTGGGTTATGCGTACTGACATCGCGCCTCCGATAGCCGCTGCTGTTGAGAAGCCTCACACTGCGCCGGGCTATTTGTTGCAGATCGATTTCCCTGTGCCGTTGCGCTGCTCGACGCGCGGCAATGTGATGTACGGCGGACATGTGTGGGTGGCAATGTCGGTCAAGATCGAGGGCATCACGTTCAATGTCGCCGGTGCGCAGAAAGGGGCGCTGACGTTTTTCGACGCGGATTCGGCGATTGCGGGTCTGCTGCAAAATCACGGGATCGCCGACCGAAAGGTCACGATTCATTATTTCGATGCCGACGCGATAGATCATCCTGTGTGTGTTTTCACAGGGACTGGCAACAAGGTTTCCGGTAGTAAGGGGAATATTGTTGTTGCGTTCGCAAACATGACGGGGCGCACGTCGATGTTGCCGCGCCGCTTCATCGCGCCGGAGTTCGGATTCAATCATATCGTGCCCGATGGCGCTATCGACAAGATCGGCACGACGACACACATATGGCAGGTGCGCCGATGAATCAATATCCTGGCTTCAAGCAGTTGTTCGGCAGCAAGGCTGATAGCGCCGACGGCGTGATCATCGACAGAGCTGCCGACGGCTCGCTGCGTTCGCGCTCGACGTGGGACAAGAGGCGCAGGGTGTTTGCATTTCGCCACGCGATGACGCAAGCGCAATACGACGGTCTTCTTGATTTTTACGATGCGCATCGCGGCACCGATGCCGAGTTCGATTTTGTGTGGGCGGCAGACAAGCGAACCTATCGTTGCATTTTTACTGCGCCTCCCAAGGAAGAGGTCATCGAGAAATCTGGTGATAGTTTGGTGTTTTTCGTGAGCGTCGCTTTGTCTGAGGTGTGATGTGTCACGCGACTTTCTGATTCCGACCTATACTTTTCCGTCGCCGCCTCAGAACAGTTCGGCGGATCGCGGCACGCTTGATTCTGTGCGGCAGCGCGATTTGCAGATCATGTGTTGCGGTGATGGCGAGTCGATACCTATTCTGCTCGGCGGGCCGCGCCGCCTCGGTGTCAAGGTGGCGGCGCGGTGCTACATTGGCAGTGATATTGTGCTACTTGGTGTTGTTTGCGAGGGGCCGATCAGCGCGATCCGCAGCGTCAAGTTTGGTGACGACGATCCGCCTGCGGGAACGAAGCTCAACGTTTATCTCGGTCACGCCGACCAGCCGGTTGACACGATGTTGCGCGATGCGTTTGCGGCGCAGAAGCCGTCGGTGGTTTATAAAGACACGCTGCCAAATGTCGCTTATATCGTTTTGCGAACCAACGTCAGCGGGTGGACATCGTTTCCGAATATCACAGTTGAAGCGGACGGACTACTGATCTATAACGAACACGACACGGGTCAGCTTCCGAATGATCCGGCGACGTGGAAATTCAGTCGCAATCCGTCGCGCATTCTTGCTCACATTTTCCGATATTACACGCCGCATTCCGTTGACAGCGATCATCTGTTGATCGCCGCGAACGCCAATGATGAGTTGGTGAACGGCATTGAGCCGCGACGCACGATGTCGCTTGCGCTCGACAGGCCGCAAGAAGTGGTGCGCTGGATCGATGTTATCAGAAGCTACGCCGCTTGCTGGTGTGCGCCGCAAGGAGGGGAGGTGTGTCTTGTGCCGGACAGACCGTCACCTAGCGTGTACGAATTCACCGACGAGCATGGAAAAGCGAACATCGCAGATAAGAGTTTCAATTGGTATCTGACTTCTGCTGACGATTTGTCAACGGTCGTGCAGGTCAACGTGACCGACGTGACGAAAAATCCTCCGACAACGCTCTATCCGCGTGCGGTGTCGCCGGGCGTGCTCAACGGGACGCTGGAGCGGCGCGAGACGGTTTTGAGCATGGAGGGGGTCACGTCCTACTCGCAGGGTTATCGTGAGGCGGTTGAGCAATTGAACCACTCGCTGCTTGAGATGTTCTCGGCGACATGGGAAGCGTTCGACGTGGCGATCAAATTGCGCGTCGGCAACGTGATTACATTGTCTGTTGACGGCATTTGCCACAAGATGTTGATGCGTATCAACGCACTCGTTAGCAAGTCCGCTGGGCGTTACACGATCAGCGCGAAGAAGTACGATCCCGCTTGCTACAGTGACGCCATCGCACAAGCGCCGTCGGGCATTGATCCGCTGCTGCCAGACCCATCGAACCCGCCTGCGCCGACCGGATTGGTGTTGGAAGAAGAGCTTTTCGCACTTCAGGATAAAACGCTGAAGTCGCGCATTCGTGTAACTTGGCAACCAGTTGAGGATTTACCCTATAGGAAATCGTATTACGTCGAGGTTTGGTCTGGGTCGAAGCTGATGTGGAGCGCCGATACCGAACTTGCGACCTACGCGACGCCGGTGGTCGAAGAGGGTGTGCATTACATCGTGCGCGTGGCGACGCGTACCAGCGTTTACGCGAGCGAATATATTTCTGGCGACATCGTGGCGCTTGGCAAAGAGATGCCGCCGCCGGATGTAGAGCGGCTGACGATTCAACAGGTGGCGAACTGGGTGCTTTTTTCGTGGCCGCGGGTGGTGGATGTCGACGCGATCAAGCGCTATCAGATCAGGCGCTGGCCTGCTGCGGGCGCATGGGAAACGGGCATCACAATCGACGAACCTGACATGCTTGCGTATCGCAGCAATTCTGAGCCTTTGGGGACGTGGTATTACGGCATCGTTGCCATCGATCAGGGCGAGCGGACATCGAAAAATCCGACAGTTGTCCAGTTTCGTGTTGCGCCGGATAACGCCGCTTATTTTGTCGATGAAAATCAGTTTGCGTTTGCGAATTTAGAGTCGATGCTCGTTTGGGAAACGCGCGATGGCGTTACGCATTACTCGACAAGCCACGGTGACAAATGGGGCGACCTGTTTCCGTTGGCGATGGAACATTACCCGCTGCCGATAGACGCCTATCACAGCGGCGGTGAATCGTCGCTGGCGACAGAATGGTGGGATGTGGGCGTCGTTGTTGATGGGCAGTTTACCGTGCTGGCTGCGCTGGATAACGATGATGGTGTCGCGCATGTGTGGCTGGAAACGTCAACGGACATGGTGTCCATCGACGTGCACGACGGCGGATCGGCGCGAACACGCGCTCGCTTTTGTCGAGCGAGGTTCACGACAGACGGCGCGATGACTGTTCACGGTTTGCCGAAGGTGGTCATCACGGCGACGCCGAACGTGGAATCGTTTTTTGGTATGTCGAGCGCAACAGCGCCGACCATCGTAACGCTCGAAGGACATTATTTCGCTCTCAAGGATTGCATCGTGAATCCGCAGGGCGAGGCTGCGCTGCTCGGAATCGCAGCCAATTTTCAATTGTCGGAAACAGCGCACAACACATTCGAGGTTCGCGTTTTCAACAGCGCGACAAATCAGCAAGTAGCGGTGCCGTTTACCGGAACATTCAACGGGATTTCATTCTGAGGGAAAACATGGCCTACACACCTTTTACGCCGGATGGCATGACGCCTCAGTCAGCCGGACAAGAAGTGCCTGTCATTGCACAGGCAAACGACAACGCGCTAGTTGATGATCTGGCGCTGTTTGACGCGCTCGGCTGGACGCACAGCGAAGAGCTTGACGCGCAAGAGCGCGTCATTAAAGAATTCGCGCAGCGCGGGAACCGCATCACGCGCTGCGATCTGACCTACGTTATAGATGGGCCGTCTTCCGGAGAGGTCGAGACGGAAACTTATTACGAAAGTGGCGATGGCGGCGCGACCTGGAGTCTCAGAGCCGACCCGCAAGCGCCGAATGCGACGCGAACCTATCAATATGATTCCGCCGGTAACTGGATTGGCGAGACTTGGAGCTAGAAATGAGAGGACAATTACGATCACTGTGTAACCGGACGCGCGATCTGTACGTTAATAGACTCACGTCGCAACGAGCCGCGAGGCTTGATAGCGTCGATGCGTTAGTCAGCAGCAGGTTATCGCTCACAGACGCGCAAACAGCGTTTGCGGCGCAAACAACGCTTGTACAAACGCGAGCGATGCCTCAAAAAATAATTGTACTTGAGACGCCGGGAACAGGAAATTTCATAGTGCCGCCCGGTGTGTACATGATCTGCATCTCCATGTGCGCTGCAGGTGGTGGTGCTATATACGCAAATGGTGGGACATCAAACAGAATAGTAAGCACAGGGGGAAGCGGCGCAAGCATTGTTGATGTTGATGTGCCCGTGACGCCGGGACAGGTGATGCCGTACACGGTCGGCACTGGAGGGAGCAGCACAGTAATCACAGCAGCGCAAAACGGATATACAGAAGCAGCAGGCGGGGGCAGCACAGAATTTGCTGGACTAACATGCCTCGGCGGAAACGGCGGGCGCGTTTACTGGAATCAAGGCACTTATCCTACAGGTTATGCAGTGGGTGGCGGCATTTTTAGAATTACAGCGGGAGACATCTCCAACAGCTCGGTTTTAGGACAATCAAATCCAGTGGTTATTAGCAATAACAATAGTATTGTTCCTGGGGCTGGTGGGAGTGTTGGCACATCAAATACACAGCAAGTACCCATCACTCCACTATTTCTTTATGGGCGAGCCGGGGCGGGTGGTTTTGTCACGTTTGGATCAAACAACACAGTCTACGCGATGGATCATGGTCGCAACGGCGTGATCGTTTTGAAAATGGAAGCTGCATCATGAGCGCCCGCTATCAACTCTTGGCGCAAGGAGGCGTGTTTGATCACAACACGGGCAAAACAATACAGCGTGGCGATCCCGGCTGGAATGCGTATCAGGCGTGGTTGTCAAATGGCAACATCCCGCTGCCACCCATTGACACTGTTCCGACGCTTGATGAAGCGAAGGAAAACATCAAGCAAGCCATCAACGATCACGCAGCAGGCTTGCGAAATAAAGCGCACGCAGGGACATCGCCGTGGGAAGCTGCGTCGTGGGGATTCAAGTTCCCAGAGGCTGTAAAAATCATGGGCTACGGCCCGTCAACAACGCTTGCAAATATCAAAGCGGCGAACCCGCGCATCTGTGAAGAGGCGGAAATTCGCGGCATTGACCCGCGTGTTCTCGCCTCAAAAATTGAGCAAAAGGCCAATGAGTTTTGGTCGATGGAGGCGAAGATCGCCGGAATCGTCGGAAAACATTGTGACGCAGTAGACAAGCTGAGCGATGTGCGCGACGTGCTCTTTTACGATTGGCGCAATGGGTGGCCGGAGGCGTGATGCTGGAGAAGCAAAAACAAGAAGCAACAAGCATCAAAGCGTTGCTTTTCAAAAACATGAAAGAGGGAAAAGAGATAGAACCCTCTGAAACAGGCGCTTTGCTTTTTGGAATCATCGAGATTGTGTTGCAAATGGTTTATGAGCAAGACGATCTTAAAACTGTAGTGAGAGATATCGGCAGAGATTTTCAGCAGCAGTTAAAAGAATCGCACGACGACTTGATGGAGCATATCGATAAAGAGCGCGAGAATTGGATTAGCCCCGGCGCTCAAAAGGTCATCAACATTTTACTGTCTGCGATTTCGTGCGCTGCTCTTGCCATAGGGACATTTATGTGGTCGCGCTCTGAAACATCCGTTTCCGTCAATTCGGAACAGGATCGGGAGATTTCGGTTTTGAAGACGGTAAACGACAATTTGGAGCGCAGGGTTTATGTGTTGGAAGGTGAACAAAAGAGGACGAAATAAATTATGAAAAACATTAAAGAGACGGTAATGCAATTTTTTGCAAAGTATTTTCCAAGCTGGAAAGCGCTGTCGGACAAGGCGCGGACGGGGGTGTTGATCGTTGCGACGCTGTTGCTGCTGTGGTGGTTGCGTGAGGTGCTTGCGGGCGCGGTGCAGTGGTTGGCTGCTGGCGCGATCATTATGCTGGCGTCAGGAACAATCGCCTACTGGACTGATCGCAGCATGTATCGTGATTCTCGGCCTCACGAAATTCCGTGGAGCGAAAACCCGAAAGCGCGGATGTTTGCAGAAACGAGGCGCTTCGCTATTTTTGTGTTAACCGTGCTGGTGCTAACGTTTTGGTATCGCGCTGCGCCCATTTTTGCCGTTTCTTGAACACGAGGCAGAAGAATGGTTCAAAAATCACGATTTTTGATACTTGTCGCGCTGGTCGCAGCGTGTACACCTGACGTTGCCGACGTGGTAGAGGTTTCGCCGGAGGTGGTTGTCGCGCCTCCGGTTGAAGCAACCACCGAGGAATCCTTGACAGTTGGCAAGCCGCCAGCAGCGGCAGAAAAGTACCGCGACACTCTCACGCGCTACTCTCTGATGATCTGGGGGCTTAACGCGCCCATCGCAACGTTCGCCGCTCAGATTGAGCAGGAAAGCGCGTGGAAGCCGGATGCTGTGTCGCGTGTCGGCGCTGAGGGCATGGCGCAGTTCATGCCCGCGACCGGCGCGTGGATTGTCGAGATGTATCCGCAGCTAGGAAAACATGAGCCTTACAATCCGGCGTGGGCGATGCGGGCGATGGTGCAGTACAACCAGCACCTGTACCGTCGCGTTCAGCGACCAACGGCGTCGGAGTGTGATCGCATCGCATTTACACTGCGTGCGTACAACGGCGGCGAGGTGAGGCTTAATCGTGAGCGTGATATGTGCGCTGCTGCCGATGGTTGCGATGCAGGCGTGGCGTTCGGTGGCGTCGAGCAATACAACGCTGGACGCAGCGCGGGAAATCACCGCGAAAACACACAGTACCCTCGCAGAATTTTGTTGACGCTCGAACAGAAGTATCAAGCGTGGGGGCGGCGATCATGCGAAACTTGATGCTCTCAGCGCTCATTTCGTTGATCGTCGGAGCTGTCGGTGGCGGGTGGTTTTTTTACGAGCGCGGGAAATCCGCTGGCGAGATTGCGTCAGGAAAAAAGCTCAATGAGTTTTACGAGGGCGTTTTGCGTGATCGCGCAAACGAGTTGTCGCTTACGATTGAAAAATTTGAGGAAGCGAAAAGTGAAAATGAACGATTGCGGAAAATTTCTCGAACGTTTGAAAAACAAAGCAATGATCGCCGCGCTGCTCTCGACATTGCTCTTAACAGCTTGCGCGTCGTCAACGCCGCGAGTAGTAGTGGTTCCGTGCCCGGAGCTTCCGCCAGCGCCACCGATCCTGATGCAACCGCCGCACAATGCCGATCTTGTGCCGCCGAACTTGAGGCCGTGACGCGCCGCGCTGCGCACGACGCGCTGACGGTTCTTGAGTGGCAGAAATTTTACGAGGACATCAGGAGCGGCGATTTTTCGGAAATGTCAGAAAAAAACGGCCTCTCAGATCGCCTCACACGCGATTTAAATTTCGCTGGGGGGGGGTAATACCCACCGAAACAGGACGGCGACCGCGTAGGGTGCACGAACACCCAACGCGGCCAGCCGAAATGCAGAACGAGCCTGCAAATCAACCCAAGGCCGTCGCCCCGGTACCGGAGCAACGCTAGTTTACAGGATTTGCAAATGGCTGCCGAAACCAACTATCAGACCGTGTGCCCGGTCGCTAACCCCATTGTGAAGTGGGTGGGCGGTAAGCGACGTTTGGCTGACCGGCTCATCCCCCTTTTTCCTTCGCACGAGTGCTACGTCGAGTTATTCTGTGGCGGTGCTGCGCTCTATTTTCTCAGGCCGGTTCCGGCCAAGGTTGAAGTTCTGAACGACATCAACGGCGAGCTTGTGAATCTCTATCGTGTCGTGCAGCACCACCTCGAAGAATTCGTGCGGCAATTCAAATGGGCGTTGTCGAGCCGCGAAATTTTCAAGTGGTATCAGATCACGCGCCCGGAAACGTTGACCGACATTCAACGGGCAGCGCGATTTTTTTATTTGCAGCAGTACGCATTCGGTGGCAAGGTCAGCGGACAAACATTCGGCACAACCACTACCGCGCCGCCGATCAACCTCTGTCGTATCGAGGAAAACCTGTCGGCGGCACACCTGCGCCTCGCGGGAACGATCATCGAGAATCTTCCGTGGGCGGAATGTTTGGAACGCTATGATCGCGCTCACACATTTTTTTATTGTGACCCGCCATACTGGCAAACCGAAGGCTACGGTGTGCCATTCGAGTTTGAACAGTACGAGTTATTGGCGGCGGCGATGCGCGGCTGCAAAGGGCGCATCATGCTGTCTATCAACGACCATCCCGACATCCGGCGCGTTTTCGCGGGCGATGGGCTGCACGTGTCCGACCTCAAAATACGCTACGCGGTCTCTGGCAACGAGGGCGAACGCACGGAAGTCGGAGAGCTGGTTGTAACCAATTGGGATACTGCCTCAGGTTGTGGGCTTTTTTGATGGAAACAACAAAGATTGATATAAGTCAAAAAAATAGGCTAAAAACCCTTGACATTACACTCAATGAGTGTAAAATTAACTCATGGATCAAATCAGATCCACCCGACGCCACCCGGTAGGTGGCTCCGAAAAGGACGTAAAATGAAACTGGATCGAAATATGTTAGAGCTTACGAAAATCGAAGCCGAAATCGTCAAGATGCTGGCGGAGACCTCAAAAATAAACCGTGAGGCGCGCTGGTATCCGTTGTTTGCGGCAGCAGCCCTCATCGGAGCCGGAGCAGCATTAGCCAAACTTTTCATGTGACAACAACAGGCGGCCAGAAATGGCCGCCATCCCAACGCACACCAGGGCGTATCTGGCCTCTTAGGAGATCAATAATGGCACACTACACCATCACACACGCATGCGGGCATAAGGATACCATAGCGCTTTTCGGTCCTCACGCCGCCCGCGACAAAAGAATCGAGCACATGGAAAACGAGCTTTGCCCGGCATGTTGGGCAGAGAAATCGCGTAATGCAGATGTATCTCACGGACTTCCTGCGCTTAAGGGCAGCGACAAACAAGTTGCTTGGGCAAGCGAGATTCGGCAAGAGGTATTGCCGGGCA
>JAITMR010000058.1 GCA_031277215.1 Burkholderiales bacterium
CCTGACCGTGCCGGACGCCCTGTACCCGCAGTTGCCGTCCGTTGATCGTTTGCTCCATGATGCAGCGGTAGCGCCGCTGGTGTTGCGGTACGGCCAGCGGATGGCCGCCGACGCCGCACGCGCTTTGCTTGCCGACGCCCGCGCTCATATCGCCGCGCACCGTGCCTTGCCGGAATGGACGAACGACTGGCCGACGGCGTTGCAACAAACGCTGTCAGAACGAAGCGCGTCGAAACTCAAGCCCGTGTTCAACCTGACCGGCGTCGTGTTGCACACCAACCTTGGCCGCGCCCAACTGGCAGAAGAAGCCGTTGAAGCCGTCCATCGCGTGATGCGTGCGCCGGTCACACTCGAATACGATCTTGACGAAGCGCAACGCGGGCATCGTGACGATACCGTCGCCAATCTTTTGCGCGAGATCACCGGTGCTCAAGCGTGCTGCATCGTCAACAACAATGCCGCCGCCGTGCTGCTGATGTTCGCCGCGCTTGCCGACAGAAGAGAAGCCATCGCCTCGCGTGGGGAACTCATCGAAATCGGCGGCTCATTCCGAATTCCCGACGTGATGCGGCAGGCCGGTTGCACCCTGGTCGAAGTCGGAACCACCAACCGCACACATCTTGCCGACTACCGCAAGGCGATCAACGAACGCACCGCGTTGCTGGTCAAAGTCCACACGAGCAACTACCGGATCGAAGGTTTCACCTCAGCCGTGTCGGAAGCCGAACTGGCTGCACTGGGGCGCGAAACCGGAATTCCCGTCGCCAGCGATTTGGGCAGCGGCGCATTGATCGACATGAGCGCCTGTGGGCTTCCGGCGGAAACCATGCCGCAGCACATCCTGGCCGCCGGAGTCGATCTGGTGAGCTTTTCCGGCGACAAACTCCTGGGCGGGCCACAGGCGGGAATCATCGTGGGTCGCGCCGAGGCTGTTTCGCGGCTGCAAAAACATCCGCTCAAACGCGCATTGCGCTGCGACAAAATCACACTGGCCGCGCTGGAAGCAACCTTGCGCTTATATTTGCGCCACAGTCCATCACACGATCAACTGGCGCTGTCGTTGCCGACCTTGCGTTATCTGACGCGCTTGCCCTCAGACATCGCGCAAACCGTCGAGCGACTGCTTCCGGAGTGCCGGAAAGTGTATGGCGCTTCGTTTTATGTGGACAGTGCGCCGTGCCTGTCGCACATCGGCAGCGGCGCACTTCCGATGAACACCTTGCCGAGCCAGGCGCTGACCTTCACCGCACGCGATGGACGTGGCCGCACACTGGAAGCGCTGGCGTCCCATTGGCACGCGCAACCGAAGCCCATCCTTGGCCGCATTGCCGACAACCGCATATGGCTCGATCTGCGCTGCCTTGACGACGAAAATGAACTGATGGCGGCGTTGCGGGTGTGGGATGATGGCAACAGTGCCGACAGGGAGCGCGTCAATGGCGACGAGTAAGAAAACCACCCGCAAGACACCTGCAAAGAAAGCCGACAAAGCCATCGCGCTTGCACCGTCGGACGGTCTGTTCGCCACAATCGCAGGCTACATCGAAGAAACCCGCCGCACTCTGGTACGGCAGGCCAACAGCACCACGGTGTATCTGTTCTGGCGTATCGGACAGCACATCAACCGCGAAATCCTGCACGATGAGCGTGCGGAATACGGACGGAAGGTTGTGTCGTCACTGGCGGCGCAATTGGTTGCCGGCTACGGGCGCAGCTACGAAGCACGCAATCTGCGCCGCATGATGCAGTTTGCCGAGCAATTCCCTGACTTCGGAATTGTGTCGCCACTGGCGACACAATTGAGCTGGTCGCATGTCGTTGAGGTGCTGCCGTTGAAAACGCCCGAAGCCCGCCTTTTCTACCTTGGCGAGGCGGCCACTCGCCAGTTCGGCAAGCGCGAACTGCGCCAACTCATTACCCGCAAGGCCTTCGAGCGCAAGGAAATCGCCAACGCACAATTGGCCGAGACCTCCGCCGTCCCGTTTGACACCTTCAAAGATCCTTATCTGCTGGATGTGCTGGGGCTGCATGACGGTTATCTGGAAGCGGATTTGGAAACCGCTATCCTGCGCGAGTTGGAGAGTTTCATTCTGGAACTGGGTGGCGGGTTCTCCTTTGTTGAACGCCAGAAACGCATGATCATCGACGGCGAGGATTTCTATCTCGACCTGCTGTTCTTCCACCGCAGGCTCAAGCGTCTGCTGGCCGTAGAGTTGAAGATCGGAAAATTCGATGCCAAGCACAAAGGACAGATGGAGCTTTACCTTGGCTGGCTCGACCGCTACGAGAGGCAGGAAGGCGAAAACGCGCCTATTGGCTTGATCCTGTGTGCCGAGAAAAGCCGCGAGCAAATCGAACTTCTGCCACTGGATCGTGACAAGATCATGGTGGCCGAATACTGGACGGTGTTTCCCGAACGCCCGGTGTTCGAGCGCCGGATTCACGCATTGCTGGAAAGCGCACGCGAACAAGTGGCTCGGCGCAAGGCGTTGCTGCCGGGCACGGAGAGCACCCATGGCGACAAGTAAGAAAACCACTCGCAAGACATCCGCACCAGCGACACGAAAAACCGATGTGACTCAGGTCGCCACGGCGAAAGGCTACCCAGGCTTGCTGGCCGAGGTGAAAGCGCGCGTTCAGTCCGCGCAATACGCGGCACTACGAGCAGTCAACAAAGAACTGGTCAGCCTGTATTGGGACATCGGGCGGATGATCGTGGAGCGACAGCAGAACGAAGGTTGGGGCAAGAGTGTGGTGGAGAAACTGGCCGACGACCTGCGGGACGCCTTTCCTGGCGTGGGCGGGTTCTCGGCGCAGAACTTGTGGTACATGCGCCAGTTCTTTCAGGAGTACAGCGCCACGCCAAATCTCCAACCATTGGTTGGAGAAATCGGTTGGTCGCACAACCTGATCATTCTGTCGCGCTGCAAAGACGCACAAGAGCGCGAGTTTTATCTGCGCATGACGCGAAAATTCGGTTGGTCGAAGAATGTACTCGCGCACCAAATCGGCAACCAGAGCTACGAGAAATCGCTGCTCGGACAAACCAATTTCGACCAAACCCTGACCCCGGCCTTGCGCGCCCGAGCCAAACTGGCGGTGAAGGACGAATACGTCTTCGACTTTCTCGAACTGGGCGAGCAGCACAGTGAGCGCGAACTGGAGCGTGCGCTGATCGCCCGCATTGAGGACTTTCTGCGTGCGATGGGCGGTATGTTCTCCTTTATGGGCAGTCAGTACCGACTGGAGGTGGAAGGCAAGGAATACTTCATCGACTTGCTCTTGTTCCATCGACGCTTGCGTGCGCTGGTCGCTATCGAGTTGAAGATCGGCGAGTTCGAGCCGGAGTTTGTCGGCAAGATGCAGTTCTATCTTGCCGCGTTGGACGCACGAGTCCGACAGGAGGACGAAAACCCGTCCATCGGCATCATTCTGTGCAAGGAGAAAACGCGCACCATCGTCGAGTACGCCTTGCACGACGCACGCAAACCCATTGGCGTAGCGACCTACGAGATCACCAAGATACTGCCGAAGAAACTGAAAGATCAATTGCCTTCGCCAGAAATCATTGCCCGATTGCTGGACGGCCTATGAAGCGTTCCGGCACGCCTACGCCAACCTGCTCAAACACCCCACTCCCATGATTTTCGTCACTGCTGGCCATGTTGATCATGGCAAAACATCGTTACTCCGGGCGCTGACCGGCGCGGATACGGATCGGCTGCCGGAAGAAAAACGGCGCGGGATGACCATTGATCTGGGCTACGCCTATTTGCCTTTGCCGGAGGGTGAAATTCTCGGTTTCATTGACGTTCCCGGACACGAAAAATTTTTGACCAACATGCTGGCCGGGGTCGGCGGTGTTCAGCATGCGCTGCTCGTTGTTGCTTGCGACGACGGAATCATGCCGCAGACCGGGGAGCATCTGGCGATTTTGCATTTGCTGCGCATTCCGGGCTTGACCGTTGTGCTGACCAAGATCGACAGGGTTGACGCAACGCGCCGCGTTGACGTTCGCGCAGCGCTTGAACAAACATTGCGCCGTTATCTCTGGAGCAACGTTTCCTTTTTTGACGTTTCGGCGACGACTGGCGAGAACATTGCCGCACTGAAAGCGCACTTGCACACGCTGGTATCGCGTTGCGTGGAAGCGGATGCCCGTCGTTTCCGGTTGGCGATTGACCGCGCTTTTCATGTACACGGCGCGGGTCTTGTTGTCACCGGCACGGCTTTTGGTGGTCGTATCAGCACGGGCGAGACGCTGTGGTTGACGGGGGCTGAACGCCCGGTTCGGGTGCGCCATCTTCATGCGCAAAACCATCCGGTTGAAACCGCGCATGCCGGTCAGCGCATTGCGCTGAATCTTGTCGGCGACGTTCACAAGGACAGTATTGCTCGCGGCGATTGGCTGTTGTCCGAGGCGCCGCCTCCGCCGGTGAACCGTTGTCTGGTTGCGCTTGAACTTCTTGATCCGGCCTCTTTTTCGCAATCGTCGCAGAATGTTCATCTGCACCACGCTGCCCGTCATCTGACCGGGCGTTTGTCGTTGTTGCACTCACCTGAAGCTGCAACAAAAAGCATGCTGTGTGAACTGGTGCTTGACACGCCGCTGCATCTGGTCGATGGAGATGTGCTGGTTGTGCGTGATGTCAGCGCCAGACACACACTGGGCGGCGCACGCGTGCTGTCGTTGGCGTCGCCGCGACGAGGCAAACGACAACCGGCGTTTTTGCACTGGCTTTTACGTCGCGCCGAAACGAACGACGACCATGACGTGTTGGCATTGTGGTTGCAACAGGGCGCGGTTGATCTGAATGCGTTTGCCTGGGCGCGGCAATTAACGGCTCCCGTGTTACAAGCCTTGCTGCATGCTTCCGGCGCACTCATCAAGGGCGGTTATGCGATGGACGCGGCGCTGGCCGAACAACAATGCGACAGCCTTATCGCAGCGCTGGCCGAAACACACGCACGAACGCCGGAACACCTTGGCGTCGGGCGTGCGCGGCTACGGCGAATGGCGCTGCCGAATACGCCGGAAGCGCTGGTGTTTGCGCATATGGACCGTTTGCTGGCGGAGAAGCGCCTGGTGAACACCCACGGCTGGCTGCATTTGCCGCAACATCGGCTTGCATTTACCGCCGAAGAAGATGTGCTGTGGCAACGGCTGTTGCCACTCTTTCACGAACCGCCGTGCTGGGTGCGTGATCTTGCGAAGGCGGCGCATGTTTCTGAAGAGACCGTGCGCACGTTGTTGCACAAAGCGGCAAGGTTGGGGCATGTTGTTGCCATTGTCCGTGACCGCTATTACCTGGCCTCACAAATCGCCCGTATGGCTCAGACCGTCCGCGATGCTGCTGCCAACGACGAAGGCAGTATGGAAACGGCGGCCTTGCGCCATCATTTCGGCGTTGGCCGTAAACTGGCGATACAGATTCTCGAATTTTTCGACCGGAGCGGTTTTACCCGCCGACAAGGCAACCGCCATCTGCTGCGCGATGCGGAGTTGTTTGCGATGGATGACGGCGTAAACACGCCCGACGATAGGCGCGGCAATGAATTTCCGGTATCCTTCGAGCCTGACAGCGGCTCGTAGCACACGGAAGAGCAACGTCCCCGGTGGGGCGGCTGGACTTCAAATCCAGATGGGGCTGCCAGCAGTCCCGGGCAGGTTCGACTCCTGTGCTCTTCCGCCAATAAAAAAAGAGACCGGGGTTATCCGATCTCTTGAAAATGGCGCGCCCGGCAGGATTCGAACCCACGACCCCCTGGTTCGTAGCCAGGTACTCTATCCAACTGAGCTACGGGCGCAAGGGGCGCATTATAACAAATTCGGCGGCGGGATGCGCGGTTTTGGCTCGGTTTCGAAGGACTACGGCTTTTTCAGGAAGGCGGCGGGTAATGTCCAGCGGGAATTGGCAAAAGCGCCCAGCCAGCGTTGACGCTCCTTGGGAATTTGCTCGCCGACGCTGAGTTTCGGGTTCGGCTGAAAGCGGTAGGTGTACTCGTAAGCCACCAGCCCTTCGGCTTCTTTTGGCTTTATGTAATAGAAAATTTTGTATTCCATCAGCTTGGTGCCTTCCGGATGATGGAGGTAGCTGACCAGTGCCTCATCGCCACGCGCCACAGACTTTTCGGCGGTATTGGCCGGGTTTTGTTTGATCGTGGCGTCAAGCAGCGCACCGGTGCCGCGCACGTCGGTCAGGTGCGGATAATGGCGGAACGTTATTTTTCGCGTCCAGTCGGAAGCGTTTTCGCGCTGCGGAATGTATTCGACAATCTGAATCGCGCTATCGAGGTCCTCGCTGATTTTTTTGTAAAAATCGCCGTCGAAGGCGACGGAATTTTCCTGCGCTTGCGCACCGCAGGCGATGAAAACGGACAACAAAACGAAGTGTTTAATAAAAGGTTTCATGAAAATATTGAAAGAAAGTTAATGTCAATTTTTTTCGCCGATGATGTCGGAACCGGCAGGTGGCGTGAAAGTAAACAGGTTGGGATTGAGTTCAGGGTTGTACTCAACGTAACGGAAACGGGTCAGAATTTTCTGGCCGAAGGTATCGTTGAGCTCCAGCGCGGCGAGTTTGCCTTGCGAAAAGCCCAGCTTGATGTCGGTAAACCCCGCTTCTTTATCGCGCGGCTTCGCCTGCAACCAACGCAACCCTTGATCGTCAGGCAGTGCGGTCAATTCAAAAGTGCGTTCGACCTCTTTATCACCGGCCAACAACGCCGCCGGTGTTCCGCCCAACGCCTGCGCGTGGGTGCGTACGATGACTTGTTCGAGATCTGGGTCAAAGAACCAGACACGGGCACCGTCGCTGACGACCAACTGCGCGTAAGGCTTTTCGGTGCTCCAGCGAAATTTCCCGGGGCGCGACAACAACAATGTGCCTTGAACGTTTTGCGTTTGCTGCTGTCTTTTTCCAGCGGTGACTTGCACGAACTCAGCGCGCACGGTCTTGGTGTCGCGCACGAAAGCGCGCAGGTCATCAAGCGCGTTGGCAGCGAAAGCGGGCGCGGTGAGCAACAACACCAGTGCGCCGCAGAAAACAACGAATGGATGAAACATCAAAGCACTTTTCTTCATAATGGAACAGTCAACGATCTTCTTCCGGCGTGGCAGGCGCCAGCACTTCACGGTTGCCATTGCTTTGCATCGCGGAAACCAGACCGGCGCGTTCCATTTGCTCGATCATTCGCGCCGCTCGATTGTAGCCGATGCCGAGGTTGCGCTGAATCCACGAGATCGACGGTCGCCGCGTTTTCAACACCAGCGCCACTGCTTGATCGTACATCGGATCGGCTTCGGCGTCGGTGCCGAAACCGTTGCCGCTCTCACCCGCGTCGGGGTCGTTTTCAAGCAAAACGCCTTCGACGTAATTGGGCTGCCCTTGACGTTTGAGGTATTCGACGACGTGATGCACTTCTTCGTCGGAAACGAAAGCGCCGTGCACACGCTGCGGATAACCGGAACCGGGCGGCAGGAACAACATGTCGCCCTGACCGAGTAATGCTTCGGCGCCCATCTGATCGAGAATCGTGCGCGAATCGACTTTGCTGGCAACCTGAAATGCAATGCGCGTCGGGATGTTGGCTTTAATCAGACCGGTGATCACATCAACGCTTGGCCGTTGCGTCGCCAGTATCAGATGAATGCCGGCGGCGCGCGCTTTCTGCGCGATGCGGGCGATCAGTTCTTCAATCTTCTTGCCGGTCACCATCATCAGATCGGCGAGTTCATCGACGACGACGACAATCTGCGGCATTTCTTCGAGCGGTTCGGGGTTCTCCGCCGTCAGCGATAAGGGATTAATAAGCGGCACGCCGTTTTTCTTCGCTTCAATCACTTTGGTGTTGTAACCGGCGAGATTGCGCACAGCCAGATGCGACATCAGTTTGTAGCGCCGCTCCATTTCGCCGACACACCAGTTAAGCGCAGTCGGCGTCAAACGCATATCAGTGACGACCGGCGCCAACAAATGTGGAATACCTTCGTAAATCGACAGTTCCAGCATCTTGGGATCAATCAACAACAAACGCACTTGTCGCGGCTCGGTTTTGTACAGCAGCGACAAAATCATCGCATTGAGCGCCACCGATTTGCCGGAACCCGTCGTACCGGCCACCAGCACATGCGGCATTTTGGCGAGATCGGCAACAACCGGATTGCCAGCAATGTCCTTGCCGAGTCCGAGCGTCAAGCGGCTGACCGCTTCGTTGTAGCTTTTCGACGAGAGCACTTCAATCAGGCGCACGATCTGGCGCTTCGGGTTCGGCAACTCCAACGCCATGCATGATTTGCCGGGAATGGTCTCGACGACGCGGATCGACACCACCGACAACGCCCGCGCCAAATCCTTGACGAGGTTGACGATTTGACTGCCTTTGACGCCAATGGCCGGTTCGATTTCGTAGCGGGTGATGATAGGCCCCGGATAAGCGGCGAGAACTTTCGCCGAGATACCGAAGTCGGCGAGTTTGCGTTCGATCAGGCGCGACGTGAATTCGAGCGTCTCGTCACTGACTGACTCGGTTTTATGAACCGCGACATCGAGCAGCGACAACGGCGGCAGCTTAGTCGCCGGTAAATCATCAAACAACTGCCGTTGCTTCTCCTTCTCGATGCGCGACGATTGCGGAATGACCGTGACCGGCGGCACCACCAGCACCGGCTCGCGTATCTCGTCGCCGCGAACCTTCTCGACGACGTGTTCGCGCTCGGCCATCACCTGACGGCCAATCTTGCGATCCTGCCGCGCCTCGATGGATTTGCGTAATGTGTTGAACGACCGCTCCAACGCCCAGCCGAGTTTTTCAAACACCGCCATCCATGAGATTCCAGAGAACAGCGACAGCCCGATCGCCCACAAAGCGACCAGCAAAAACCGGGCGCCGGTGACGCCCAGCAACGCCTGCAACTGAAAACCGACGATTTCACCGATCACCCCGCCGGGCGTGCGCAAATCACCCATCAACGCCAGCCAGGGATGAGTCGCTTCGAGCGCGGCGCTTGATACGATCAGAAGCGCGAAGCCGAGCAGCGCGATCCCGAGCGAATACTCATGGGGCGTACCCTGCGCACGCAACCGCCAGAACATCACGATTAGCGCGATCGCCCCGGCAACGATCATCCACCAGGCGGCGCTGCCCAGCAGATAAAAACACAGATCGGCGAGCCAGGCGCCGACCACGCCGCCCTTGTTGCGAACCGCCTCACCGGTGCCAGAAAACGACCAGCCTGGATCGGAACGGTGGTAAGTGAAAAAAATCAGAGCACCATACGAAACAGCGGCAAACAACAAAAGCCACCACGCCTCGCCGATCAGACGGGCGATGCGCGGCGAAGTCTGATCTAAACGCGCCGGACGGGGCGGGGCCTTCCGAGGCCGACGCGAGTCGTCGGGGTTTTTCTTAAAAAACATCGAAGTATCCAGATAAGGTAGCGTTATTGTACCTTGATCGGAGGGTAGCCCGGACAAGAGAAGCGCGTCATTCTGCGCGAAGCCGCAGAGCCGGAAGCGTTTCCGATACCTGATAACAAAAGGCTATCGCGATCTTGAATTTTTGAAATTGTAATGGGGTCAAATGTTTTGATACATTTACGTTATTCGCCCGAGCCTCGTTTGGTGTAACGTTTGGCATGGCAAACTTTTTCATTTTTCAGGAGGTTTCATGGCAGCACAGCATTCCCGTTTGATCATTCTGGGTTCCGGCCCTGCCGGTTATACCGCCGCTATTTACGCGGCGCGCGCCAATTTGAAGCCGACGCTGATTACCGGTTTCGCGCAGGGCGGGCAATTGATGACAACGACCGAAGTGGACAACTGGCCTGCCGATGTTGACGGTGTGCAGGGGCCGACGTTGATGGAGCGATTTCAGCGCCACGCCGAGCGCTTCGAGACGACGATGGTGTTCGACCACATTCATACCGTCGATTTCCAGTCGCGCCCATTGCGGCTGATCGGTGACAGCGGCGAATACACCTGCGATGCGTTGATTATCGCTACGGGCGCTTCGGCGCGTTACCTGGGGTTGCCGTCGGAGGAAGCGTTCAAAGGACGCGGCGTGTCGGCGTGCGCGACTTGCGACGGATTTTTCTATAAAAATCAGGATGTGCTGGTGGTCGGCGGCGGCAACACCGCTGCCGAGGAAGCGCTGTATCTGTCCAACATTGCGCGGTCGGTGACGCTAGTACATCGCCGCGACAGTTTGCGTGCGGAAGCGATGCTCGCCGATCAGTTATTGGCAAAAACGAAGGACGGCGGCAACATTCGCGTCGTTTGGAATCACACGCTCGACGAAGTACTGGGCGACGAATCCGGCGTAACTGGCGCACGTCTGAAAGATGTCAAAAGCGGCGCGGCGCAAGAGATCAAGGTACACGGACTTTTCATTGCGATTGGACATACGCCGAACACCGAAATATTTGTTGGCCAACTGGCGATGAACGAAGGCTATATTCAGGTGAAAAGCGGCAGTGGCGGCAACGCCACCGCCGCTTCTGTGCCGGGGGTTTTTGCGGCGGGTGATGTGGCTGACCCTGTTTATAGACAGGCGGTGACATCGGCGGCAACCGGTTGTATGGCGGCGCTCGACGCCAAGGCGTATCTCGATCAACTGCGCTGATTCCGCGTTTAAAATGACTTCCCTCACGCGGCTGTCCGATCTGAAAACGCTGTGGCAGCGGCAGGAATCAGAGGCCGGAAAACAGGCATCAGAAAAGCATCATTTCGCGCAGAAGCGCGGTGCCAAAGCCCCCTTTCCAAAGGGGGTGGCAGCGAAGTCGACGGGAGTTTGCAGCTCACACGCGAAACACGATGTGGATTTTCAACGCCGGATGCGCGACGAAGAAGTTGTGCCGTTGCCGCCGTCGCGACGGATTGTCACCGAGACACCGCGACCGGCGCCCATACCGAAACAACGGTTGCGCGATGAAATCGAAGTGCTGGCGCTCGCCAAATACGGCAAGTCACCATCACCGATGACCTGGGATATCGGTCAGGAGTTGGAAGACGATCAGACATTTTTGCGCACCGGTTTGTCGCCCGATATTTTGCGTAAACTTCGGCGCGGTCAATGGGCGATTCAAAGCGAACTGGACTTGCACGGAATGATTGTTGACGAAGCGCACGATGCGCTGGTCGATTTTCTGGTCGAAGCGCGTTCGCATGGGCTGCGTTGTGTGCGCATCATTCACGGCAAAGGCTTGACCTCGCCGGACAAAACGCCGGTACTGAAAGGCAAAGTGCGGCGCTGGCTGGCGTTGTGGGACGGCGTGTTAGCGTATTGCGAAGCGGCGCACCATTCTGGCGGCAGTGGCGCGGTACTTGTTTTGTTGCAGGGACGGTGAATTTCAGGAATCAGGTGCCAGAGGTCAAGGATTAGAAAATTAACCGCATAGAACGTATAGAGCACAAAAGAACCTCCGAACAATTCGTTTGCACCCATTTTCACCGTAAAAGAAAAACGGGCAACCACAACTCGCCTATCTGTCTATGGCCACAAGTTATGGGATCAAAAGAATGGGAAGCAGCAGCTATGTTAATACAGTAACGCCTTCTTAAAGAAAATTTTTCAAACGATTAGAAAAAGACTCTCTTCAAGAAAACCGTATGACTGGCTACATCCCCCATAGCTTACTCATAGAATTTGCTATCGAGCAGTTGCCAATTACCTGTCCCTGTATCGTACTTCAATTTAACGTAATAGCTTGTTCTTATCTTGGCTCCGAAGCTGTTCTGTGAGTCTACATACGCCCAAACATCATGAGTACAATCTCCAAGATATTTGGTCTTCACATCACGGTCAATACCAGAAGGGAAATCTGCACTAGCGGGTGCCTTAAGGCGCCTTTTTACAAATGATTGCGACATCACAAAAGCCATCCCTTCGTTGCGGCACGTTATTTCGTCTCTCTTTGCCTTTTCCGCTGCCTTCTTTCTGGCTTCTTCGGCTTCACGTTCCTTCCTTTTTTCTTCGAGTTCAGCTTCATATGCCTTCCTTCTTTCCTCGAGAGCGACAGCCTTCTCTTGCTGTTCTTTATAATATGCTGATCGCTGATCCACCGTCATTTGGGAAACTCTTTTTTCTTCTGCTTCCCTTTGTCTGTCGCCAACAGAAATAGCAACCAACGACACAATGAAGAGCGAAAATACAATTATTAATGCATATTTAAGACACCCTGACTTCTTTTTTATCGGAGCTATCGGAACTGCAAACGGTTCTGGTCGTTTACATTTGGGACATTCCGCAGCTTTATCGCTCACACTCGTATTGCAGTCGGGGCATTTGACAAGTGGCATGGTGTACCTCGCAATGGTTTTATTGTTGTTCGCAAGATTTTATTTTGTCTGAAACCCTGCTTAGCGTTTCATATATTTCAGCCGCTGGCCCTCCGGGAAGCGCGGAAGCTGGATTGAAACCATCGTTCATCAAGTATCCGGTGCTTTGCTGAGCCCAAGTAATATTGCTGAAAACAAGCATTGTTGAACCATTGGAAGATGTGGACTTTAGGTCGAACTTTGTGAAGCGGGTCAGAAACATGGACGTATATGCCTCTACTCCCGTCGCTATCAATGTTTCGCTTTTCTCGTCGATCAATTTGAAAAACTCTCCACCGGGCTCAACAGACTGTCTTGTGATGCCTCTAGTTCCCACCATTAACGACGAATCTTGAAGCCTGACAGATCTGTTTTGTATGTTGTCAGCTACGCAAATTTTTCGCTTTGAAAAATCAGCGCTGCTTTTATAGGTGAATGCCGCCTTGTCTAAATAAGGTCGGTCGCCCGTAGTAACTGAAGCGTTGCTTGGCAACTCAATCGTTTGACATCCTGAAGCAATAAGAACCACAAGGGCACAATAAAACCATCTGCTCATCACTCGTCCTCCTAAAAGTTTGCTTTCGGCATTGTCTATCATTTGGGCATGTGCCTATAGGCCGTGGACTATAGGCTACAGCAAAATCATGCTAATGTCCATGGCGCAGACAAAAGCTACGGACATCGGGAAAATTTTTGGGAAGGTGCTGCAACGACACCGGCTCCAAA
Source organism: Burkholderiales bacterium (assembly GCA_031277215.1). Lineage (GTDB taxonomy): Bacteria > Pseudomonadota > Gammaproteobacteria > Burkholderiales > Casimicrobiaceae > UBA931. The sequence continues at coordinate 13,044 of JAITMR010000058.1, forward strand.
GGGACATCTCACAGGAGGAGCTTGCTTTTCAGGCAGGGGTAGATCGCACCTTTGTTTCGCGCCTTGAGCGCGGGATCAGGCAACCCACTATTACAACCCTGATAAACATAGGGCAGGCATTGGGCATCTCTGCCGCAAACTTGGTACAAGAAGCTGAAAAAGAATACCTGCGCCAGCATAAGTAGCCATGCGATTAAATGCCGCTGCTGGGCGACACAGGCCGCGATCACCACACGGCCATCGTTTCCCTACAGACAGGCACCCCGTGCGATCTATAGCGCCTTAAGCCTGTTAGGGTATTTTGCTCTACCCTCCAACCGAAACTCGCCATCCTTAAGGTATTTCTTTACCGACTCACGTGCACACAAACGATGCTTTGCGCGGCTTATTCTGCGCTTACAAGAACGATTTAGCCGCAACGAAAAAGCCTTCCCACAAAAAGAGAAGAGAAAAGTTAACCCATTGTTTTTATTGGCGGAAGCGGTGAGATTCGAACTCACGAAGGGCTTGCACCCTCGCCGGTTTTCAAGACCGGTGCATTCAACCACTCTGCCACGCTTCCTGGAAATGACACTCGCAACTCCCATCAGTGCGCTGCGGGAGGAGCGAATCGTAGCATGTTTAACCGGTTCTCTCCAGAGCGGTGCGCAGGATGACGAGCATTTCTTCGCGGCTTCGTGCCTTCGCGTGAAACGCCTTTCTGATACCTGATGCGCACCTTCGCATAATAAAAAAGGGCGGGTTTAAAACCCGCCCTTTCATCCTGCGATTTCGCGTGAGACGCTCCTCTCCGCTTACATGTCCATGCCCATACCGCCCATGCCACCCATTCCCCCCATACCGCCGCCCGGCATCGGAGAATCTTCTTTCGGCAGTTCGGCTACCATGCAGTCGGTCGTCAGCATCAACCCCGCAATCGACGCGGCATGCTGCAACGCGGTGCGCGTGACCTTGGTCGGATCAAGCACGCCCATTTCGACGAGATCACCGTATTCACCCGTCGCCGCGTTAAAGCCAAAGTTACCTTTGCCATCAATCACTTTATTGACGACGACTGAGGCTTCTTCGCCCGCATTGGCGACGATTTGACGCAGCGGCTCTTCAATTGCACGCAGCACGATCTTGACACCAGCTTCCTGGTCGCTGTTGGACACCTTGAGACCCTTCAGCGTCGCACGAGCGCGCAGGTAAGCGACACCGCCGCCTGCAACAATGCCTTCTTCGACGGCCGCACGGGTTGCGTGCAGCGCGTCTTCGACACGCGCTTTCTTTTCTTTCATTTCGACTTCCGTCGCAGCGCCGACTTTGATCACTGCCACGCCACCAGCCAATTTAGCGACGCGCTCTTGCAGTTTTTCACGGTCATAATCGCTGGTCGCTTCTTCGACTTGCTTGCGGATCGTTTTGACGCGCGATTCGATGGCGTTCTTGTCGCCAGCGCCGTCGATGATCGTGGTGTCTTCCTTGCCGATTTCAATCCGTTTGGCACGACCCAGATCGTTTAATGTCGCGTTTTCGAGCTTCAGACCCAGCTCTTCGGCGATGACGGTGCCGCCGGTCAAAACAGCGATGTCTTCAAGCATGGCTTTGCGACGGTCACCAAAGCCCGGCGCTTTGACAGCGCACGCTTTGAGGATGCCACGGATGTTGTTGACCACCAATGTTGCCAGTGCTTCGCCGTCGATGTCTTCGGCGATAATCAACAACGGCTTGCCCGCTTTGGCAACGCCTTCCAGCACCGGCAGCAAATCGCGGATGTTGGAAATTTTCTTATCGTGCAACAACACATACGGATCATCCAGCAAAACTGCTTGTTTGTCCGCGTTGTTGATGAAATAAGGCGACACGTAGCCACGGTCAAATTGCATGCCCTCGACCACGTCCAGTTCGTTTTCCAGACCTTTGCCGTCTTCGACGGTGATCACGCCTTCCTTGCCGACTTTATCCATCGCGTCAGCGATGATTTTGCCGATGGACTCATCGGCATTGGCCGAAATCGAGCCGACCTGAGCAATTTCTTTCGACGTCGAACAGGGTTTGCTGATCTTTTTCAGTTCTTCGACAACAGCGACAACGGCTTTGTCGATGCCGCGCTTCAAATCCATCGGGTTCATACCGGCGGCGACATACTTCATGCCTTCGGTGACAATGGATTGCGCCAAAACGGTAGCGGTTGTCGTGCCGTCGCCCGCCACATCAGACGTTTTGCTGGCAACTTCCTTGACCATTTGTGCGCCCATGTTCTCGAACTTATCCTTGAGTTCGATTTCCTTGGCGACGGAAACGCCGTCCTTGGTGATCGTCGGCGCACCGAAACTGCGCTCCAAAACGACATTGCGGCCCTTCGGGCCAAGTGTGATTTTGACGGCGTTTGCCAATGTGTTGACACCGCCGATCATTTTGTTGCGTACCTGCTCGCCGAAACGGACATCTTTTGCTGCCATAGTGTTTTCTCCTGGGGAATTCAATCAATGATGGTGAAAGGGAGGAAAGCCGATTTAGCCGACAATGCCGATCACGTCGTCTTCGCGCATGTGCAGATAATCCTGGCCATCCATTTTGAATTCCTGACCAGAGTATTTGCCGAAGAGCACTTTATCGCCGACTTTGACGCTCATTTTGATGGTATCCCCGTCGTCATCGGTCTTGCCCGGGCCAACGGCAACGACTTCACCCATCGAGGGTTTTTCGGCAGCGGTATCGGGAATGACAATCCCACCTGCGGTTTTGCGTTCTTCTTCAACGCGCTTTACGATAATTCTGTCATGCAGAGGACGAAGTTTCATGTTAGCACTCACTCCTGTGTAAATTGCCTAATAAGTAAAAAGGTGATTTCGCGGCGGCCTGCTTGACGCGAGGGCTGAGAAAAGCATGACCCAAGCGTTATTAGCACTCACCGGGCTCGAGTGCTAATAATAGGGGGGCGGGAGCCAAAAATCAAGAGGGTGCCAAGCCCTGCCGCGGTTTTTTTATAGCGTTCTTTGTGTAGTCGTTTATATTTCTGCGCTACGCTGCCCTGCTTCGGCCCTTTCAGGGACTGGGCGAGAGTGGTTTTTTTGGATTGCCTCGCTTCGCTCGCAATGACATCACGCTAGAGTCTGCTCCTGATAATACGCCCACATCTTTTTGAACATCGCGCCGGGCTTGCCGTCGCCAATGGGTTTGTCGTCAAGCGTTATCACCGCCAGCACTTCCTTGCCCGACGATGTCAGCCACAGTTCGTCCGCGTCCAGAACTTCCGCGTACGATATCGGGCGAACCTCCACGGGTATTCCAACCATCGGCGCGAATTCGAGTACCGCGTTAAGGGAAACGCCCGGCAAAATTAGATGATCCTGCGGCGACGCCAGCAGCACACCGTTTTTGACGACAATAACATTCGACGCGGACGCCTCGGTCAAGAAACCGCCGCGGAAAAGCACTGTCTCAATCGCACCCGCTTCCACCGATGTCTGTCGCAACAATACATTGCCCAGCAATGAAATGCTTTTGATGTCGCAACGGTGCCAGCGAAAATCCTCCGCCGAAACGCAAGACACGCCATGTTCGACTTGTTCCGGCGTCGGCGTTTTCAGAGGAACGGCCATCATGAACACAGTCGGCGCCACACCTTGCGGAAAACCGTGATCACGCGGGGCAGCGCCCCGGGTAATCTGTAAATAAACTGCTTGTTTTTCGTGGGGCGTTTGCCGGATCATCTCCAGAAACAACGCTTCCCACTCGGCGGCGCCTTTCGGATTGGAAAGTCGGATTGCCGCCAGGCTGTTTTCCAGTCGTTTCAAATGTTGCGCTAATCGAAACGGTCGGCGGTTATACACCGGCACCACTTCATAGACGCCATCGCCAAAAATGAAGCCGCGATCCAGCACAGAGATTTTGGCTTCTGACAACGGTTGAAACGCACCGTTCAGATAAACCACGGAATCTTGATTCATGATCTTTGCCTTTCACCGTTCAGTCTATAGCAGGCTGCATGAATTACTTGAACCACAAACGCACCGCATCCCAGCCACGACGCCATAAACTGCCGATTGCTACATCTTCTTGTGCCTTCAGCGGAAATTCCGCGACCCGCGCACCGGCGAACTGCACGTGCATCGTGCCGACGTTTTGTCCTTTCTGAATTGGTGCCGTCAGAGGTTCTTGCGCAACCAGTTTCACTTGCAGTTTATCGCTCTGCCCTTTCGGAACCGACAAATAACGGTCATCCAGAAAACCCGCCGCGACTTCCGGCGCGCTGCCCTTCCACACCGGCAACTTCGACACCGGCTGACCGGCGGGATACAACTGCACCACATCAAACGCCTGATAACCCCAATTCAACAGCTTCTGGTTTTCCGAAGCGCGAGCAGCATCGGAAGCCGCCCCGAGAACGACCGAGAGCAAACGCCGTTCGCCACGTTTTGCCGACGCGATCAAGCACCAGCCAGCGCTTTCAGTAAATCCTGTTTTGACACCGTCGACGTAAGGGTCTGTGGTTAACAGTCGGTTGCGGTTTTTCTGCGTGATGTTGTTATAGTGGTATTCTTTTTGCGAGTAAAGAGGGTAGTACTCTGGAAAATCACGGATCAACGCCATCGCCAGTTTTGCCAAATCTGCCGCAGACGAATAATGCTGGGGATCCGGCAAGCCCGTGCTGTTGACGAAATGTGTCTTTATCATTCCCATTTTTTGAGCTTGCACATTCATCATTGCTGCAAAAGTCGCTTCATCGCCCGCGATCAACTCCGCCAGCGCGATCGAAGCGTCGTTCCCCGACTGGATAATCATTCCATGCAGCAATTCATCAACGCTCACCGGCACTCGCGGGTCGGCAAACATTCTTGAACCAATCGCGCTCTTGGCGCGTTCTGAAATCGAGACCTTCTGATCGAGACGAATCGATTTATCGCGCAACGCGTTAAAAACCAGATACGCCGTCATCAATTTAGTCAGCGATGCCGGTTCTCGTGGCTCATCGGCATTGGCAACCAACAACACCTGATGACTCGCCATATCAAAAAGAATGTATGACGATGCAGCAACTGTCGGCGCCGGAACAACAGCGGGAATCGGGGGAGAAGGCAGCGCCGTATTCCCTGTCTGGATGGGGGAAGTCGCCTGCGTAATAACACCCGTCAACGATAAAGCCAAAGCAACAATGAAAACAACTAAAAAACGCAACATGAGAAACATCTCTTTTGAAAGTACGTGAAAGCGTTCATTATAGAGAAAGCCTTTGCCCGATGGGTAACGAATGTTTTTGCGACAAAAGGTCGAAAAACACCTGTCCATTATTGTCGCCATCAATCATGGCCTCACTGTGGCAGAAAAAAGAAAGAACCTGCCCCTTTCGTGCAAGCAGAAATTCAGAAATCAAGCGTTGGCTATCCCTGCGTAAACAATGGTGGAAAAGCCTTGAAAAATATTCCCGAAGGGCTGATTGCTCCTTGATCCCGTTCGCCTCAAAAAACGGCGCCCTGAGGCGCCGTTTTTTGAGAGCTTCAACACGCTTAATTACCTAGGCACCTATACAGTAAAGCCTCGGCGCTGTTGCCGTCTGCCCTTTACTATCTACCACATAGATCGAGAAGTTGGATCCCAGCGCCGGTGCGGCGGAGAATTCTACTTGCCACAGCGTTGCCGCTATCATCGTTGCCGTCGCAACTGACCCCATAGGAAGGACGGTGACCGAATAAGGCGGCGTCCCCCCCGTCACGCTCAACCCAAAGACCGTACTGGCGTCGCACGTTACTCGAGCAGTCGAAGTGCCCCAGCTGGGTGGCGTAAGAGATGATGCCACGACTGGCGGTTCCGGCTCCGGCTCCGTGGTTGTCGATGCCGTATAGCTGATCGCTGCCGTAATGGTGCTTCCCACTGCGTCGCGCGCCGTCAATTGACCAGTACCACATACCGCCACTGTCAGCGTTACGGATCCGCCAATTGCGGCCACACTTGATGTGCTAAGCGTCCCCAGTGTCGTCTGCAGCGAATAGGGCGGCGTCCCTCCATAAAGCGAGAAAGAAGCCGTTCTCGACGGGCAGGTCGTTCCCGCAGAAGTCCATGATGCCGACGTCGGCAACATCTGGAAATTGGCGCCGACAATGGTAAACGAGGTGTTGAGAGTAAGGCCGTCTGCCCTCGCACCGATTGTGGCTGTATGCGTTGAGACGCCAGGGGTGGTTTGAATGGCAACCTGCGCTTTTCCTGCGCTGTCTGTCCTCATCACGACGGAAGTCCCCCAAGCGGAACTGTCGTCCGCCCGAATCTGGTAATTCCCCTGCAAGACGTTGAACTGAACCGGCTCGTTAGCCAGCACGCCGCCAGGAGCATTGAGCAGCAGTTCGGCGATACCCGGAGAGCCAGCACAGATCTGGGTGTAATCACCGCCTGTCCCTGTCGTGCACCCTGTATTACTGGTGGCCGTTACCGTCAATGTCGGAGGTTCGAATGTCGCTGCGACATGCTCGAAAGAGACGCTCACCTCCCTGTGGTTTCTGTCCTCGACAAAAACGACGCCTACTCCATCATCTATAACCGGATAAACAAAACCATAAACAGTCTTGGAATTTGTTTCTCTCGGAAGCTCAATGGCCGACGTGTTCGTTCTGATGATATAAGGCGCACGGCCACCGATAATCTCCAATTCAATCGGCCCGTAAGACATTCTTGATTCGGTGAGGCGCGCCTCAAACCGATCGCTCGGACTGCCACTACCACCACCACAGCCCACTATAAACACCGCAGCGAAAACCGCCAACAATAAACCGATTTGTGAGAAAGCGCGTGAAAACATGGTCACCTTCCTAAAAGTATTTTCAAAAAAAAACGCCCGGAATGCCAAAAAAGTCATCGGAACAGGCAGATAGGGACACTCCCCAAGATTAGACATCAACTTGACGGGCGGATGCAAGCGTTTCTTGCGTTTACCTGAACAAAGAGTGCGGTTGTTGGTTTTTTTGCCTTTGCCATACCCGTGCATTTGCCATGCTCGTTCATCTTAGCCGCGCCGCCATCTTCAATCTCTGCTTTTTGGTGGATCGCTTTGCCAATTTCCCCGGGGAAAAAGGAATTCCAGCCACGCTTCAACCGCTTTTCTTTTCATCCCCCATTTGCCTGTAGCGCCAGCTTGGGCGACAATGCGTCCCTGACGTAACCCCGGGCGTTCATCCAGACGCCAGAAGCGAAAACCTTTTCCGGAAAAGACGGAGCCATGATTCGAAACGACACTTTTTTGCGCGCTCTGCGCCGTGAGCCGACTTCCCACACTCCTGTCTGGCTGATGCGGCAGGCCGGACGTTATTTGCCCGAATACAACAGGGCGCGCGCTCAGGCCGGCAGTTTTATGCAACTGGCAATGAATCCGGCTTTGGCGACCGAAGTCACCTTGCAGCCACTGGAGCGTTTTCCGCTCGACGCCGCGATTTTGTTTTCCGACATTTTGACGGTTCCCGACGCGATGGGACTGGGCTTGTCGTTCGCTGCCGGTGAAGGGCCGCGCTTTGAGCGCAAAATGGATTCGGATGCCGCCATTGAGGCGTTGACGGTTCCTGACATGAACAAGCTGCGCTACGTTTTCGATGCGGTGACGCAAATCAAAAAAGCGCTGAACGATCGCGTACCATTGATCGGTTTTTCCGGCAGCCCGTTTACGCTGGCATGTTACATGATTGAAGGCGGCGGCAGCGACGGCTTCCCCAATGTCCGCCGACTCGCTTACCGGCGTCCCGATCTGATGCAGCGACTCATCGACGTCAACACGGAAGCCGTGACCACGTATCTGAACGAACAAATCGCCTCCGGCGCCGATGCCGTGATGATTTTTGATACTTGGGGCGGACTGTTGCCGGCGGCAGAATACCGGATGTTCTCACTGGCCGCGATGCGCCACGTGCTGGAAGGGCTGAAACCCAATGCTGCCGGGGAAAAAGTCCCGACGATTCTTTTCACCAAAGGCGGCGGCGTCTGGCTTGACGAGATGGCGGCCAGCGGCGCTGACGCACTCGGCCTCGATTGGACGGTCGATCTGGCGAAAGCCCGCCAAACTGTCGGCCAGCGCGTCGCCCTGCAAGGCAATCTCGATCCCATGACGTTGCTGACCGACCCTGAAACGGTTGCCCGCGCTGCCGAGGCTGTGGTTCGTGCCGCCGGTTCGGCGCCGGGACATATTTTCAATCTGGGGCATGGAATCGTGCCGCAAACGCCGCCGGAAAATGTTGGAGTACTGGTGGAGACGGTGCATCGGGTGTCACGCGAGATGCGTCAGGCTTAAGCTGCTTTTTAAGCCTCTCCTTGTAGGAAAGGACGCTTTTACTTCCCCTTCAAGGGGTTGTCGCAAAACTCCTTCCCCCGCTTGCGGAGGAAGGAGGGACGCGCAGCGTTATGGCAAAGGGCTTTTCGCCATACTCGCTGAAGCGAAAGAGGAAAAGCAGTTGCATTTGAACCAGCGCCCCCCCGAGTTACAGCCAGACGCGGTTTACGGAGTAGTGAGGACTTCGCCACGCGCCAAAGGCGTCGAACTGTGCAAGTTATTCACATCGCGGTTGCCACGCCGAATTAGCGCGACTATCGCGGGCTTTGGTTTAAGGTAAGTCTGCATCTCATTGATTTTAAACTTTTTTTATTAAAAAGCAGAGGTGGCAACGGGTGTCGCCATTTTTATTCCGTTGTTGAGTGGCAAAGCGATAACCAAGTTTCTCACAAAGTTATCCACAACTTGAGCGCCGCGTTCCATGTCCGTCATGCCCGTCTTCTCGCCATCTATCCCCCCTCCCACCGGAGCGGAAGCGCCCACCATCGCTCATGTGGCGCTGCCAGTCGCGGTATCGCAAACCTTCGATTACCGGATTCTGCCCACTCAAACCGTTCTACCCGGAAGTCTGGTTCAGGTATCACTGGCCGGACGAAAACATGTCGGCGTTGTTGTCGGCCTGTCGTCCCACACCGAAATTGACGCTTCCCGATTGCTCTCTCTTGAAACCGTCTATCTGCAACCGCCGCTGCCCGACGATGTTCGGCGCCTTGCAACCTTTGTGAGTGATTACTATCAATCGTCGCTCGGTTTGGCGTTTTCGTTGGCGGCACCTCCGCTGTCGGCACAACCAACGCTTCCCAAAACCACCGCCCAACCGCTCGTGCTGACTCCAGCGGGTTACACGCAGTTGAGCGCCCATGCCGCACAACTCGGTCAACGCCCAGCTCCGGCCTGGCGTGCCTTATGGGAGATCGTGAAAGCCGGTGACGCCATCAGCATTGCGCAGCAGCAAGAGGGCACGGCCTCCCAGAAAAAATACCTCCGCCATTGGTTTGCTGCCGGGTGGCTGACATCCGCCGATCCCGCCAAAGCAGCGTCTTTCCCGCCGCTGCGCGATGAACAACGCGCCGCCGTCCATGCCGTTGAAGCGGCGCTTGGGGGCTTTCAACCGTTCCTTTTGCAGGGAATCACCGGCAGTGGCAAAACCGAGGTGTATCTCACGCTGGCGCGTGACCTTATCGCCCAGGGCAAGCAAGTGCTTGTGCTGCTGCCGGAAATCCATCTGACGCCGCAATTTCTGGCACGCATTCACTCGCGGCTGCCGGGCGTCGACACCGCGCTTTTGCACAGCGGTCTGCCCGACGGTGAACGCTTGTACCACTGGCAACGCGCCGCCGAAGGGCGGGCTTCTTTGGTGCTCGGCACCCGGTTGGCGGTGTTCACGCTGCTGCCGAAGCTGGCGCTCATTGTCGTGGATGAAGAACACGATCCCTCGTTCAAACAACAAGACAACATTCGTTATCACGCCCGTGACCTTGCCGTCTGGCGTGCCCATCTTCGTCAGATTCCAATCGTGCTGGGCAGCGCCACGCCATCACTGGAAAGTTACCACCACGCGCAAACGGGGCGTTACCAACACCTGCGTATTCAGCAACGCGCCGATCCGCAGGCAGCATTGCCGCAATTGCTTTTAACGCCCGCCACCCACCGCGACAAACCAGGCGCTACCGGCAAGGTGGCGGACGATCCCCGTCGCCACGGCATCTCACCGGCGCTGTGGAGCGCCATCGAAGAGCGGCTTTCCCGCAACGAACAATCGCTTGTTTTCATCAACCGGCGCGGTTTTTCGCCCTCGCTCAAATGCAGCGCCTGCACCTGGGAAGCGCAATGCCCCAACTGCTCCGTGCGCCTCGTGTTGCACACAAAACCGGCGCGGGTGCGTTGCCACCATTGCGGTCACACACAGCGTGCGCCGGAACGCTGCCCCTCGTGCGGCAACCTCGACCTTCTGCCGATCGGTCACGGCACCCAGCGACTCGAAGCCGCGCTGGCACAAGCGTTCCCGGACGCCCGCATCGCCCGGATCGACCGCGACAGCACCCGCCACCGTCATGCTTTTGGTGCGCTTCACCGTCAAATCGCCGACCGTCAAATCGACATCCTGATCGGCACCCAAATGCTTGCCAAAGGGCATGATTTTCCGCGCGTCACGCTGGTCGGCGTCCTCGGTGCGGACAACGCCCTGTACAGCGCCGATTTTCGCGCCACGGAGCGGCTGGCCGCGCTCTTGCACCAAGTCGCGGGACGGGCAGGTCGCAGCGCTCTTGCGGGCGAAGTGATCGTCCAGACGGACTTTCCAAACCATCCTTTGTACGACACCCTTGTCCGTCATGATTACGATGGCTTTGCGAACGCCTTGCTCGACGAGCGCCGCGCCGCGCATTTGCCGCCGTTTACAACGCTGGCTCTGCTGGCCGCCGAAGCGCGGGATGAACATCTTCTCCATACTTTTTTACGCGACGCACACCGGCAGGCGCTCAAATGCGACAACCCCGGGAACATTGTTCGCATTTATCCGCCTGTCCCGGCGATGCTGGTACGACGCGCCGGATACCACCGCGCCCAAATCGTCGTACAAAGCCACCAGCGTCGGGCGCTACAGCGATTTTTGATGGCATGGCGACCAGAACTCAACGCCCTCCGGACAAAGCAAGTGCGTTGGGCCATTGATGTCGATCCGCTTCAGTTGTGATCCTGAAACAGGGGTTCTTCACGGAATTCCGGGGAAGGATTCACGCGGAGACGCGGAGACGCGGAGGGATTGGAGAGGTTTTTCTCACGCGAAGACGCGGAGGTTTTATCTCACGCGAAGACGCGAAGGCGCGGTGTATGAATTCACGACTCCGTTGAAAAAGCACGGCGTAGCTCCCAGCGGGGGAGGGCTGGGGAGAGGGTGGTGGATTCTGCACGGTGCGTGCAAAAAGGCAAGGGCGGAAGAGCCGCAGAACTCGGTGGTTCGACCTTGTTCTCTCGTTCGTAAGCGGCGTCATCCGCCGTCAAAATTCTTTTCCTCACGCGAAGACGCGAAGAAAGGCACGGTGCGCACCCCTGCCATCCGGCAAGAACGCTCACTCCAATGGGCAAGGATTGCTGCATTAATTGCAGTTCGATAGAATGCGAATGCAAAAATCCGCATCAAAGAAAGGTTTTACAAGATGTCGTCCGTTACCGTCCGAAATGTGCCCGATGAGGTGCATCGCGCCATCCGCGTGAGAGCCGCTCAACACGGTCGCAGCATCGAGGCCGAAATACGCGACATTCTGGCGTCTGTGGTGAAGCCGCAAGGCCGGGTCAAGCTGGGTTCGTTGCTGGCCGAAATAGGCCGCAAGGTCAAGCTGACCGATGAAGAATTTGCCCTCTTCGAAAGCGCACGCGACCGAACCCCCGAGTTTTGCGGCTCTTCCGCCCTCCGCCCCTCCGCGTCTCCGCGTGAAAATAAACCTGGTTCCTGACCTCTGATTCCTGATGCGCGGCTCTTCCGCTCTACGCCCCTCCGCGCCTCCGCGTGAGGTGGTTTTTCTCCGCGTCTCCGCGTGAAAATAATCCTGATTCCTGACCTCTGATTCCTGATGCGCGGCTCTTCCACCCTCCGCCCCTCCGCGCCTCCGCGTGAGGTGGTTTTTCTCCGCGTCTCCGCGTGAAAATAATCCTGATTCCTGACTAATACGGCAGCGAAGGTATAATTCCAATCCTTGAAATTCCTAATAAATACGCACGTGAACGATTTGAGAACCGAATTAAGAGAATGGCTGCTGGCCGCGATCAAGCAGGTCGCGCCGGAGGCCGATGACAGCATATGCAGCAGTATTGTCGTCGAGCGCCCGAAGCAGGCCGCGCATGGTGACTATGCGTGTAACGCCGCGATGGTGCTGGCGCGTGCCTTGAAAAGAAATCCGCGTGAACTCGCGCAACAACTGCAAAACGCCTTGCCGCCTTCGCCGCATGTTGAACGCCATGAAATCGCCGGTGCCGGTTTTCTCAATCTGTTTTTGACACAGGCTGCGCGTGTGTCCATTGTTCGTCGCGTCCTTGAGGAAGGGGCGGCGTTTGGTCACGGGCAAAGCGGCAACGGTCAGCGCGTCATCATTGAATTCGTTTCCGCCAACCCGACCGGGCCGCTGCATGTGGGACATGGCCGTCAGGCGGCACTGGGAGACGCCATCGCCCATCTGCTGTCGTCGCAGGGCTTTGCCGTGTCGCGTGAGTTTTACTACAACGATGCCGGTCAGCAGATTCATAATCTGGTGTTGTCGGTGCAGGCGCGTGCGCACGAGCTGCGCGGCGAAACGGTGGCATTTCCCGAAAGCGGTTATCAGGGCGATTACATCCGCGAGATTGCCCAAAGTTATCTGGATCAAAACGCCGGCGCTATCGACGATCAGGACAGTGTGCGTCGTTTTGCCGTTGCCGCGTTGCGCCAGGAACAAGATACCGATTTGAAGGCGTTTGGTGTGTGCTTCGATCATTATTATCTCGAAAGCTCGTTGTACACCGATGGCCGTGTTGAGGCGACGGTACAAAAACTCGTCGCGTCAGGGCACACGTTTGAACAAGACGGCGCTTTGTGGCTGCGCACCACCCACTTTGGCGACGACAAAGATCGCGTCATGCGCAAGGCCGATGGTCATTACACGTATTTCGTTCCTGATGTCGCCTACCACATCACCAAGTGGGAGCGCGGCTTTACGCAGGCGATCAACATTCAAGGCACGGATCACCACGGCACGATTGCCCGGGTTCGCGCCGGATTGCAGGCGTTGAATCTCGGCATCCCGAAGGATTATCCCGCTTACGTGTTGCACAAAATGGTCACGGTCATGCGCGGCGATGAGGAGGTGAAAATCTCCAAACGCGCCGGAAGCTATGTCACTGTGCGCGATTTGATCGACGAGGTGGGGCGTGACGCGGTGCGTTTCTTCCTCTCCATGCGAAAAGCCGATACCGAATTCGTGTTTGACCTCGATCTGGCGCGTTCACAGGCCGAAGAAAACCCGGTGTTCTATGTCCAATACGCGCATGCTCGTGTGATGTCGGTGTTGCGTCAGGCACAACAGTCTTTTGACGATGTTGCGTCTGCGCTGCCTGCAACGGACTTGACCTTGCTCACGCGCCCGCACGAAGAAGCCTTGTTGCGCCATCTTGCCGATTTTCCGGCGGATATGGCGGTGGCGGCTCGTGAACTGGCACCACACCATATCACGGCGTATTTACGCGAGCTTGCCGGTGAGTTCCACGGCTATTACAATGCCGAGCGTTTTTTGGTGGATGACGCCCAGCTTCGGCGGGCAAGGTTGACATTGGTCGTTGCTGTAGGCCAGACTCTACGCAATGGGCTTGCGGTTCTGGGTATTGAAGCGCCCGATGAAATGTAAGTTTTTAAGGTAAATCACGATGGCTCAAAGCAAGAAAACTCCTTTTCGCTGGGGAATATTATTCACCGGAATTTTTCTCGGCATCGTTACCGGCTTGGTAATGGCGCTGACGGCGGCCTGGAAATTGGGTGGCAACGCCGTCGTCGAGCTATTCGCCTCCAAGGACAAGCCCATCGTCAACCAGCGTATTTCCGACAGCGCATCGGCGGCAAAAACCGGCAATGGCAAGGCAAACGATAAACCTGGCGATAAACCGAGCTTCGATTTCTACAAAGTATTGCCGGAGGGCAGCAACGCCACCGCCGGAAACGACAAAGCCACGCCCGCAAGACCGCCCGAGCAGCGCACGACCGCCATCGCGTCGGCTACGGAAAACACTTCCGCACGGCCTATTTCCGCTGCGACCTCAACATCGCCCCCCATGACAGCAACTTCCACAAAACCCAAGGAAATTTACTGGTTGCAAGTCGGTTCGTTTTCGCGGCAGGAAGACGCCGACAATCGCAAGGCCGAATTGGCGCTATACGGTTGGGAAGCAAGCATTCAAAAAGGCGAAGCTCCCGGGCGCGGCGTTTTTTATCGGGTACGGGTCGGCCCCTATGACAGCGCCGAACAAACCGGGCGGATGAAAACCGAATTGACGCAGCGTAAATTCGACGTTGCCGTCGTCCGGCAATAATGAGATCAGCATGGCGGAGATGGGCAACGAAAAAGCGTCACTAAAAAACGGTTGTTATCGCTTCCAAAGCACCATTTAAACCACAACACTTTCGCGCTTTTTTTGTGTTTTTCGTGCTTCAGTCGAGGCACTGCAATTTTGCGTAACCGCCGTGTGGGGTGTCCAAAAAGTTTGTTATGATGGATATTGCTGTGGGAAAAACCCGCCCTGACCTTTATTTCACCTTTGTTTCATCTTAATCTCATTTTTGTTTCAACAAGGAGTTTTCATGAAAATTGTTCATCCGGTTTTTTTGTGCCGCTCGTGGCTGACGGCGCTGTTAAGTGTTTTTGCATGCGCTGTTTTATCGCTGTCGTCGAGCGCCTTTGCCGCCGCTACCGAAGGCAAAGAGTTCAGACAAATTGCACCGCAAACGACAGAAGTGCCCGACGGCAAGATCGAAGTGATCGAGTTCTTCTCCTACGGGTGCGGCCATTGCGCCAACCTCAACTCGCAAGTTGACGCATGGAAAAAGAAACTTCCTGACGATGTTGTCTTCTACAAGATTCCGGTGAGTTGGGGGCAAGCCCAATGGAGCGCCATGGCGCGCGCCTTCCATGCGCTCGATGCGATCGGCGAAGAAAGCCGGTTGTCGGGCGATGTTTTTAAAGCGTTGCAGAACGAGCGAATCAACCTGGGCGACAAAAAAACTTTTCTCGATTGGGCAGAAAAGAAAGGCGTCGATCGCAAGAAGCTGGAGGAAATGTACGACTCGTTTGCCGTCAACAGCAAAGTGATGCAATCTGACAAAAAAGTGGAAAGCTATAAAGTGCAGTCGGTGCCGCGTTTTTACGTCAACGGTCGCTACGAAATCAATACCGACGGAATCGGTTCGGCTTCGCAAGTACTCGGCGTCGTTGACGAAGTGATTGCGATCGCACGCAAGGGCGCCAAAAAGAAATAGTGTTGCCTGCCGTGAATGTTTTTATCACAGGCGCCTCTTCCGGATTGGGAGAGGCGCTTGCATATCGATACGCAAAAACGGGCGCTACGCTCGGTCTTTTTGCGCGTCGGCGCGATCGACTACGATCTTTACAAGAGTCGCTCACCACCACCGCATCCTCGCCCATCCACATCTACGAAGGCGATGTCGCCGACGTGCAAACATTGCAACGCGCCGCGCAGCATTTCCTCGCTTCCGTCGGTGTCCCCGATATAGTGATTGCCAACGCTGGCGTTTCACACGGCACCATCACCGGCGGCGAAGGCGATTCCGATCTGCCTGTTTTCCGGGAAGTGTTTGACACCAACGTGATGGGTATCGTCCACACTTTCCATCCGTTCATCGACGCAATGCGTGATGCCAAGCACGGCACGCTGGTCGGTGTCGCCAGCGTCGCCGGTTTTCGCGGCTTGCCCGGTTCCTCCGCTTATTCCGCCTCAAAAGCCGCCGCCATTTCGTACCTTGAAAGCCTGCGGGTCGATTTGCGCGGCAGCGGCATCGCCGTCGTCACCTTGTGCCCCGGTTTCATTGCCACACCGATGACCGCGAACAATCCGTACCCGATGCCGTTCCTGATTTCCGCTTCCGAAGCCGCCGACCTGATGGTACGGGCGATTGCACAAAAAAAGCGTCGCTACACCTTCCCTTGGCCAATGATGCTTGTCGGAAAATTGTTGCGCGTGCTGCCGGATGCCGCTTACGACGTACTGTTCGCCCACGCGCCGCACAAGCCGCGAAAATCGCAGCCTGGATAAAACAACAAAACGGCGAAATACCCTCCGGGGGTTTGTTTTCTTCGCAGCTTCGCGCCTCGCGTGAGATATTCTTTGCGGCTCACTATTTATCTGTGTCACAATGATCGATTGCCGTTTTTCAACAAAACCCCTTCATGAACGACCCTGCTGACCGCGCAACGCCCCCTCTGAGGGAACTGAACATTTATCCGCTACGGGACACACTTGACCGCGAGTTTCACGCACGTCCCTACGAAAACGTTCAGCCGCCATTACGTGTCATACATCTGGTCATGGTTTCGGAGCCATCAAAAACCGGAAAAATGCACGAGCATGTTGTGCGTCTTTGCCAACATTTTGGAGTCGCCGCGCCGGTGCTCGATAACGCGGCGCACTTCAGCACACGTTGCAGCGAAACAATGTCGCTGAAATGGGAGCGGCATCAGGAATTCTCGACATACACATTTTTCATCTCGGGCGCGTTCTACGAGCCTTTTTCAGACGCTCTCGAAACACTGCTTCTGACCACATCGCTGGGCGGCATTCCCGGCGATCTTCTAGTCGCCACCCAAATCGCTTTCGAACCGGCGAGTGCTCCTGCACGTTCTTTGGAGCAACTGCATGAGATATTCGGAACGGCAAATCTCGTCGGTTCCGAAGTGTCCAGCGGCAACGCCAGCGTGTTCAGTGATTTTTTAGCATGCCAGGGCGGCTTTTCGCGCATTCTTGTGCGCGATCACAACCCGACCGGCCATCAGCCAGGGCGTCTGGTGCAACATTTGCTCGATATCGAAACCTATCGGGCGATGGCCATTCTCGGTTTCCCGCGCATGCGCTCTCTGACGCAAGAACTGAGCCGGATGGAGCAGCATCTCAGCGATCTTACCGCTTCGATGTCGCAAGACACCGACCACGAACGCGACAAGCAAATTCTGAAAGAGCTGATGCGACTGGCCGGTGAAACCGAACACATTTCAGCATCATCCTCTTACCGTTTCTCTGCGGGACGCGCTTACCACGCGCTGGTGCAACACCGGCTGGAGGAATTGCGCGAAACGCGGATCGACGGCTTGCCGCTCATCCGCGAATTTCTGGAACGCCGTTTTTCCCCAGCCATGCGCACCATCGAAGCCGCGCACGAACGGCTGGAACGCCTGTCGCAGCGAGTCGCCCGCGCCGCCACCTTGTTGCGCACGACCGTCGATGTGGCGCTGGCGGAGCAGAACAGCTCACTTTTAACGTCGATGGATCAGCGCGTCAAACTACAGCTTCGCTTGCAGGAAATGGTCGAGGGTTTGTCGATTGTCGTCATCGGATATTACCTGACCGGTTTGCTTGGTTATGGCTACAAAGCGTTGGCGCGTCTGGGCGTCCCGATTGATGTTGACATTACGATAGCCGCCACCATCCCGTTCGTGTTGCTCGGCATCTGGCTGACCGTCCGCTGGCGGCGTAAAAAACTGATGGAAACTCCCCCCGGCACGTTGTCCTGATTCAGGTGGCAGAGAGCAGATGTCAGATATCAGGACTCCGTCATTGCGAGCGCATCGAAGCAAAGACGGGCTTTCCTCATCAGGATGACACCCGTGCTTGAATGACAGAGGGACATCTGACATCCGATCTCTGACATCTGCTCACGCCCAAAAATTCGGGTATAATACGATTCCAGCGCGTGTGCTGGTTTTTTTTCGCATATGCTTTTTGTAATCCTGGCCTTTTGATCACGATGCTCTGCACCTTGCCAACGCCACGAATTCGAGAAAATGTTGTTTTCCGTGACCGCGCTTTGTGGAGCCGTTCTGTTTTATGAAATCCCCCGTTGGGGGATTTTTTTTAACTCGCTCAGTTCTATCGTTCAGTTCTGTTTATACCGATTAACTGCTGTTTTACTAAAGGTCACGCCATGCAATCTTCGCCCTCTCCGAACACCTTGCGCACTCTGATCGAGCCGTTCATCCATCAACACGGCGGCTGGGTCAACGCACACGCTCATGCCGACCGCGCTTTCACGCTCGACGCGCACATGCTCGAAATTTATTGCACGCAAACGCTGGAACGCAAGTGGGACGCCATCGACGCGATGAAGCGCAACTCGTCCGTTGAGGACTACTATGGCCGCTTCTGCCAAACCATCGAACTGATGATTACGCAAGGCGTCACCGCGATGTGTTCCTTCGTCGATATCGATCCGGCTGCTGGCGACCGCGCCATTCGCGGCGCACTACGCGCCCGCGAATTGTATCGCGACGACATCACCGTGCTTTACGCCAATCAGACGCTTAAAGGCGTGATCGCCCCGGACGCCCGCGAATGGTTTGATCGCGGCGCCGAAATGGTGGACATCATCGGTGCGTTGCCCAAACGCGACGAACGCGATTTCGGACGTGGCGACGAAGCGCTCGACATCGTGCTCGGCGTCGCCAAAGCGATGAATAAAATGGTGCACGCTCACGTCGATCAATTCAACGATCCACACGAACACGAAACCGAACAGTTGTGCAACAAAACCGTTGAACACGGCATGCAGGGTCGCGTCGTCGCCATCCACGGCATCTCGATTGCGGCTCACGCCAAACAATACCGAGTCCGCCTCTATGAAAAAATGCGCGATTCCGGCGTGATGACCATTGCGTGTCCGATGGCCTGGATCGATACGCCGCGTTCGGAATTCATCGGCCCTGCGCACAACGCTTTGACGCCGATTGACGAAATGATCCCGGCTGGCGTGACGGTCGCCATCGGTACCGATAACATCAGCGATGCAATGGTACCCTTCTGCGAAGGCGACATGTGGCGCGAACTGTCGCTGCTTGCCGCCGGTTGCCGCTACACCGATTTCGACGAACTCGTGCGCATCGCCACCGACAACGGTCGCCGTGCGCTGGGCTTGCCGCTGCTGAACGTACCGAACATTGCAAAGGAAAACATTCATGGCAACGCCGCCGTTTTATGATCCGTTGCTAAGTTACGAGGACAATTACGCGCACGGGCCGTTTGGGTCGTTTGCATCAACAGCCAAAACCGCACCCGCCGATGCCGCGCCGCGTGAGCGTTTTCTCGGCATTCCGGTACACAGCACCTTCGGCATTCCGGCGGGCCCCTTGCTCAACAGCCGTTTCGTCGCCGCCGCGTTCGCGCACGGCTTTGATTTGTGCGTCTATAAAACCGTGCGCAGCAAAGCGACTCCCTGCCACCCGTTTCCAAACACGCTGGCGATTGAATGCAGCGGCGATTTGTCTCTCGGACAAACGTTGGTCGCGCACGCTTGCGAAAAAGACCGTGCGCCGCGCTCGATCACCAACTCGTTCGGCGTGCCATCGCAACCGCCGGAGGTCTGGCAACCCGACATGGTTGCCGCGTTGCGTAGCGCACAACCCGGGCAAGTGTTGATCGGCAGTTTTCAGGGAAGCGGTGAAGGCGTTGCGCAAATCGCCGATTACGCACGCGCCGCTCGGCTGGTTGCCGAAACCGGCGTGCCGGTGCTGGAAGCCAATTTGTCGTGCCCCAACGAAGGCAAAAAAGGGTTGTTGTGTTTCGATACCGAAAAAATCAGTGCCATCGTTGACGCCATTCGCAAAGAAGTGACCGATCGCCCGCTGCTGCTCAAACTCGCGTATTTTGAAGACACCGCCGCGTTACAGACGTTTGTGCGCACACTGGCCGACAAAGTCGATGGCTTTTGCGCTATCAACACCTTGTCAGCGCGTGTCGTCGATGCGAACGGGCAGCAAGCACTGCCCGGCGCAGGGCGCGACATTAGTGGCATTTGCGGCGCGACCATCCGTTGGGCCGGGCTGTCGATGACGCAAAAACTCGCTGCGCTTCGTGCTGAGAACAACATGAATTTCGCCATCGTTGGCAACGGTGGCGTATTGACGCCTGCCGACGATGCCGCCTACCGTGATGCCGGTGCCGACGCCGTAATGAGCGCCACCGGCGCCATGTGGAACACACAACTTGCTCAACAAATCAAAAAGGAACGTTGCCATGAAGTCAAATAACCCCGCCCCGATCACAACCGCCATGCTGGCCGAACATCTGCTGAGTATTCAGGCGATCATTTTTCTGCTCGAACAGCCGCTTCGTTTCAAGTCGGGGCTGATTTCGCCGGTTTACGTTGACAACCGCAGCCTGATTTACCATCCGCAAGCCTGGCATGTTTTGATCGACGCGCTCAGTTCTTATGTCGCATCGTCCAAGTTTCAATTCGACATCATCGCCGGAGTAGAAACCGCTGGTATTCCGCACAGCTCCGTCCTCGCTTACCGGCGGAACGTGCCGAGCGTTTTCGTGCGCAAGCAAACCAAAACGCACGGCACACGAAACCGTGTCGAAGGCGGTGACGTGCGCGACAAGCGCGTGCTGCTGATCGAAGACCACATCTCGACCGGCCTCTCCAGCCTCGACGGTGTTGCCGCGTTGCGTCAAGCTGGCGCCATCGTGACCGACTGCTTGAGCATCACCAGCTACAACTTCGCCGAAGCGCAGCAGGCATTTGCCGAAGTCGGCGTTACACCGCACACTTTGCTGACCTTCGACGCGATCCTTGATGCCGCCGTGCGTTGCGGCTATTTCGACGACAAGAAAAAAGCCATCGTCGCCGACTGGCTGGCCGACCCGTGGCCCTGGGCAGAGAAGAACGGCATCACCGCCACCGCTGTTGAAAACTAATCCGGATATTTCACCACCTCTCCGTATGAACTTTTTCTTACGCGAAGAAAAACCCCTTCTCACGCGGAGGCGCGGAGAAAGGCACGGAGCGCTCCCCTCGCCCGCTTGCGGGAGAGGGGCGGGGGAGAGGGTGGTGGATTTACGCGAAGACGCGAAGAAACGACTCTCTCGCAAAGGCCACAATCCTGTTCCCTCCCCTTCAAGAGCCTGCCCCCGAAGAGATTTTGGTCGGGGGGAGGGTTAGGGAGGAGATGGGGTTATCAGCGTAGGCTGGGTAGAGCGAAGAACTGCGGTTGAGGTGACTGTGTTGTACATAGCGAAACCCAGCGAATCAGGAATCAGAAATCAGAAATCAAATCAATCACACAACATCATCATCATGCACATCACCGACAAACTCAACGCCCGCATCACCCGTTCGCAATCGCTGCTATGCGTCGGGCTAGACAGCGAACTCTCACGTTTGCCCGTGCGTTTCCAAAAAGAAACGCATCCGCAATTCGCGTTCAATCGCTGGATCATCGACCAGACACTCGACACCGCTGCCGCGTACAAACTGAACAGCGCGTTTTACGAAGCCCTCGGCGCTGTCGGTTGGGAAGCGATGCAACACACGATGGATTACCTGCGTGAAGTTGCGCCCGATGTGTTTACGATCATCGACGCCAAACGCGCCGACATCGGCAGCACCAGCGCCCAATACGCCGCCGCGTTCTTCGACACGCTGGGTTGCGATGCAGTGACGCTGCATCCCTGGCTCGGCGGCGAAGCGTTGCAACCGTTTCTGGCGCGACCCGACAAAGCCGCGATTATCCTTTGCCATACCTCGAACCCCGGCAGCGGTGAGTTGCAGGATTTGACCGTGACCGCTGACGGCGTTTCACTGCCGTTGTGGCGACACCTCGCCCGCCGTATCGCAACGAAGTGGAACACTCAAGGCAACTGCATGCTGGTCGTCGGCGCGACCGTCCCCGACATCATCCGCGACGTGCGCGCTGAAGTCGGCGATATGGTGATACTGGTGCCCGGCATCGGCGCTCAAGGCGGCGATCTCGAAGCGGTTTTACGCAACGGTCTTACCTCCGAGCACCGCGGCCTGCTGATCAACGCCAGCCGCAGCATCCTTTTCGCCGACGATCCGGGCAAAGAAGCGCAGGCGCTGGTTGCGGAGATCAGGAGCCACATCTCGTAGCCCAAAATAGCTTGGGGTGCGCTTGCGAACTCCAACGTTCAAGCCTCATAGGGGCGGGTTTCAAACCCGTCCCTTTTTTTACGCGAAAACGCGGTAGCCGCGACGTTCCAGGTAGTGCGCTCTCCTCTGGTCGTAGCTCGTCTGTTTCAAGTGTTGGCCGCCGTCAAGCTCAATGACCAGCCTCTCTTTTGCCGCAACGAAATCCGGTTTATGGAATCAGTCCAAATCCTTCAAGCTCCACATTAAATTTGGCTCATCGTGAAATTCCGGAGAAGGATTCACACGAAGGCACGGAGAAAAACCATTTTCACGCGGATACCGGGATAACGGCACGAGGCGCCCCCCGCGCCCGCTTGCGGGAGTGGGGCGGGGGGGAGGGTGGTTTAAATTGGTGCGGTGTGCGAATTCACGGCGCTATTGAAAAAGGCACGAAGCACCGTCATTCCCGCGTGTTTCGGGCGGGAATCCAGCGTCTTTTTCCGTCCAATCACACAGCGATTTTGGGCGGAGGTTCACCCTCCCCCCCGACCTCTCTCCCTGCTCCTCTTCAAAGAGGCAGGGAGAGGGAGGTAACTACTCAACCGTCCAGACATCGCCGCTGTTGAAAAGCGCGGACAGTTCTCCACGGCCACGGTGTGCGCGGGTGTCAGTGTGCAGTTGTTCGTTACGTTTTTCGTAGCCAAGTTCGTCAACGTCGCGGAAAACGCCGAGCGTAACGGGAAATTTCGGTGCTTCGAGTTGTGAGATGAGAAAAGCCAGAGCGCCATGTGCGACTGTCTCATCATGCATGAGCAGTTCGGCTTCTGTCACATCATTCTCACCAACGGTGACGACTTCCGGCTTGAGGCCACGCAAGCGCACACCTTTGTCCCTGTTCTTGCCGAAGATAAGCGGCTTGCCGTGTTCAAGCAACAGGCGAGCATCGTCGCGTACACTTTTGTCGGTGATGGCGTCGTAAGCGCCGTCATTGAAGACGAGGCAGTTCTGCAACACTTCGACGAAGGCGGTGCCTTCGTGCGCAGCGGCGCGTTTGAGCACGCCCGCCATGTGCGCTTGGTCGGCGTCCACGGTACGGGCAGCGAAGGTTGCGCCTGCTCCCAACGCCAACGCGATCGGGTTGAAGGGGCGATCAATATTGCCCAGCGGTGTGCTTTTGGTTTTTTTGTTCAACTCGGTGGTGGGCGAATACTGCCCTTTGGTGAGACCGTAAATACGGTTGTTGAGCAGGATGATTTTCAGCCCGATGTTGCGCCGTATGGCGTGGATGAAGTGGTTGCCGCCGATGGCGAGTGCGTCGCCGTCGCCGGTCACGACCCACACCGACAGTTCCGGCCGCGCCAGTTTCAGCCCGCCAGCGATGGCCGGTGCGCGACCATGAATGCTGTGCATGCCGTAGGTTTCCATGTAGTAAGGAAACCGGCTGGAGCAACCGATGCCGGAAATAAATACGAAGTTTTCGCGCGGAATTCCCAACGTCGGCATCAGCTTCTGGATTTGCGACAGCACGGCATAGTCGCCGCAGCCGGGACACCAGCGCACGTCCTGGTTGGACTCGAAATCTTTTTTGCTCAGTCCTCGAATTTCGGACAAGTCAGTCATGAATGTTCCCTTCAGTACAATTCCTTAGCACAATTCCAGAATGCGGTCGTAAATCTCGGACACTTTGAACGGTCTGCCCTGCACTTTGTTGAGTTTGACGACGTCGATCAGGTAATGCTCGCGCAGCAGACGGGAGAGTTGGCCGAGGTTCATCTCCGGCACCAGCACTTTTTTGTAGCGTTTCAGGATATCGCCCAGACTCGGCGGCAGCGGGTTCAGGTGGCGCAAATGTACATGCGCCACTGAGCGGCCTTCTGCGACCGCCTGCTCACACGCCTGTACGATTGCGCCGTAAGTACTGCCCCAGCCGACAACGAGGAGGTCACCTTCGTTTGTTCCTGTCACTTCGAGCGGCGGAATATCCCTGGCGATGCCTTCGACTTTTGCGGCGCGTACTTCCACCATGCGTTGGTGGTTGATCGGATCGTGCGAAATATTGCCGGTTAGAAAATCTTTTTCCAGCCCGCCGACGCGATGCTCCATGCCGGGCGTACCGGGACGCACCCAGGCGCGTACCAGATTTTCGTCTCGGGCGTAGGCCTGAAAACCCTTCGGCTCGGTACGGTACGCGACTTCCAGCTTCGGCAGCGAGGCGGGATCGGGAATGCGCCAGGGTTCGGCGGCGTTGCCGATACCACCGTCGGACAGCAGGATCACCGGCGTCATGTATTTCACGGCGATGCGGAAGGCTTCGATAGCGCAGTCGAAACAATCCGCCGGGGAGTTGGCAGCAATCACCGGAATCGGGCATTCCCCGTTGCGACCATACACCGCCTGCAACAAATCGGATTGTTCGGTCTTGGTCGGCAAGCCGGTGGACGGGCCGCCGCGTTGCACGTTCACGATGACCAGCGGCAATTCAAGCATCACCGCCAAACCGAGCGCCTCGGTTTTGAGCGCCATGCCGGGGCCGGAGGTGGTGGTCAAGCCCAGCGCACCGCCATAGGCCGCGCCGATGGCCGAGCAGATGCCGCCGATTTCGTCCTCGGCCTGAAAAGTGGCGACGTTGAAATGCTTGAGTCCCGACAACTCATGCAGGATGTCGCTGGCCGGAGTAATCGGATAAGAGCCGAGAAACAGCGGCACGCCGGAAAGCTCTGAAGCCGCCACCAGCCCCAGCGCCGTCGCCTGATTGCCGGTCAGGCTGCGGTATTTGCCCGGCGCGATGGGAGCAGAATGCACCCTGTAACTGGTGGCGAACATCTCGGTCGCGTCGGCATAGGCATAACCGGCACGCAAAGCCAGCACATTGGCCTCGGCAATCGCCGGCATCCTGGCGAACTTGCTGCGAATGACTTCTTCTTCCCTCCCCAGCGGGCGGCTGTAGAGAGCGAGCATCAAGCCGAGCGCGTAGTAGTTTTTGCAGCGACCAATCTCTTTCTTGGACAGCCCCGATTCCTTGAGCGCAAGCGCGGTCAGCCCCGAAATGTCGATCTTGTAGAGGCGATAACCGTCGAGGCTGCCATCTTCGAGCGGGTTACTTTTATAGTTGGCTTTGGCCAGATTGCCTTCGGTGAAAGCGCCGCTGTTGGCAATGAGGATACCGCCGCGCTTGACATCGGCGAAGTTGGTCTTGAGAGCTGCCGGGTTCATCGCCACCAGCACATCCGGGGCATCACCGGAGGTGAACACTTGGCGCGAGGCAAACTGAATCTGATAGCCCGAAACGCCGAACAGCGTGCCGGTCGGCGCACGGATTTCGGAAGGGTAGTCTGGATGGGTGGCGAAATCGTTTCCGGATCGGGCGATTACACGAGAAAACTCATTGCCCGTCAACTGCATCCCATCGCCTGAATCGCCGACGAAACGAATCACCACACTTTCGAGTTCTTCCACCGGACGGGGCGGCAGTGTCACCTGCCCGGCTTCCGCTTTTTCTGCTGTCATTGACATCACCTGGCGCTCATAACGCGCAACGTAAATTCGCATCGTACCCGAATTCGTCGTTCTGCGCGAAGCTACGAAAACAGAAGACAGATTGTGCCTCCCCTACGGGCAGGACGCTGCGATGGCGGCATAAGAGCAGCAATCTGCCGCCCGTAATTTTTCCGCGTTCTCCACATGAGAATTATTCTATGCGTTCTTTGCGGTTTTTCGGGTTTCCCGCAATGACCACGGCAACCCTCTGATTCCTAATCCCTAATCCCCGACCCCCAATCTCCGGCAACGAGACAGGCATGACCAACCGTTACGCTAGGCCAAGCGGCAGACTCTTGGCTGCCCGATGATTTCCGCTATCATTGCCCCATTGTTTGCTTAAGAGGTCATGATGTCCGACGATAGCATCCGTCAAGCATCTCTCGATTACCACCGCAACCGCCCGGCCGGTAAAATCGAAATACTGTCAACCAAGCCCCTGGTAACGCAACGCGATCTGGCGTTGGCGTACACGCCGGGTGTTGCAGCGGTGTGCGACGAAATCGTCGCCAGCCCCGATGAAGCGCGTCGGCTGACTGCGCGTGGCAATCTGATTGCAGTGATTACCAACGGGACGGCGGTGCTCGGGCTGGGCAACATCGGGCCGCTGGCGGCAAAACCGGTGATGGAAGGCAAGGCGGTTTTGTTCAAGAAATTCGCCGGTGTCGATTGTTTCGATCTGGAAATGAACGAACCCGATCCGCAGCGAATGGCCGAGATGGTTTGCGCCCTGGAGCCGACTTTTGGCGGGATCAATCTCGAGGACATCAAAGCGCCGGAGTGTTTTTACATCGAAGAACATTGCCGACAACGAATGAAAATTCCGGTGTTCCACGATGACCAGCATGGAACGGCGATTATTGTCGGCGCGGCGATGATCAACGGTTTGCGCGTCGCCGATAAAAAAATCGAAGACGTCAAGATCGTTTGCTCAGGAGCGGGAGCGGCAGCACTGTCGTGCTTGAAATTGCTTTTGCTGCTCGGCGCCAGACGCGAAAACATCTGGATTTCCGATATTCACGGAGTCGTTTATGAAGGCCGTGAAGTGGAAATGGATGAGCACAAAGCGCAATTCGCGCAGAAAACCGACAAGCGAACGCTGGAGGAGATTCTTCCGGGAGCCGACGTGTTTCTGGGATTGTCGGCTGGGCGGGTGCTCAAGCAAGAGTGGTTGCCGTCGATGGCGGACACCCCACTGGTGTTTGCGCTGGCCAACCCGGAGCCGGAAATTCGCCCCGAACTCGTCAAGGAAATGCGCCCCGATGCTGTGATTGCGACGGGACGTTCGGATTACCCGAACCAGGTCAACAACGTTTTGTGTTTCCCGTTCATCTTCCGTGGTGCGCTTGATGTCGGCGCAACCCAGATCAACGACGCGATGAAAATCGCCTGCATACATGCCATCGCCGATCTGGCGATGGAGGAACACTCCGAAGTCGTCGCAGAAGCGTACAACACCAACAACCTGCATTTCGGCGCGGAATATTTGATTCCGAAGCCGTTTGACCCAAGGCTGATTCTGAAAATTGCGCCAGCGGTTGCGAAGGCAGCCATGGATTCGGGCGTAGCGATGCAGCCGATTGAAGATTTCGAAGCGTACCACCAACAACTTCGGCAATTTGTTTATCACTCCGGTTTTCTTATGAAGCCGGTGTTCCGGGCTGCCAAAGCGGCGGCCAAGCGCATCGTGTTAGCTGAAGGCGAAGACACGCGGATGTTGCGTGCAGTGCAGATTTTGCGCGATGAAAAACTCGCCGAGCTGACGCTGATCGGTCGTCCGCAAGTGATCGAACAGCAGATCAAGCAGCTCAGATTGCGTATCAAACCCGGGCGCGATTTCGAAATTATCAACCCCGAAAATTACGACCGTTATCATGAATACTGGACAGAGTATTACGAGCTGACGCAACGCAAAGGCGTCACGGCCGAATACGCCAAGCTGGAAGCGCGGCGGCGTCCGACGTTGATCGGTGCAATGGCCGTTCGTCGCGGTGAAGCGGACGGAATGGTCTGTGGACTGGTAACCACATATGGGCTGAATTTGTATTACATCGACCAGATTATCGGCCAGGGTTCGGGCGTCAAGTGTTACGCAGCGATGAACGGATTGATATTGCCAGGCCAGACCTTATTCATCACCGACACCTATATCAACCCCGACCCGACGTCGGAACAGCTGGCGGAAATTACCGTGATGGCGGCACGCGAAATGCGGCGTTTTGGGTTGGAGCCGAAAGTGGCGCTGTTGTCGCATTCGAGTTTTGGCACCAGCGATTTCCCGTCCGCGAAGAAAATGCGCGGCATCTTGCCGCTGATTCAGGCGCTCGACCCGTCACTGGAAGTCGAAGGAGAAATTCAGGGGGATTCGGCGCTCAGTGAAATGGTGCGGAAATCCGTATTCCCCAACGCCAAGCTGACCGGCTCGGCCAATCTTCTGGTGATGCCGTCACTCGACGCGGCCAACATCGCGTTCAACCTACTCAAAATTACCGGCAGCAACAACGTGACCATCGGGCCGATTCTTCTCGGTGCCAACGCGCCGATACATATTCTGACGCCCTCGGCAACGGTGCGGCGGATTATCAACATGGCGGCGCTGGCGGCGGCGGCGGCAAAACTCGATGTAAAAAGCGGCGTAGAGAAAATTTAGAGGTCAGCAGAAACAAGTTGAGATAGGGGTATTACCATGGTTTCTTTTGCGGTTTATTTGTTTGCCGGTGTGGCCGTGCTGATGGTGGTATTGACGCTGGCGTGGATCGGGCCAAGATTATTTTCGGCGCCGGGGGTTCGCGCCGGCCTGGATCGTGAAACCACCAATCTCGAAATCTATCGGGACGAGTTGGCGCAACTGGCGCTCGATTATCAGTGCGGGCGGATTTCGACCAAAGCACTGGAAGAAGCACGCGCCGAGTTGAGCCGCCGCTTGCTGGACGATACCAGTGATTGCGAAACAAATACAAACCGGATGTGCGTGCCGACACGCGCTGTCGGCGTTTCCGTGATGTTGTTGGTGCCGTTGCTGGCGGGCGGGTTGTATCTGAATGTTGGCAGCGTCGGCGCTTTGCACGCCGTTGCCGATAGCGCACAGACAGAGCAGAATTTTTATCAACAACTGCAAGAACATCTGAAACGCAATCCGACCGATGCGCGTGCTTGGATCATCCTGGGACGCCATGAGATGAGTTTGAACCGTTTTCAGGAAGCGACAAAAGCATTCGAATCGGGAATAGAAGCATCGCCGAAAGTGGCGAACGACGCGACGGTATTGTGCGAACTGGCCGAAGCAATCGGAATGGCGCAAGGCAGCGTGCTCAGGGGACGCCCCCGCGAATTGATCGAAAAGGCGCTGACCTTGGCGCCCGACAACGCGCTGGCGCTTGAATTGGCGGGCGGCGCAGCATACGAGGCGCAGGAGTACGACGCTGCCGCAATGTACTGGAACACATTGCTTCCCCAGATTCCAGAGAATTCGCAGGCGCATCAACAACTCCGTTTCGCCATCGCCCGCGTTGAAGCGGAAGCCATGATGGCGCAACAACAAGAAGAGCATTTGGCGCTGCCGGTAACGATGCCGTAATGAGGTGCCGAAACAAGCCCCGCCCGCCCCCGACCAAAAACATTTCGGGAGCAAACTCTTCGGCAGCCCCCTTTCAAAAGGGGCAAGACGGGGGCGAGAAACCTCGCCTGTTCATGCGGTCTGACACTCAAGGGAAGCGATGATGGACGAGATAAAAACGGCGGGGACAACAAACAATGAAGCAGTGGATGATGTAATCGTTATCGGCGCCGGGGTTTCCGGGCTGGTGACGGCGTTCCGGCTGGCCGAAAAAGGCTGCCGCGTTCGTGTGCTGGAAGCGGCGCCACGCGCCGGTGGCGTTATTGCTTCCGGGCGCATTGACGGAATGTTGTGGGAGTCGGGGCCGAACAGCGGAATGGATACAACGCCGCTAATTAACGACTTGCTTGACGCGCTGGGAATTCGTGAACAACGCGCCGACGCACGCAAAATCGCCGACCGCCGTTTTATCGTGCGCGGCGGACAACTGATTCCGTTGCCGATGTCGGGGCCAGCTTTTTTTTCGACGCCGCTGTTTTCGACCGGAACAAAACTCGGATTACTGCGCGAACCGTTTATCGCGCGTTCATCGCCGGAGATCGATGAAAGTGTTGCCGCGTTTGTGCGGCGGCGGCTTGGGACAGAATTTCTCGACTATGCGATTCAACCGTTTGTCTCCGGCATCTTCGCGGGCGATCCGGAACAACTGTCGGTGCAGGCGGCGTTTCCGAAACTGTTTGCGCTCGAACAGCGTTACGGCGGAATGATTCGCGGAATGATTTTCGGCGCTCGTGAGCGCAAGCGGCAACGCGAGAAATCGAAAAACAACGCCAAAAGTTTTTCGTTCAACAACGGCATGCAAACGCTGACCGACACGCTGGCGCACAGCATTGTCGCTGCGAACGGCATTATTGAAACAGGCATCCGGATAACATCTATCGCCAACAATGTTGAAGGCCGTTGGGAAGTGCGAGGCGGCGAGGGGAAGATTTACCGCGCCCATAGCGTGGTGCTTTCCACGCCCGCTGACGCGGCGGCGACGCTGCTGGCGTCGTTGAAAGCGCCGTGGGCCGACGATGCCGCGCAAGCGTTGCGCGATATTCCCTATGCGCCGCTGTCAATAGTGATCAGCGGTTGGCGGCGTGAAGCCGTAACGCATCCGCTGGACGGTTTTGGCTTTCTTGTGCCGAGCAGGGAAAACGCACACATTCTGGGCGCGTTGTTTTCGAGCAGCATGTTCGAGCATCGTGCCGACGAGAAGCATGCAGTGCTAACCACGATGATCGGCGGGATGCTCCAGCCCGAATTACCGAAACGCGACGACAACGCTTTGCAAGAAATGGTCGAGCGCGATCTAACGTCGTTGGTCGGCATACGCGAAAAGCCGTTGTGGACGAAGATCAGCCGCCATCAGCGGGCGATTCCGCAATACACTTTCGGACATCTCAAACGAGTGCATCGTGTTGACGCTGTTCGTTCGCATGCGCCGGGGCTTTTCTTCTGCGCCAACTGGCGCGGCGGCATTTCGCTCGGCGACTGCATCAAGAACGGCCACCTGACCGCCGACGAAGTCGGTGCCTTTGTTACCTCACACCGAACACCGTAATACCCGCTGATCGGGTTTTATATTCCTTACGTTCCTGTACTTGGCAAGCGTCCCGTCTTGTTGTAGTGTGCGCGAATGGAAACAGGACATTGCGGTCAATTACAGCGAGGGTTGAAAAATCGGCACATCCAACTGATTGCGCTGGGCGGCGCAATCGGCACCGGCTTGTTCCTCGGATCAGCGGGCGTGATGAAGATCGCTGGCCCTTCGATGGTGCTGGGTTATGCAATCGGCGGGATGATCGCCTTTTTGATCATGCGTCAGTTGGGCGAAATGATTGTGCATGAACCGGTCGCCGGATCGTTCAGCCACTTTGCGTACAAATACTGGGGCGACTTTGCCGGTTTCTTTTCCGGTTGGAATTATTGGGCGCTCTATGTTCTGGTGAGCATGGCCGAGTTGACGGCAGTTGCCATCTATGTGCAATTCTGGTGGCCGGAAATTCCAACCTGGGTTTCAGTCGCAGTGTTCTTCCTGTTGATCAACGCCATCAACCTTGCCAACGTGCGCTTGTACGGCGAAATAGAATTCTGGTTTGCGATCATTAAAGTAGCTGCGGTGATCGGCATGATTTTACTCGGCGGTTATTTGTTGTTGACCAACACCGGCGGTGAACAGGCAAGCGTCAGCAATTTATGGGCGCACGGAGGCTTCTTTCCGATGGGGTTTGCTGGCATGTTGATGGCGATGGCCGTAATCATGTTTTCATTCGGAGGGTTGGAACTCGTCGGTATCGCAGCGGCGGAAGCCAGCGAACCGTCGAAAACCATTCCGCGTGCGATCAACCAAGTGCTCTACCGAATCCTGATTTTTTACATCGGTGCGTTGACTGTTTTGCTGGCGCTGTATCCGTGGAACACGCTGGTCGAAATCATCAGCCAAGGCGGACACGATTACAGCAATAGCCCGTTTGTGCTGATTTTTTCGCAACTCGGAATTCCGAGCGCCGCGCACATTCTGAATATCGTAATCCTGACAGCGGCGTTGTCGGTGTACAACAGTTGCGTTTACTGCAACAGCCGAATGCTCTACGGTTTGGCGCTTCAGGGCAACGGCCCGAAAGCGTTGATGAAAGTAGACCGTCGCGGCGTGCCGATTGTGGCGCTGTTCTTGTCGTCGTCGGCGACACTCATCTGCGTCGCCGTCAACTATCTGGTTCCGAAAGAAGCGATGCTCATCTTGATGTCTCTGGTCGTTGCGGCGCTGGTCATCAACTGGGCGATGATCAGTTTGGCGCATCTTAAATTCCGCGCCGCTCAGGAGCGCGCCGGTGTTGTTACCACATTCAAAGCGTTCTGGTATCCGTTCGGCAATTATCTGTGCGTTGCTTTCGTCGTCTTCATTCTGGTCATCATCATGTTGATGCCGGGCGTGGAGCCGTACCAAAAAATCGCCGCCGGAGAAGTAGGAACAGGATTTCTGATGCTGGTTCAAAATATCAGTATGTCCGTTATCGCAATTCCGTTCTGGGTGTTGCTTTTGTGGATCGGCTTTCAGCTCAAGCGGAAGCCGACGCAGCAAACATAAAGAGAAGCCGCAACCGTCATGCCTGCCGAAAGCCCGTTCATACCGCAGCGCGTATTGATCACCAAGTTTCGCCATCACGGCGACGTGCTGCTCACAACGCCGCTAATTCGTGCGCTACACCACTACTACCCCGGCGTCGAAGTGGACGCGCTGATTTACCGCGAAACTGAAGACATGTTGCGCCATAACCAGCAAGTGACGCATTGCTGGACAATTGATCGGAACTGGAAAAAAGAAGGCGTGCGAGCGCAAATCAAGCATGAATGGCGGTTGTGGCGAGAGTTGAAAGCGCGACGTTACGACCTGTTGATCCATCTGACCGAAACTTGGCGCGGCGCAGCTTTGGCGCACGGTCTAGGCGTGACGCGCAGCATCGCCTTCGGCTATCCGCGCCGCAATAATATATTTTGGCGACATGTTTTCACCGATCTGGTGCCGCTGCCGGAGAGTCCGTGCCATAACGTTGCATTGCAACTGTCGGCGTTGACCGCGTTGGGGCTGGCGCCGAATGCCGAAGACTTCCCGTTGTCGCTGTCCGTCGATGAAAAAGCGCACGCGAATTTTCTTGCCGCTTTACGGCGCGCCGGCTGGCAAAGGGAGCCTTATCTGCTGATTCACCCGGGAGCGCGCTGGTTTTTCAAATGTTGGGAAGACGCTTCCTTTGCAACCCTGATCGACGCCTTGGTTGCGCACGGACATACAATCGTGTTGACGGGAGCGCCGGACGCACGTGAAAGGGCGATGGCCGCCAACATTCTGGAACGTCTCAAGAACAAAGCGCGAGTGTATTCATTGGTCGGGCAATTATCGCTTGCCGAACTGGCGGCGGCAATCGGTGGAGCGCAATTTTTCATCGGCGTCGATTCGGTGCCGATGCACATGGCGGCGGCACTGCAAATCCCGGGCGTGGCGCTGTTCGGGCCGAGCAAAGTACACGAATGGTTGCCCTGGCAAGCGCCAATCACCGTTCTGAAAGCCGCCGACTGGACGACATTGCCGCATCCCGACAGTATCGACACCGCAACGACGACACGTTATCTGGCGGCGATTCCGGTAGAGGCCGTTTGGGAAGCGGTGCTGGCGCGGATGGATTTAACCGCATAACGCACAAAAATCGGCCTCATTGCGAGGAGCGAAAACGACAAAGCAACCCTTGCGTCTGTCTGGATTGCCTTGTTGCTCCGCGTTTTGCGCTTTGCTCCTTCCCCTTGTATCTTTGACTGAGCAGTGGTTGACTACCCTTACTTGAGAAAAAGGAGGTCTGGCCTTCCCCTTTCAAGGGGAAGGCAGGGATGGGGTTTTAGGCGCCATAGGAATCCTCTGCCTTTAGGCAGAAGATGATGTCACGACTGTGCATGACCAGATCAAAAAAGCTCTAGTTTTTCTGAGTCGCCTCGAATTTTCTTTGCAATTCTTCACGCGACTCCTGCCGCGACGGGTCGATGATGATGCAATCGACCGGGCAAACCTCCTTGCACTGCGGGTCATCGAAATGACCAACGCACTCCGTGCATTTGTCCGCCTCGATGACATAAATCTCGTCGCCCTGCGAAATCGCATTGTTCGGGCATTCCGGCTCACACACATCACAGTTAATGCAGTCGTCGGTAATTAAAAGCGCCACAACATTCTCCTTTCTTTGCTCAACATGAATAACACTATTTCCTCCATGCACGCTGCGCACGGAATGACTTACTTCTTTTGCGCAGACCGCTGCCGCAACTGCTCGGCCACTCGGGGGTCGACAAAACGCGACACATCGCCGCCAAAGCGTGCAATTTCCCGCACCATACTCGCCGAAACAAACATGTACTGATCGGCGGGCATTAAAAATATCGTTTCCATTTCAGGCCACAATTGGCGGTTCATTCCGGCCAACTGGAACTCGTATTCAAAATCAGACGCCGCTCGCAATCCCCGCAACAACGCATGGGCATCCTGCGCTTTCGCAAATTCCATCAACAGGCACGAAAACCCCTCTACGGCAACGTTGGGGAGGTCTGCAAACAGCATCTTGCCCATTGCCACCCGCTCGTCCAGCGAAAAAAACGGCTTTTTGTGTTCACTGGCCGCTACGGCAACGATCACCCGGTTGAACAACTGCGCACTGCGGCGCACAATATCTTCATGCCCCAGCGTAAACGGGTCGAAGGTTCCTGCATAGACGACTTTTCCCTGAGACATCACGGTGGAAGAAGCATTGCACGGCATTTCAAAAGCCTCTCAAAAACTCAAACGCGACAGAATAAATGAAAATACACCTGTCCGGCGCGTCCCTGACGGGATAATTCAAAAAAAGTTGATGGTATCACCGGATGACCGGCTTCGGCATACAGCCAACCGCCCGGTTTGAGCCGCGCAGCGCATGCCTCAAACAACTGAGGCCAGGGATCGTCATCAAACGGTGGGTCAAGAAAAATCACGTCAAAAACCCGCGTCTCCTGCCGCAACGCCGCAACCGCCTCAGCGCAGCGAACCTCCAACCGCCCCTCTTCGCCCAGCAATGCCGCCGTTTGCCCCAACGCCTGCACCAGAGGCTTTTGCGTATCCCACGCCACGCACCATCGGGCGCCGCGTGACAACGCTTCCAGTGACAACACACCGGTTCCGGCATACGGCTCCAGCGTCGTCATCCCGGTCAAATCCTGCCCCAACCAATTGAACAATGTTTCGCGCACCCGATCCGGCGTTGGCCGCACCCCCGGCAACGCCGGAAAACGGATCACCCGGCTGCGGTGACACCCGCCGATAATCCGCAGCGAAGACAGCGGCTGCCCGGAGCCGGAGCGTGTCGTCTTGTTCACTTTGTTTTTGTTACTCATTGCGCTTGAAATCCAACTTGATGCGCTCCCACTTGCGGGAGGAGGCTTTTCGGCTCACGCGAAGGCGCGAAGCACTTGATCCCTGGCGCCTACACAATGCCAGGGATGTTGCGCCTGCTGTACACAAAACGCCGAACCTCCATCACATTCTCGATAACCACATAAAACACGACGAAATTTCTGATCTTGATCCGGTAATACGGTTGTTTGCGATCCCGAATCGAACGGTATGGCGCAAACCCGAGAGGATTTGCAAGCCGCTTCAAAATAGCGCGTTCTGTATCCTCAACAAGACGCGGAGCCGCCTTGGGATTTCTGAGGTTCAGCGCAATGTGGTTTCTTGCCTCCGTCAAATCCTGCTCAAACAAAGGAAGATAGCGAAGCGTATACCGTTTATCCATTCAGGTCTTCTTTGAGGCGGGAAAAAACAGCCTCGTGTGCATGGCGTTCGTCAGAAACCGCTGCTGCATGGTCAGCCTCATCCAGTTTGAGTTCCAGATCGTCCGTAAGCACTGCGTATTTTTCAAGGCTCATGACAACCATCGCGCCATAACCGTTTTTCGTCAGATAAACAGGCTCCCCGCCTTTGATCATGCGCTCAATTTCGGGGAATTTATTCCGAAGGTCGGATACCGGTCTGATTTGCATCATCTGATTCACCTCGTGCTTTATTATGTCCGGATTTTATCAAAATATTATCACCGGTGTGCAGCGCATAGCATAGGCGATGGGAGTGCGCATGAGTTTCAAACCCGCGCCTCCGCGCCTCCGCGTGAGTCAATCTGATACCTGATTCCTGGCCTCTGGTTCCTGATGCGCGGCTCTTCCGCCCTGCGCCCGATTCCTGATAGCAGGTACAATGCCAAGTTCTGATTCATTCTGCGATCACACCCGTTTTCATGTTCGATTTTTTCAAACGCAAAAAACCGCCTGAGGCGCCCCCGGCCAGCCCCGATGCTGCCGCCCCCGCCCCTGCCAAACAAGAAACCGCGCCCCCCAAAAGCTCATGGCGCGAACGTCTGACAGCGGGGCTTTCCCTGTCGCGCGACAAACTCGCCAGCGCACTCGGCAATGCGCTCACACGGCGCACCCTCGACGACGAAACGCTGGAAGAACTCGAAACCGCGCTGCTCATCGCCGACACCGGCATCGCCGCCACCGCGCATCTTCTCGCCGAACTCAAACAGCGTTACGCCAAAACCGGCGCTGATACCGATGTTAAAACCGTTTTGCGCGACGCGCTTCTCGATCTGCTGCGTCCGCTGCAAACAGAAAACCGCTCCATGGACAGCAAACCGGGCGTCGTCATGTTGGCCGGTGTGAACGGCGCAGGAAAAACCACCTCCATCGGCAAACTGACCCGCCGCTGGCAAAACGAAGGGCTTTCGGTTCTTCTCGCC
>JAITMR010000065.1 GCA_031277215.1 Burkholderiales bacterium
GCTCTAGCGTCTTCTTTACCAAACCCAACTCCTGCGCCACAGCAACAACGTCATGACCCGAAAGCACGCGCTGAACCGCCACCTCCTTGAACTCTGTTGTGTATTCCCGTCTTGGTATCTTCATCTCTTTCTCCTTACATGCCGGTTAGATTATCTCATCCCGGCACGGGAGACGAAATTTCGGGGGAAGCTCAGGATTTTGCGACTTCGCTACGCTACGCGCAGAATGACGACATTCGCGCTTTTCTCCGTGTCTCCGCGTGAAAAACAAAAAGACACTGGATTCCCGCCAGAAGCACGCGGGAATGACGGAGTATGTATATCACCACAACCTTCGCACGCGAAGCGCAGGGTAGAATCCACCACCCTTGTACGAGATCCGGTTTTTGAGCGAGGCGGTCAATCGGCGGTCAGCCGCTCCAGCCAGTTTTCCTGCAAGGTACCGTCGCTTTCGATGCGGTGCACCATGTGTGCGCAGGCGTGGCAGCAGGTTTTGACGAATTCGGGATCGCGCGTCCAGTAAAGAACGTGTTTTCCGTCGCGTTGGCGGTGCATCAGCCCCGCCTGGTGAAGCAGCGCCAAATGGCGCGAGACGTTAGTCTGGGTCGCCTGGGTCGCTTGGACGATCTCGGAGACGGAGCGCGGTTCGCGGCAGGCGAAATGCAGGATCTTGAGCCGCGTCGGGTCAGACAACAGGGAAAAATAGCGTGCAACAGCGTTGAAAACTCTGGCAAGTTCGGGAGACAATGTGTCGGGACGACCGGTTTTTTTGCCGAGCGACACCGGGCAGGTGTCCGTCACGACTTCCGGCATGTCTGATACGTCTGGCGCTGTGTCCAGAAAAGAGCGAACCAAAGTTTCCATAGGAATCATCTGTGCGTGTATGAATATTACTATATTTTTGTTACAGAAGGGCGTTTATCGACCTTTTGCCGGTGAATAATTGGAGGTGTTGTATAAAAATAAGTTATCGCTTGACTTAGATCAATCAATTTGTCAATGAGGAAAAGCTGCTTTATGATTGCCGGACATGAACGGATTTCCGTTTTTTCTCGTGTTGGACTTAATTTACTGACAGGGCACAAACCATGAAGACAGTAGGCGAAAAAATCGAGGCATTTGAAGTGACAGGTGTAAAGCCAGGGTTTAACCTCCCGGAAGAAAAGGGGCAGTCGGCATTTGAGAAGATCAACGAAAAATCTTTCCCCGGAAAGTGGAAGATCATTTATTTCTATCCCAAAGATTTTACTTTCGTGTGTCCGACGGAAATCGTTGAATACAATAAACTGGCCAAAGATTTTGCTGACCGTGACGCGGTGTTGATGGGCGGTAACTCCGACAACGAATTCGTCAAGCTGGCCTGGCGTCGTGAGCATAAGGACTTGAGTCAGTTGAATCATTGGCAGTTCGGCGATGTGACCGGCGCTTTGATGGATCAGTTAGGTATCCGTGACAGGAAAGCTGGCGTGGCGTTGCGTGCAACTTTTATTGTCGATCCCGAAAACACGATCCAGCATGTGACCGTCAACAGTCTTAGCGTCGGACGTAACCCGCAGGAAACATTGCGAATTCTCGACGGCTTGCAAACGGGAGAACTTTGCCCGTGCAACCGCGCGGTCGGCGGCGCGACGCTGTAAGGGCGGACTTTTTTGAGAGAGGAGTATCATGGATTTTCTTGCCGCTCTGAAAGACCGTATTCCCGATTACGCGAAAGATATTCGTCTGAATCTGGATTCTGTAATCGAGCGTTCGCCATTGCCGCGTGAAGAAGTGCTGGGTTGCGCGTTGGCGGCGGCGTTTGCCGCGAAAAATAGTGAGTTGGTGACGATGCTGCGCCGCGCGATGCCGGATGCTGAAGCCGAAGGCGCGTTGACGGCGTCGTCGTTGATGGGGATGACCAACGTCTGGTATTCCTTTATTGAGATGGCCGACGACGAAGAGATCAAGAAACAGCAGGCCGGTTTGCGGATGA
Organism: Burkholderiales bacterium; assembly: GCA_031277215.1. GTDB lineage: Bacteria > Pseudomonadota > Gammaproteobacteria > Burkholderiales > Casimicrobiaceae > UBA931. Next base: position 1,973 of record JAITMR010000065.1, read on the forward strand.
ACGCTTACGCTACGTACGGCGGCGTGTCGCAACGCAAGTTTGAGATGTGGGCATTGTCGGCCAGCCTGGTCGGAAAGTGTCGCTTTTGCGTTTCTTCGCATGTGGCCGCACTGAAAAAAACCGGTGTCACGGATGCCGAACTGAAAGAGATCGGCCGCATTGCGGCGACGGTCAATTCGGTGGCGTTGATTCTGAACGCGGAACAAGCGGTTTAGCAGGGAGCAGGCATCGGTACGCCGATGCCTGAAATTCGGTTTATGGGGCGCCGGGGGGCGCCTCTTTTTTGGTGCGTTGCATGAACGTTTATACTTTGTTGACTTCGCCTCGCCGTACTGCTTGCACTGTCTGCGGTTCGTCTAAAAATTTATGCAGTGCACTATAGCTCAGACGGGATCGGGATCAAGCGGTCGCCGAAATCACGATTCCGATGTTTTGCAAACCTTTGACACGGGCGAGCGCTTCTTCCAGCTTTTTGAGGCGTTGCGCTTTGCCGCGTAACACCAGACATTCGAGGCAAGTCTCATGGGTGATGTGAACATGCGTGGTGCAGACGATCACGTCGCCGAAATCGTGCTGCAACGACGTCAGCGCACCGGAAAGATCATGCGAATGGTGGTCGTACATCAGCGTGACGGTGCCGTGGACAAAACCCTGACCTTCTTCCCAGTGGCGGCGCGAGACAAAATCACGAACCAGATGACGCAGCGCCTCCGAGCGGTTGGGAAGACCAGAGCGCTGACTCCAGGCATCGAATTGTTCTAGCAGCATTTCCGGCATCGCGACGCCGAAACGAACCAGGGTGTCTGAGGATTTCGGGGTTTTCATGGGGCGGCGGGTTTTAGGGGATTTATCATTCTATCATCGTGCTTTTGCGTGAGATGTTCTATGCGTTCTTTGCGGTTAAAATAGATTAACCGAGATACTACGATGACCCACGAACCCGAAGAAGCTGCCGAGAAGCTGCCCAATCTCAAGGCTACCGTAATCCGCATGTTGGCGCGGCGCGATTATGGTCGTGCGGAGTTGGCGCAGCGTTTGTCGCGGCGCGGGGTGGCGGATGATGAGATTGTGTCAGTGCTCGACGAGATGACGGAACTCGGTTTTCTGTCCGACGCACGTTACGCCGAATCGCTGGTGCGGCAAAAGCAGGGGCGTTACGCCAAACGCGCGATCGCGTATACGCTGAAAGAGCGGGGGCTGGATCGGGATACGGCGGAAGCCGCGTTGTCCGCGCTTGAAACGACCGACGAAGCGGACGAAGCGCTGGCGCTGTGGCGGAAACGCTTCAGCACGCCACCGCAGGACGAGCGCGAGCGTAACCGCCAGTTACGCTTTCTGCTGTCGCGTGGTTATTCAACGACGGTGGCGTTCAAGGTGTTAAAAATCGTGCGGTCGGAAGCATAGAGCGTTTTTGGTTTGAGCGCTTACACCCCTGCAGGAAGAGGCGTCGCGCTTTACTCCCCTGGGCACTTGTGGGAGAGAGGGAGAGGGGCGGTGGATTCTGCAGCGCAGCTTCGCTTTGCGCAGGATGACGGTAACTTTTTTTGCGCTCCATGCGTTCTTCGCGGTTAAATCCCCTCTCCCGCGAAGGAGAGGGCGAAAAGCGTATGCGCTTGAAGCAAAACCGTTCTAATGTGCCCCAACCGCCAATAGCGGGCGCGGTATAATCACGGATCACGAAAATGGCAAAAACCAAAGCAGCGGTAAAGACCAAAGAATATTAAGGGCGGCATGCGGGTTCTTCTTTCCAATGATGACGGTTACTTCGCTCCCGGGTTGGAGCATCTGGCGGCAGCGCTGGCACCGTTGGCCGAGGTAACGGTCGTGGCGCCCGAGCTTGACCGCAGCGGCGCTTCCAACTCGTTGACGCTGGATCGACCGTTGCGGGTGCGGCAGGCGTCCAACGGTTTTTACTATGTTGATGGTACGCCGACCGATTGTGTGCATCTGGCGGTGACTGGCCTTCTTGACGATTTGCCGGACATGATTTTTTCCGGGATCAATCACGGCGCCAACATGGGCGACGACACGCTTTATTCGGGTACGGTGGCGGCGGCGATGGAGGGATTTTTGCTCGGCATTCCGTCGGTGGCAATTTCGCTGTGCTCGAAGGAGGGCGAGCAGTTCGAGACGGCGGCTAAGGTAGCTCAGGAATTGCTGAAACGTCATCAACGGGCGCGTGCGCAGCCCTGGTTGCTCAATGTCAATGTGCCGAATCTGCCGTTTCAGGCGTTGAAAGGATTTCAGATCACTCGTTTGGGTAAACGGCACAAGGCGGAAAACATGATCCCGATGGACAGTCCGCGCGGCGGCATTGTCTATTGGGTTGGGGCGGCAGGATTGGCTGCGGATGCGGTGGAAGGAACGGATTTTTACGCGGTCGAAAGTGATTTCGTTTCGGTGACGCCGCTGCAATTCGATCTGACGCATCGGTCGGAAATGCAGAATGTGGCGACGTGGTTTTCGCATTAGGCGGGGAGTTTGCGTTCGGATATCGCGCTATGCACAGGGATAAGGATTGGAACCGTTTTAACGGTATCGGAATGACTTCGGCGCGGACGCGGGCGCGGATGGTGGCGCGGTTGCGGGAGGAGGGCATCCGCGACGAAACGGTGCTGGCGGCGATGAATGCGGTGCCGCGCCACATTTTCGTCGAGGAGAGTCTGGCGAGCCGCGCTTATGAGGACACGCCGTTGCCCATCGGACACGGGCAGACCATCTCGCAACCCTGGGTGGTGGCGCGGATGACGGAGCTGGCGCGGCAGGGCAAGCCGTTGCGGAATGTGCTCGAAATCGGTTCCGGCAGCGGTTATCAGACGGCAGTGTTGGCGTTAGTGGCCGATCGCGTTTATACAGTCGAGCGGATCGGGGCGCTGGTCGCCAAGGCGAGGCGACATTTGCGTGAGCTGAATTTGACAAATGTGGCGATCAAGCATGGTGATGGTAGCGCGGCGATGAACGAGCCGTTACAAGTTGATGCGATTGTGGTGACGGCTGGCGCGGCGGTATTGCCGGATGCGCTACTCGCGCATCTTGAAATCGGCGGGCGGATGGTGGCGCCGGTGGCAGTGGAAGGCAATCACGAACTGCAACGGCTGACGGTGGTCGAACGTATTGCTAACGGCTTCAAGGAGCAGACGCTTGAAGCGGTCAGGTTTGTTCCGCTGTTGCCAGGGACGGCGTGATCGGTTATATATAGTGACCCAGGTAAACCTATAGGCTTCGTTGGCTTCGTCTTGCCGTACTGTTTGTACTATCTGCGGCTCGCCGCCTCGTCTAAAAATTTGCGTAGGTCACTATGAAACCAGTTAGTTGACTTCTCTTTGGGACGTTGTTGGAAATCCGGCGCTTTCTTTTTTTGGATGTTATGAGTTTTTTTCTTATGGCTGAATCTGCGTTGTCTTTCGGGATGTTCAAGTTTTTTCGTTGTGGGCGCTTGGGCGCGAAGACGCTGGTGGTGGCATTTCTGGCCGTGGCGTTGACCGGCTGCTCCTCGACCCGGCAAGCGCCGGTCGAGGAACGGCAGCCGCAGATTGACGATCGCGTTACCATTGCGCCGCGTTTGCCGACGGCTTCCAGCGCATCGCCGCAGACGATAACCGGCAAAACGCATACCGTGCGCCAGGGTGAAACGCTGTTTTCGATTGCGCAGCAGAACAACGTCGAATATCGGGAATTGGCCGCTTGGAACAACATCACCGATCCGTCGAAGCTGAGTGCCGGTCAAGTGTTGCGGTTGACGCCGCCGGAAGGCTATGTGGGCGCGGCGACAGCAGACGCGGGGGTCACTACTGCGCCATTGCAGACTGTGCCGCCGGTTGCCAGTGCTGGCAGTGGGACGACGGCTGCTTCAACGGCAGCGACAACCGCGGATCGCGGCAATGTCAAAACCGAACCGAAAGCGGAAAAGCAACCGTATTCGGAGCATGCGTTGATGGCAATGAGCCGGGCCAATGAGGAAAAAGAGCCAGCGGCTTCAACAACGACGGCGATAACGCCGCCGCCATCATCGACAACCGCGCCGCAATCTTCGCCGCCTCAGACGGCGACTGCGTCCGCTGGCGGCATTGATTGGTCCTGGCCGACGCAGGGGAAAGTGGTTTCTACGTATTCGGAGAGGTCCAGTTTTAAAGGCATCGACATCGTTGGCAACGCCGGGCAGCCGGTGGTCGCCAGTGCGGCAGGGCGAGTGGTGTACGTTGGTTCAGGGTTGCGCGGCTACGGCAAACTGGTGATCGTCAAACACAACGATACTTTTTTATCCGTGTACGCGCACAACCGCGAACTGCTTGTAGAGCAGGGACAACAAGTAACGCGCGGCCAGAAAATCGCCGAAATGGGCAATACTGACGCCGATCAGGTGAAACTGCATTTTGAAATCCGCAAGGACGGCAAACCGGTCGATCCGTTGCAGTATTTACCGGCGCGATAGTCAGGGATCGGGTCGCAGGGCGGATAAGCGAAGCGCAATTTGCCGCAACAAAAAACGCAACTGTAATGACGCCGACTTTTGTACTTTTTGCGCTCCTTGCGGTTCATTTTTTTTCGGGCGAGCTTCCCGCGTTCCCAATGTAGAAAAAATAGCCCCTCGCGTTTAAACGAGGGGCTATGGGTGTTGTGCCGACAGGCTGAGTCGCTTTCACGACGGCGCGTTTACTTTCCGAAAGGATTGGGGCGCGGCGTGCTGTCGGAAGACGGCGGCAGGATGGGCATCAGAATCATCGGTTGATCGCCGGTCAAGGTTTTCAAGAAAGCGACGATCTTGGCGTTTTCTTCCGGGGTGTATTTTGCACCCAGTTGCAAGCGCCCCATAATATCGACTGCTTCGGTCAGGGTATTGGCCGCGCCGTCGTGGAAGTAGGGATAAGTCAATTCCACGTTACGCAGCGTTGGCACTTTGAAGTTGAAGCGGTCGACATCTTTTCCGGTAACGGCGGAACGTCCTTCAGCAGGGTTAGAGGTCTTGTACGGCTCGATCAGTCCCATTTTCTGGAACGAGTCACCGCCGAGAGCTTCACCGTAATGACAGGCAACGCACCCGCTTTCTTTGAAGAGCGTATAGCCTTCCAGTTCTGCTTTGGTCAGCGCGTCTTTTTTGCCCAGTAGCCACTGGTCAAAACGGGAATTGGGCGTGACCAGCGTTTTTTCAAACTCGGCGATGGCAGCAGTCACTTGCTCGATGTCAATTCTGTCTTTGCCGAACACTTGCCGGAATTCGCGCACATAACCGGGAATGGTTTGCAGCAAAGAGACGGCCAGTGTGTGCGAAAAGCCCATCTCCATCGGGTTTTCAATGGGGCCGCCCGCTTGCGCCTTCAAGTCAGCGGCGCGGCCATCCCAGAACTGCGCGGTGTTGAGGCTGGAATTCAACACCGTCGGCGAGTTGATGGGGCCTTGCTGCCAGCGTTCCCCAATGGAAGTCGGGATGTTGTCCGTGCCGCCCATCGAAAGATTGTGGCAGGAATTACAGGAAATGAAGCCGGATTTGGACAAACGGGGATCAAAGTACAACTTTTTGCCCAGCTCTACCATACCGAGATTGATATTGGTAGCTGGCCTGATTGGAGAAATGGGTTCTTCACTTGCCGCAGCAGCGTTGAAAGAGAAACCGGCAAAAGCCAGCGCGATAACCAGAAAACTTTTTTTCATAGAAAACCTTTTGAGTGGAAAAAGCAAATTGAAACGTTTGATACTGTAATACGTTTTGGAGCGCTACTTTACATGAATTATTCTATCGGGGTCATTTGTTTTAGTAATGGCATCGATTAAGAAAAATTAAAACAGGCCATGTTTTTGATGTCTCTATGAAGAGACAAAGCCTTCGGCTTCGCGCATAAATGACACGCTCCGCTTGCCATTAATCGCCCCTGAACAATTCATTTTTCGCTATGGAAGCTCTGATTAATTCAACGATTCAACTCCATCCCCTCCCTAACATTCAGAGGTTCCTTTCGAGAAAGGATGGGATGGGATCAGAAATCTGGTTGCTGTAGCCTTATAATGCGTTTCAGGTTCTACAAGAATTGTTTTATCCTGATCATTCATATTTAATGGCGGCGATTAACAAAATTCAAGCGGGATGCTCTTCGGAGGATGTATCCGTGGAGAGACAAAAAATACCCGCACCCTTAAACCCGAAACGCCGCTGCTTTCATGTTGCGTGCCTTGCGACGCTTTTCCTTGTTTCCTGTAGTGGCAGAGAAAGACGGCCGGACAGTGCCCGCGCCACCAGATCGAGGGCAGCGGATTTGCCGCCGACCGAGAAAGGGCGGGAAGTCGTGCTTTACGCTCTGAGTTTGCTCGATACCGGCTACCGCTTCGGCGGCAAGAATCCGCAGGCGGGGTTCGATTGCAGCGGGATGGTGAGCTACATTTACGCGCAGGCGGTGGGTGTCAAAGTCAGTGGCAGCGCTGCCGATATTGCCAGGCAGGGAGCGCCGGTCAGGGACAATCGGTTGCGTCCGGGCGATTTGGTTTTTTTCAATACACTGAACCGTCCCTTTTCGCATGTCGGTATTTATATCGGCGACAACCGTTTTATTCACGCGCCCTCGACTAACGGCAAAGTGCGTATCGACGATCTCGGCAGCCGTTATTTTGCCGAACGGTTTGAAGAAGCGCGGGTGTATTTTGATTGAGCGAGGCAAGAGGTACGGCTTTGGTTTCGGTAACACGTCGATGATTTGATTGAAGCAAAGGCCAATCTTTGTTTTCCCTACGTGCTTGGCTGTTTTTTTTCGTGATGGCTTAATATTTTGATTCCTGATCACGGCAATCAATACTCCACCGGCAACGGATCGAGCGAACGCCACAAATACCAAGTGGCGACACTACGATACGGTCGCCAGGATTCGGCTAACGCTTGCATTTCTTCGAGACTGAGCGCGTGTTCTCCGGCGTAATGCAGCCGTATCGCTTTTTGCAGCCCAAGATCGGCGATGGGGAAGACGTCGGCACGCAGTTCGTGAAACATCAGAAACATTTCTGCCGTCCAGCGACCGATCCCCTTGACGGTGACGAGCGCCTCAATCAGCGCTTCGTCGGCCAGCGTTTTCCAGGACGACGGGTTCAACGATCCGTCCGCAAAGCGACAGGCGAGGTCTTGCATGTATTCGGTCTTGCGCTGCGACAAACCCGCACTGCGCAGAGTGTCGGGTAGCAATTGGGCAACCGCCGTCGGCGCGACAACGGGAAAGACAACGTCGGTCTGGTCGGGATCAACAGCGGCGACAAAACGCCGCCAGACGGCATCCGCTGCCTTGACTGAAATTTGCTGGCCGACAATGGCGCGAGCAAGTGCGGTGAAAGCGTCGCTGCGTCGGCGAAGATGAAACTCCGGGAAAGCGTTGATCAGGCCGTGCAATACAGGGTCACGGCGGGAAAGCAGGCGGGTGGCACGATCCCAGTAATCGGGTTTCATGGAGGAGGGTTTCCGTTCATAAAAATCCAATGGTACATTATAGTGAACCGCATAAACTTTTATACTTTGTTGGCTTCGCCTTGCCGTACTACCTGTACTGTCTTCGGCTCGCCGCCTCGTCTAAAAATTTATGCGATTCACTATATCGCGGAACGGGATAATGCTACAGGACAGCATTCGGAAGGAGACGTGTGTTGCGTTTGGATTGTATGAAGAAAACTGTGTTGCGGTTGCGGGTACTGTGGATCATCCTTTGGGGCGTCTTGTCGTGCTTTTCGACGGTGGCGGTTTGTGCATCGGTCAAAACCATAAGAACGACTTTTCCGGCAGCGGAAACCGGTTTCGATCCGGTGCGCGTGACCGACGTTTATTCCAATACCGTCAACGAAGCCATTTTTGAGCGATTGCTGACGTATGACTACCTGGCGCGTCCGGCGCGTTTGACACCAATGACGGCGGAGGCGATGCCGGAGATAACCGACGATGGCAAAACGTACACGTTCAAGATACGCCCCGGCATCCGGTTTTACCCTGATCCGGCATTTGGCGGAAAGCCGCGTGAGTTGATCGCTGCCGACTATATTTACAGCTTCAAACGCATGTTCGATCCAGCCACTCGTTCGCAATGGACGTTCATGATTGAAGGAAAAATCATCGGACTGGATGCGCTGGCAGAAGCGGCGCAAAAAACAGGAGCGTTTGATTACGATACCGACGTTGAAGGATTAAAAGCGCTGGATCGTTACACGCTGCAAATCCGCTTGCGTGAGCCGGATTACAACTTCAGTTATATTGTCGCGCACACACCGTTTGCTGCTGTGGCGCGTGAAGTCGTGGAAAAGTATGGCGAAAACACGATGGCGCATCCGGTGGGGACGGGGCCTTATATCTTGAAGCAATGGACACGCGGCACTCGCATCATCCTCGAAAAAAATCCGGAATACCGGGGAATGGTATGGGATTTTGCGGCGAATGAGGAAGGGGACGAAGAACTGATTCGCACGATGCAGGGAAAACGTTTGCCGTTGATTGATCGTGTCGAAATTTCGATCATCGAGGAAGAGCAATCGGCATGGTTGGCGTTCAAGCGCAACGAACTTGATTTCAACGGTGTTGGCAGTTTTCGTGCGGAAGTTTTCGACGGGAAAAGTGAATTGAAGCCGGAATGGCGTGCGCAAAATGTGAAAGCGATTCGCGCCATCGACCCTGAATTGACGTATATGTTTTTCAATTTTCGTGATCCCACCGTCGGCGGTTTTGAAAAAGAAAAATTGGCGTTGCGTCGAGCCATTATCATGGCTTACGACCGCGAAGAAGAAATCAACGTGATCCGGAAAGGGCAGGCGATTCTGGCGACGATGCCGATTCCGGTCGGCGTGGTCGGTCATGATTCGCGCTACAAACCGTTGAACACATATAACCCGGCATTGGCCAACAAGCTGCTCGATGCGTTCAGCTTCAAGAAAGGAAAAGACGGTTTCCGGACGATGCCCGATGGCTCGCCGTTGTTGCTGAAATATGCGTCCGGGACAACGACGCTTGAACGGCAGTTTAACGAATTGAGAAAAAAGTCGATGGACGTGATTGGTGTTCGTATCGAATTCCAGCCGGGGAAATTCGCCGATCACATCAAAGCGGCAAAAGCCTGCCAGTTGCAGATGTGGAGTTCGGGGTGGGTCGCGGATTATCCTGACGGCGACAACTTCATGCAGCTCTTGTATGGAGGAAATATCGGCCAGAGCAACAACGCCTGCTATAACTCGAAAGCGTTCGATGCTTTTTATGAGGCGGCGCGCAAACTTCCGGATTCGCCGGAGCGCAACCATTTGTTTCTGGAAATGACCCGGCAAATGGAAGTGGATGGTGCCTGGGCGCTGGGCGTTTCACGCGAACGCAACATGTTGATTCGTCCCTGGGTTCTGGGCTTCAAAAAACATCCGATTCTGAACGCAACCTGGCTTTATCTCGACATTGATCCCGAAAAAGCCCCATGACCGCTTACATCATTCGCCGTTTGTTGCAGATGATTCCGACCATGTTGGGTGTTGTGTTGTTGCTTTTTGTTTTGTTCAATTGGGTGGGCGGCGACCCGGCGTATATTCTGGCGGGAAAAGTTTTCAGCGAAGCGCAAATTGCCAATATCCGTTATCAACTGGGTATTGATCGTCCGGCGTATGTGCAAATCGGTATTTTCCTGAAGCAAATTATTACCGCCGATTTCGGGGCAAGCTGGAGCACCCAGGAACCGGTATCCGATATTTTGAAAACGCGGCTGGGGCCTTCGTTGACAGTGTTGTTGCCGCTGCTGGTGTTGGGGACGTTGCTGGCGATTGCGCTATCGCTGGTTGTGGCGCGGTTTCGCCGATCGCTGACGGACAGGATGGTGATGATCGCATGCACAGTCGGCATGTCGATTTCGATTCTTGTGTACATCATCATCTTCCAGTATGTGTTTGCTTACCGGCTGGCCTGGTTTCCGATACAGGGCTGGAGCGATTCGCTATGGACGAATCTGACAACGTTTGCGGCATTGCCGATTCTGATCGGGCTTTGTGTCGGGCTGGCGCCCGACTTGCGGCTTTTCCGTTCTTTCATGCTCGATGAGGTCGAGCAGGATTATGTGCGCACAGCGCGTGCGAAAGGGTTGACGGAAAAACGCATTTTATGGATTCATGTTTTGCGCAATGCGTCAATTCCAATTGTCACGTATGTGATGGCGGCATTGCCAGGACTTCTGGTCGGTGCGCTTTTGATCGAACGCTTTTTCTCGATTCCGGGGATCGGACGTGAAGTGCTTTTGGCGGTTGAGCGCTCGGACTTTCCGGTGATCAAGGCCATCACCGTTTATGTGGCCATTGCGACGATGTTTGCCAATCTGGCGGCGGATCTCATTTACAAAGCGGTCGATCCGCGAGTCGAACTGAAATAGGCGCGCCATGAGACAGACGCATGATTCTTCCGTGCCGGAAACGATTCCCGAAAAAAGCGGTAACGGTTTTTGGGCGCTTGCATGGCTTCGGTTTCGTGATGATCGGGTCGGTGTCGTGTCGATCATCTTTGTTGCTGCGTTTTTTATCATCGTGTTTTTATCGGCACTGGGAGCGGTAGCGAGTGACTGGAATAAAGAGGTGGGGATTCACGATGCGCCGCCTGATTTGTGGGGATTGCTGACGCCTGTGCCGCCACCGGAAGCTATGGGGAATGCTGCGCAGAGAGTGGCGCAGACGATAAAGACAGCGCAACACGGAGAAGCGTTGCTTCCATCAACAGTCGTCGATCCATTGGCCGAAACGCTTGCACAGTTGCAGGGCGAAAGAATGGAGGGCGCGTTTCCAGAGAGTCGTGTGGTAGATCCCTTGGCCGAAACCCTGCGTGAACTTGGTGCAGAGGGCATGGTTTTATCAGCGGTGGAAGAAAAAAACGCAGCAAAGCGTACAAGCCTTCCATTTGGCGGAGACCGTTGGGGCCGCGATGTTCTCACCAAGACGATCAAAGGCTCGCAAATATCCATCACCGTCGGACTGAGCGCTGCATTGTTGGCAACATTGTTGGGTACGCTTCTGGGCGCATTGGCCGGTTACTACGGCGGGCGCACCGATGATGTGCTGAACTGGGCGTACAGTGTGTTCAACGCCATTCCCTATTTGTTGCTGATTCTGGCCGTGGCGGCAGTGCTGCAACAACGCGGCGTGATGACCGTTATTCTGATTCTGGGATTGACCGGCTGGACAGGTGTTTTCCGTTTGATTCGCGCCGAATACCTCAAACATCGGGGGCGGGAGTACGTGCAAGCAGCGCGTGCGTTCGGTGTGCCGGATCGCCGTATTCTTTTTCTTCACATTCTGCCCAACGTGTCGCATGTGGCGCTGGTCAAGGTATCGCTTCTGGCGGTCGGTTTCATCAAGGCGGAAGTAATCCTGTCGTTTCTCGGTTTCGGAGTCGCGGTTGATGAAGTGTCGTGGGGGTCCATGCTCAACGACGCCTATCAGGAATTGATCCTCGGAAGATGGTGGGAACTGGCAGCGGCGGGCGGCGCGATGGCGTTGTTTGTCACCGTGTTCAGCCTGTTGACCGATGCGATGCGCGATGCGCTGGACCCGAAAATCCGGGAGACCTCATGACCACTTCCGCGAACACAGCGAAGTTGACACTGTTTTCCGTCGAACAGTTGTCGGTGGCGTTTCGCCGACGGTGGCAAGCGCCGTTTTTAGCGGTGCGAGAACTGACGTTTACGATTCATGAAGACGAAACCGTGGCGTTGGTCGGTGAATCCGGCTCCGGGAAAAGTGTGACGGCGTTGGCCATGATGGGGCTTTTGCCAAAAGACAGCGCCGACATTCCGGAAGTTAGCCGAATTGTGTATCAGGGATGCGATCTTTTGCGGTACACGGATGAAGAGCGGCGTCGCTTGCGCGGTACCGACATGGCCATGATTTTTCAAGAGCCGATGACCTCGCTCAATCCGGTGTTCACCATTGGCTATCAAATTGCCGAAGTGCTGCGTTTGCACAAAGGGATGTCGGCGGTGGCGTCAAAAGCGCGTTGCATCGAACTGCTTGATGAAGTGGGTTTGCCGGAACCGCGCCGCGCACTGGCACGTTATCCCAGCCAGCTTTCAGGCGGGCAGCAGCAACGGGCGATGATTGCGATGGCGCTGGCGTGTACACCGCGTTTGCTGATCGCGGATGAACCGACAACCGCACTTGATGTGACCGTGCAAAAACAAATCGTCGAGTTATTGAAAACGCTCAAGGCACGACACCGGATGTCGATTCTTTTCATTTCACACGACCTGGCGTTGGTCGGAGAACTGGCTGATCGCATCGTCGTCATGCGACACGGAGAAATGCGGGAAGAGGGCAGCGCGGACCAAATTTTTTCATCACCACAAAATCGTTACACACAAGCGCTTTTGCAATGCCGCCCACAGTTGGGCGATGTGCCGTCACGCTTGCCGGTCATTGATGATTTTATGGTGGAGGCGACACCCCGACAAACCCCCGCCGCCTTCGGCGGCACCCCCTTTGAAAAGGGGGCAAAGCGGAAACAAGGCGAGGGCAAAGCGCCGCCTTTGCTTGAAGTTGACCGTCTCAGAAAAAGTTTTTTCAAACGCGAAGGTTTATGGCGACGTTACGAAATTCCGGCGGTCAAAGAGGCGTCGTTTACCTTGCGTCGTGGTGAGACATTGGGAATCGTCGGCGAATCGGGTTCCGGCAAGACGACGCTGGGGTTGACATTGCTGCGCCTGCATCAGGCGACGGGTGGGGCAGTACACTTTGATGGGCAGAATATTTTGTCTTTGTCGGAAGAAGCGTTCATGACTTACCGGCGACGCATGCAGATCGTGTTTCAAAATCCATACGCCTCATTGAACCCACGCTTCACCGTCGGGCAAAGCTTGATCGAACCGATCCTGTTGCACAAAATGGCCTCCGGTCGGAAGGCCGCGACTTCGTTAGCGTTCGACTGGTTGCATCGCGTTGGCCTGGATCGTGACGCATTCGACAAATACCCGCACGAATTCTCCGGCGGCCAGCGCCAACGGGTTGCGCTGGCGCGAGCGCTGGCCGTGGAGCCGGAACTCTTGATTTGCGATGAGCCGGTTTCAGCGCTCGACGTGTCAGTGCAGGCGCAGATTTTGAATCTTCTCAAAGATTTGCAGGGACAACTCGGCGTGTCGTATTTGTTCATTTCGCACGACCTCGCGGTGGTGCGTTATTTGTGCGATGCGGTCATGGTGATGCGCGACGGAGAAGTTGTTGAAATCAACGATGTCGATTCGCTTTATCGGCACCCACAAAGCGTTTACACCCAACAACTCCTGGCGGCGGTACCGCGTGGCAGGGGGCAGCCCGCATAAGTCGGGGTGAGCTTGCGAACCCCGACAACATCACGATGCACCCGCAGAAAATTCATTCGTGAGCGTGCGTTTTAACAACAACATCACGCAAGATGGATTCATTTATTTTCTGCCTTTCCGTTGGGGTTCGCTGCGCTCACCCCAACTTTTGCGGGCTTAAAGCAGCAAGCTGCCGTTTTTATTTAATATTTTTGTGGGGCATTGCAAATCACAGGCATTTTGCCTTTCCATTCTTTCCACAAGTCATTCCCAACGATTAGCCTTGCCATAAAATGGCCCACGTTTATTCGGCTGATTTTGCTTGGATTAAATAGAGTGCTTGTCGGCGAAACGCACAGGCTGTACTCTGTTACATTCTCTTCGTTTGTCAAGTTATCGGGACGAACAACAACCCATTGAATTTTTGCATTCTTTTGTCCGATGTTCAATCGCAAAAACTCGGCGGCTTCTTCATTGTCCAAGTGCGGCGGAACAAGAGTTCGGATGATACCCATCATTATTCTTTGCCCGAACGAAATTCGTTCATTCAAATCTTTGTTTCTGAAACCTGCGGTATTCATTAAAACAATTTTTACATTTTCTGATGCGTTTTTTTCGACAGCGCTACAAAGTATTTTGACTGCATCTGTTACTAATTTTCGCGGTTTTCCATAAATTGTCGAACCGTGTCCAAGACAAGATGCAATCGCCTGACAATCTTTTATGTGATTAGCGATTTCATCCACAGTCATTTCAGAAATATTGGCTCTTATTATTGTTGCTCTATCGTTGTCATTCCAGGCGTTGGGAATATTTGTCAACGGACGAACGACTACTTTTACGTGCTGTCCCATTAGCAACAACTGTTCAACCAAATGTTTCCCTGTCGCTCCGCTCGCACCTAATACTAATGTTGTCATAATCTATAAATTTATTGTATGTTAATTGC
>JAITMR010000015.1 GCA_031277215.1 Burkholderiales bacterium
AAATCGCTGATCGTTTTCGCCTGCATCATGGAAGGCTTGTTCTTTTACGTCGGCTTCGTACAAATTCTGGCGCTTGGTCGGCAGAACAAACTGGTGGGCGCCTCCGAACAGTATCAGTACATCCTGCGCGACGAATCGATGCACTGCAATTTCGGCATCGACATGATTAACACCATCAAACTTGAAAACCCGCATCTGTGGACGCCCGAATTCAGACAGGAAATCAGCGACCTCATGAGAAAAGCCGTCGATCTTGAATACGCCTACGCGGAAGACACCATGCCGCGTGGCGTACTGGGTCTCAATGCGTCGATGTTCAAGGAGTACCTGCGTTTTATTGCCAACCGCCGTTGCCAGCAAATCGGTCTCGATCCACTTTTCCCCGGCGCTGACAACCCGTTTCCGTGGATGTCGGAAGTCATCGATCTGAAGAAAGAAAAAAATTTCTTCGAGACGCGAGTGACCGAATATCAAACAGGCGGAACATTAAGTTGGGATTAACCCTATAGATTGTCCTCACCCCTACCCCTTTCCCGCTTGCAGGAAGAGGGGTGGAGGCTTTACATCTGCGCAATTATCCGCTCGCCGAATCCCGAACATGATACTTTCTGGGCGTCCGGCATCAAGCGGGCAAAATCCACGGTAACGGTTTTGGCGAGGATGGTTTTTTCCATCGCCGTAATGATTACGTCCGCCGCCATTGTCCAGCCGATGTGCCGCAGCATCATTTCCGCCGACAGAATTTCGGAGCCGGGGTTCATCGTATCGGTTCCGGCGAATTTCGGCGCCGTCCCGTGCGTCGCTTCAAACACTGCCACGGAGTCGGACAGGTTGGCGCCCGGCGCGATGCCGATGCCGCCGACTTGCGCCGCCAGTGCGTCGGAGATGTAATCGCCGTTCAGGTTTAGCGTTGCGATCACATCAAAATCTTCCGGAACCAGCAGAATTTGCTGGAGGAAGTTGTCGGTGATCGCATCTTTGATCACGATCTCGCGCCCTGTTTTCGGATTTTTGATCAAACTCCACGGCCCGTCACCAATCGGTTGTGCGCCGAACTCGCGCTGTGCCAGTGCGTAGCCCCAATCACGAAACGCGCCTTCGGTGTATTTCATGATGTTGCCTTTGTGCACCAATGTCACCGAACGCCGGTCATGGTCGATCGCGTATTGCAAGGCGCGACGTACCAGCCGTTCGGCGCCCTCACGGGAAACCGGTTTGACGCCGATACCGGACGTTTGCGGAAAACGAATCTTGGTTACGCCCATTTCGTTGGTCAAATAAGAAATCAGCTTTTTCGCTTCCGCCGATTCGGCAGGCCATTCGATCCCGGCGTAAATGTCTTCGGCGTTCTCGCGGAAGATCGCCATATCGACTTTCTCCGGCGCTTTCACCGGACTCGGCACACCTCTGAAGTAGCGCACCGGTCGCAAGCACAGATAAAGATCGAGCGTTTGCCGCATCGCCACATTAAGCGAACGGATGCCGCCGCCGATCGGCGTAGTCAACGGCCCTTTGATCGAAACCAAAAATTCTTTCAGAGCCTGCATGGTTTCATCCGGCAGCCATGTTTGCGAATCGTAAACGCGCGTCGCTTTTTCACCGGCATAGATTTCCATCCAGTGCAGTTTACGTTTGCCGCCGTAGGCTTTTTGCACCGCCGCATCGACAACTTTGATCATCACCGGCGTGATGTCGGCGCCGATGCCATCGCCTTCGATGTACGGGATGATCGGATTATCGGGAACGTTGAGGGTACCATCCGGGTTAACCGTGATGGGAGCGCCGCTCTTCGGCACTTGGATGTGCTGGTACGTCATCATGAATTCTCCATCTATAAACAAAATGAAAACACAAAATGCGCGCCGATCTAAAAAACGTTTCCCGCGATCGTCACGTAAACGGGTATTATTCTCTCACGTTTGTTTCCAATAGAATCCCTATTCGTGGCACGGCTATTGCGCTTCCATAAACCCTACGGTGTCCTGTGCCAATTCACTGGCAATGGCGCTCGTCCGACGCTGGCGAATTTTATCGATGTCCCCGATGTTTACGCTGCTGGCCGGCTCGACGCCGACAGTGAAGGGCTGCTGCTCCTCACCGACTACGGACCCTGGCAAGCGCAGATCGCTGACCCTCAGCATCGCCTCGTCAAAACTTACTGGGCGCAGGTTGAAGGTTTCCCCGACGATGAGGTGTTGCGCTGTCTGATGCACGGTGTCGCGTTGCGCGACGGCATGACCCGCCCCGCCGAAGTCCGGCGAATCGATGAACCGCCGAATTTGTGGCCGCGCTTTCCACCGATCCGCTTTCGTGCCGCGATCCCGACCGCCTGGCTGGAGCTGCAACTGACCGAAGGTAGAAACCGCCAAGTGCGCCGGATGACCGCAGCCGTCGGCCATCCGACCTTGCGGCTTATCCGCGCCCGAATCGGGCAATGGACGCTCGACGGCCTTGCTCCCGGCCAGTGGCAAACCGTGGATAACCCAATGGACATGCTATCATTGCCTGCTATGACCCCTTTCACAACTACGCCTGTGTCACGTCCACCTGTACCGCGTTCACGTTCCAGACGTTCATGATCCGCCATTTCATCAGCCGCCTTTTGCCGCGGCGCTTCAAAAAAGCACCGCGCATCTACAGCGTCGCCCAACACAACATCCGTGCCGACGCTATCGACGACGCTGCGCTGGCTATCGTGCGCCGTCTGCAAAACGCCGGGTTTCAGGCGTTCATCGTCGGCGGAGCCGTGCGCGACCTGATGCTTGGCCGTCGCCCGGAAGATTTTGATATTGCCACCGACGCTACGCCGGAAGAAATCAAACCACTGTTTCGCCGCGCCTTTATCATCGGTCGCCGTTTCCGACTGGTTCATGTTCACATCGGCTACGACGTTATCGAAGTTTCGACTTTCCGATCATCTCAAACCGGCGAGGACGCTACCGACGAACATGGTCGCCTGCTCTCCGATAACGTTTACGGCACACAAGCCGAAGATGCGCTGCGCCGGGACTTCACCGCCAACGCGCTCTATTTCGATCCTGAGACTGAAGAAATCTGGGATTACGTTGGCGGCGTCAACGATGTGCGGGCGCACCGTCTCAAACTGATCGGCCCGCCGGTGACCCGTTACCGCGAAGACCCAGTGCGGATGCTACGCGCAGTACGGCTGGCCGCCAAACTCGGATTAACATTGGCGCCGACATCGGAAGCACCGCTGATCAAACTTGCCGCTTTAATGCGCAATATTCCACCGGCTCGGCTGTTTGAAGAAACGCAAAAATTGCTGCTCTCCGGCAATGCTCAGGAAACCGTCGCACAAGTGCGCCGCTATCAATTGTTGCCGTCATTCGATGCGTTGCTCAACACGCCGACGGCAGAGCGTTTCGCCAGCATCGCGCTGGCGCATACCGACGCACGTCTGAAAATCGGCAAAACAGTGTCACCGGCTTATCTGTTCGCCGCGCTTCTATGGCCAGCGCTGGTGCGCGAACGTAATGCCCGCCTTGAAGCAGGCGAAAAACCCGCTCCGGCGTTTATCGCCGCTATGGATACCACGCTTGAAGAGCACGCCAAAATGCTGGCCGTCCCGCGCCGCTTCCAGGGCATCATTCGTGAAATCTGGGGGTTGCAACCGCGCTTTGAACAACGGCAAGGACAGCGACCCTACCGTCTGCTTGAGCAGGCACGTTTTCGCGCCGCCTATGATTTTCTCTGCATGCGCGCCGAAAATCGGGAAATATTGCGTGAATTGAGCGTGTGGTGGGAGAAATTTCAAAAGGCCGACGACGACGTACGCAAAACCATGTTGGCGACCGCACCCAAACCGGAAGCCGGTTCCGGCTCGCGTCCACGGCGACGACGTAAAAAAAATCCTCACGCCAAGACCGCCGCAGCCTCTGCCTGAAACGGGATTTAAAAGGCCACATTCCTGTGAAGAAGCGCCACGTTTTGCCCCCCCTCTCCTCTTGTGGGAGAAGAGAACGAAGCGCCTTCCCCCGCTTGCAGGGAAAGGCTGGGATGAGAGCAAGCAACACAAACCATGTGTGCAACTAAACCAATGAAATCTCCGGTTCGCGTTTATATCGGCCTCGGCAGCAACCACGGCGATTCACATCGCCATCTCGAACGCGCGATCACACAACTTGCCACGTTGCCGCAAACGCAACGAATCGTGCAAGCGCGTTTTTATCGCGCCGCGCCGCAAGGCGTCACCCGACGGCAGCCACCGTATCTCAACACCGTCGTCGCGCTCGACACCTTTCTGTCTGTCAATGAACTGTTCGCCGTACTGCGACGCATCGAACGCGAACATCGACGCGCACGGCCTTACCCGAACGCGCCACGCACCTTGGACCTTGATCTTTTACTCTACGGAAACCGGATCAGCCGCAGCCGCCGCATCACCCTGCCCCATCCGCGTCTGCACTTGCGACCGTTTGTTTTGATCCCGTTGCTTGAGCTTGAAAATGCGTTAATCCCCGGCAAGGAGCGTGCCGAAAAAGCGTTATCGAGGATATCAGGAATCAGAGGCCAGAGATTAAGGATTAGGGATCAGATCGTAGCGTAATGAGCGCTGCCCAGGCCTTTTCGACACGCTGGAATGAAACCGGCATGAGCGTTTTCAATTCCTGCGCAAACAGCGACACCCGCAATTCTTCCAACAGCCAGCGATACGCTTCGAGTTGTGGATGATGAACGCGCTCTTTCTTGTCGCGTGCCCATCGCTCCTGATAGCGCTGCCAGTAAACAAGCATTTGTGCGCCATGTTTTTGGTCTCTCGCCACCCGCTCAGGGTACTTGGCAAGCCGACGGTCCATGGCCTTGAGGTAACGCGGCAAATGCGCCAACTGCGGCCATGGCGTTTCTGAAAAAAATCCCGGGTACAACAGCGTGTCGCGCTGCGCTTTCAACTCCTGAATCAAACGGGAAAATGCGCTTGACGCGCCGTTCATGCGCCCTGTCAATTGTTGATGTTCGGCAGCGATTTCCCCAAGCAGACGAAAAGCACTTTCCGCCACGGCAGCAAAGCGGGTACGAGCGCGTTTCACCTGATCGTTGAATGCTTTTTCATTGCGCGGCAAGGGATCGTCGCCGATGAAAGCACGGTCGCAAACCGCATTGAGAATGTCGGTCAACAAGCGATCGGTGGGGATCAACGGTTTCAATTGCAACGCCGGTTGCTGAAATCCGGGCGGCTGCTTTTCCCAGCGTGTCAACAAATCCTTGAGCGCAAGGCGAATCAATCGCACGATTCCGGCGCGTGTATCCTGCAACGCAATCTCTTGCGTATCGCGCAACAACAGCGCCACCGAATTTTCTTCATCGACCAGCGCCGGATAAGCGATCAGCTTTTGTCCTTGATGCGTGAGCGCCAACGTTTCCGGAAGTGTTCCAAAGTCCCAACAAACAAGACCGCGCTTTTCGAGCGACTGGCCGTGCTTTTCGCTTGCGCCAGCGCTCAGACTGACTTGCGCCATTTCCTTGAGTTCCTGCTGCAACTTTGAAAGATCGCGTGACTGCGACAATAACGTACCCTCTGCGTCAATCACTTCATACGACATCCGGAGGTGTTGCGGCAAGTCTTCGTCTTTCCAACTGGCCGTGTCCAACGTGCCGCCATAGTTTTTTTCATACCAGACACACAGTGCTTTCGACAAGAACAATTCACCGAACGGCATGGCTTCCAGAAATCCCGTGACGGATTCCGGCAACGGAACCAATCGGTTGCGCTGTGCTTTTGGAAGCGCTTTGAAGTACCAAGTGATTTTGTCGCGCACCATGCCGGGAACCAGCCAGGACATTCGTGCCGCGTCGATCTGGTTGAGCAAGGTCAACGGCACTGTCAGCGTCAAACCATCAAGCGAATGTTCTGGTTCAAAGCGGTACTTGAGAGGCAATGCGTTGCTCTGAACTTCAAAAAATTCCGGAAACAAATCTTCCGTCACCCAACGCGCCGCGTGCCGCATCAAAAGTTCGCGTGTCAGGAATAAACGCTGCGGATCGCTGCGTTCGTTTTTCTCGCGCCAACGCTCAAAACTTGCAAGCGAGTTGACTTCAGGCGGAACGCGCTCGAAATAAAAAGCTGCCATCGTCTCATCGTCAACCAAAACATCCTGACGCCGCGCCTTGTGTTCCAGTTCGGCAACATCGTCAATGAGTTGTTGATTGTGTGTCAGAAACGCGCCTTTTGTTCGCAGCTTGCCCGGAACCAGCGCTTCCCGCACAAAAACTTCGTGCGCGGCTTTGGGATCGACACGAGAGAAAGAGACTTGTCGCCGTGCCACCAGTGTCAGACCATACAATTGCACACGCTCAAACCCCGTGACCTCGCCGCGTTTTTCATCCCAGTGCGGATCAAAGTAATTTTTGTTTACGCGGTCACCGGCAATCGCTTCGATCCATTCCGGTTCGATTCTGGCGACACAACGCGCATACAAGCGTGAGGTTTCAGTCAATTCAGCGGCCAGAATCCAACGCCCGCTTTTTTTGACACCGCTTCCTGGATGAACAAAAAAACGAATGCCGCGTGCGCCCAAATACTCATCGCTTTCATCAGCCTTCGTTCCGATATTTGAAAGCAATCCGGTCAACAGCGCTTCATGCAGGGCTCGATAACGTTCTGTTGTACAGGTTTTCGGAAGCGCTTCATCCCACTGCCAGTTGGCTTCTTTCAAACTGTTGACCAATTGCTTGTGTACATCGCGCCATTCACGACACCGCAAATAATTAACGAACTGTGCGCGACAACGTTCGACGGTTTTCCGGTGCGACAGTTTTTCTTCATTCAGGCCAGCGAAAAATTCCCACAACGCCACCAGCGACAGAAAATCGGAGCGCTCATCACGAAAATGCAAATGCGCCTGATCGGCAGCTTGTTGTTTGTCCAGCGGTCGTTCGCGTGCATCCGGGACGGCCAGTGCGCTGGCAATCACCAAAGCTTCGGGGAGGCAGGCTTTTTCACGCGCCATCAACACAATACGCCCGATTCTCGGGTCAAGCGGCAAACGGGAAAGCTCACGCCCCGTCGACGTCAAAGTGCCATCAACATCCATGGCATCCAGCTCGCGCAGCAGTTGATACCCATCAGCAATCGCACGCGAACCTGGCGCATCGACAAACGGAAAAAATTCGGCTTGTCCCAACTTCAACGCAGCCATTTGCAGAATCACCGACGCCAGCGACGAACGCAGAATCTCAGGATCGGTGTATTCAGGTCGCGCCTGAAAATCTTCTTCGCCGTACAAGCGCACACAAACACCCGCTTCAATCCGACCACAGCGCCCTGCCCTTTGATTGGCGGCTGCACGGGAAATTTTTTCGATTCGCAACAGCGTTGTTTTATTGCGAAGGCTGTAACGCTTGACACGCGCCAACCCGGTATCAATCACATAACGAATGCCCGGCACTGTCAACGAGGTTTCCGCAACATTGGTGGACAGCACGATACGCCGACCATCGCTCTTGCTGAAAATGCGTTGCTGGTCGCTGACCGACAGCCGCGCATAAAGCGGCAGAATTTCCATACGGCTTGCGTAAGGTCGCTGTTGCAAAGCACGACGCAAGACATCTGCTGTCTCCCGAATTTCACGCTCGCCCGGAAGAAACACCAGAATGTCTCCGGAACCGCCGCGCCACAATTCTTCAACCGTATCGGCAATCGCATCCTCCATGCCCTCTTCGTCGTCGGCATCTTCGCCAACGTCGTTTTCCCGCCCAAGCGGTCGGCATCGAATCTCCACCGGATACGTGCGCCCCGACACTTCGATCACCGGCGCCGGAGATGATTCTGTGCCGAAGTGACGGGAAAAACGATCTGCATCAAGCGTCGCTGAAGTGATGATCAGTTTCAGATCGGGACGTTTGAGAAGCAGTTGTTTCAGATAACCGAGCAGAAAATCAATGTTGAGACTGCGTTCATGCGCTTCATCAACAATAATCGTGTCGTAGTGCGACAACCAGGGATCGTGCTGCGCTTCGGCCAGAAGAATGCCGTCCGTCATCAATTTGATGTACGCATCAGGTTGTGTGTGATCGGTAAAGCGTACCTTGAAACCCACTGCCGCATTCAAGCCGCTCCCCAACGGCGTTTTCAATTCTTCGGCAAGACGTGTTGCCACGGCACGTGCGGCCATCCGTCGCGGTTGCGTGTGTCCGATCAACCCCGCTTCACCACGCCCTGCCGCCAAACAAATTTTCGGCAACTGCGTGGTTTTGCCCGAGCCGGTTTCACCACAAACAATCACCACCTGATGCGCCCGAATCAGCGCCTCGATTTCATCCGCACGCTGCGAGACAGGCAACTCCTCCGGATAATGAATGGCAGGTTTTTGTCGAGCACGAGCCTCGCGCTTCGCTACAGATTGCGCGATGTCGTTTTGAAGTTTTTGCCAGTCCGACGCTGTGCTTTTGCTTTTGGCGCGACTTTGATTTAACTGTTTACCCTCCTGTGAGAATGCGCCGCGCTTTGCTCCCCTCTCCTCTTGTGGGAGAGGGGCTGGGAGAGAGGGGGCGGCTAAAAACCCATCCCCACTCCAACCCTCCCCCCCGACCAAAATCTCTTCGGGGGCAGGCTCTTGAAAGGGAGGGCTTTCTCCAGACATCCGGCGCAAACGCACCTCGAACCGATAACGGTCACGGCTCAGAGTTTTGGAGAGCTGTTTGCGGAGGGTGTCGAACGTAGGCATTCCGCCCATTTTAAAAGGTTTCAGCCTTGTGTACACGCACATCAGCGGCGTCATCCGCCGTGTGTACACACGCGAAGACACGGACAAAGCTGCGCTCCCGTCATTCCCGCGTGTTTCTGGCGGGAATCCAGTGTCTTTTGTTTTTCACACGAAGGCACGGTGTATGAATTCACGACTCCATTGAAAAAGGCACGAAGCACCGTCATCCTGCGCGAAGTCGCAGGATCCAAGCGGTCTCTGGATTCTGCGAC
>JAITMR010000016.1 GCA_031277215.1 Burkholderiales bacterium
CTCGTTACGATGTGAATCAATCCAGGCGTACTTCACGTCACATCTTTCGCGAAGTACGCCGTTGCTTTTTTTAGGATGTCCACATGCATTTTCAAGCGGGCATTCTCTGCACGCAAACGTGACATCTCCATTTGCTCCGGAGTAACCTCTTTGTTGCCTGCACTTTTGAGCTTGCCCGCCTTGGCCGCCCACACCCAGTTGCCTAGCGTCTTCTTTACCAAACCCAACTCCTGCGCTACAGCAACAACGTCATGACCCGAAAGCACGCGCTGAACCGCCACCTCCTTGAACTCTGTTGTGTATTCCCGTCTCGGTATCTTCATCTCTTTCTCCTTACATGCCGGTTAGATTATCTCATCCCGGCACGGGAGACGAAATTTCGGGGGAAGCTCAGTTTGTCTCCCCACGCTCCGCATCTCCGCGTGAAAATAAAAAACTTTGCGTGAGAATTTCTCCCCGCCCTCCGCTTCGCTTCGCGTAGAAGACGGGGGTTTGTCTCCCACCCTCCGCATCTCCGCGGCTTCGCGCGAGAACTTCTCCCCTCTCTCCGCTTCGCTTTATCCCTGCGCACCAAACCGTCGTTGCCAGAACGCCAATCCTCCCAGCAGCAACGCCAGGAACACCAATCCCGCCGAATTCAACGTGGGGATGCTGAGGGTGGTAGAGGCGGCGATGGCGCCCCAGTTTGCCGCTATCTCCACTGCTCCGGCAGGCATGGTGAAGGTGGTGGCTGCGCTTGTGGAGCTGGCAAAGGCTACCGGCGGTGTTGCGCTCCAGTTTTTGAACTGCATACCCTGCGGGGCGGCGCCTGCGCTGATACTAACCGTGGCGCCCTGTGCGTAACTGCCTGCGCCGTCTGTGCCTGTGGCGGCATAACTGCCGTTTACGGTGACGGGATAAGTCTGCGCCGGTGTCGCGGTTATCGTAAGGGTTAAATGGTTGGTGACTTGCTGCGTGCCTATGCCTTTGTCTAGGCTGACTGTGAATATGTAAGTCCCGTTCGTGCCGCTTACATTTGCATGGTCGCCCGCTATCGCCGCCCAAAAATCTACGTTATTTACCGTTGCTGTCACGCCTGTATTATTAAGCAAGTCATTCACGATGCTTTCAACATGGCTTCTCGCGTCGGTTTGCGTGTTCAGCGTCGCCTGCGGTACAGTTGCGGGAAACGCGCCCTCTACCGCCATTTTCGCCGCGTCAATAGCCAAATCGTCGGGATGCGGCGCCGGTGTTATCTGAACGCTTGTCCACGCGCCCGCTTCGTGGGTGGCGTTTTCTTTCATGCGGATATAGTATGTGCCCGGCGCGAGATTATCCAATACCGCGCCTGTGCCGACCGTCCATAAGCCGCCTGTAGAGTTAAGCTGCCATTCCATCGCCGCTGTTACGCCTGTTATCGTGCCGTCGTTTAAGCCCGCGGCGGTTTCGTTGGTGTGCGATAAGCCTGCGGGTGCGGCTTGCGAGGCTTTATTAACCGTGAGCGTGATTGACACCGCACCGCCCGCTTCGTGGGTTGCGGTTGCCGCTGTGGTGAGTGCGACTGTAAACGTACCCGCCTTTGTTACGGTCAAATCCTTGATGTTGCCGCTGTTCGTCCCCTCGCCTGTGACGGGTGTAACTGTATATGTTGGCGTTCCCGCGTTTGGGTCGATATTGAAAAACGCGGAAAGGTCAATCGGGTTCGCGTATGCTACGCTTGGGGTTGTGTTTGTCGCGGTGTTGTTTACGGAGGCTTTGTCCACCGGAGCGGTTTCCGGTGAATTAAGGCTGCCCTGCGCGTCCGAGTTTGCCGCTGCCGTGACTACTACGCGGAGTTGCAAATTCATGTCATCAGCGGTGGGCGTATAGGTCTGGCTCGTTGCGCCGTTGATGTCGCCCCAGCTCCCACTATTGCGCTGCCACTGGTATGTAACCTCCCCGACCTGACCGGGCGGGGTTGTGTTAAGGCCGCTGATATTCGCTGATAGCGGTACGCCGAATGTCGCAGACGTGCCGCCGTTAATCGACACCGTGCCGCCGAGTGTCGCTTTGGCTGTGACAGGGAATGTATAGGACAGTTTGACTGTGCTGCCGGTGTTTTCAGAAGGGGTTGCAGTTTGACCGTTGATTGTCACGTTTCCGAGCAGGCCGCCCGCAAATGTAAATCCTCCTAACGGTTCCAGCGTGACTGTGACCGTGTATTCCGTATTTCCGAGAAAGACCGACGGGCTATCGCTCCATGATACGCCCGTAATGTTATAATTGGGATACTGTTCATTCGGGGTTGCCGATGCGTCAGGTATTTGACCCGTAGCCGGAATGTCAATACCGATAATTGCCACGTTATGTAAGGGCATGAGGGATGCACTGGTCATCACGTCGCTTTCCACTCCAAACCCGTTGTCAAATATAACGCGAACCTTGAAATAGTAGGTCCATCCGGGGGTTAGGCCTGTGACGGTATAGCTGGTCGTATTGACGGTTATATCAGACCATTGGCTTTCAGTGGTTAAGCGCCATGATACCTCATAGCGAGCATTGGCGAAGTTTTCAATATTTGCGGGAGCAGTCCAGCTTAGCGTTACCTGCTCTACGCCGCGTGTACCGCCAAGGCTGGTCGGTCGCGCCGGCAGAGTCGGAGTGCCGTTAGCAGTAGTCGTAGCGCCGGAACCGATAGCCGCGCCTTTGAATTCTTCTGCGTTTGTGCCGCCTTCGGCTGAAACAGTGCCGCCATTGATAGTGATGCTGCCGGCTGCTTCGCTGACATTGCCGCCGATGCCCGCCGCGCCTGCGCCGCCGTTAGCGTTAAGGGTCCCGCTACCCGCGATGGTCAGGGTCGCGCCTGCGGGTACTCGGATGCCGGCTTGGGCGCTTCCGCTTTTTAGCGTGTTAGTACCAGCAAGCGTCAGCCCTACCGTTGCGCCTGCCATATCTAACGCGCAGGCGTTGACATCTATGCTTGCATCGCTGAGCGTGATGCTTACACTTGCGGCGGACTGCACGACGATGCGGTTTGTAGTGGTCGTGCCGGTGATGATTATGTTCGCTCCGTCGTTGACGGTGAGGATTGGATCGCTCCAGACGACATTACTGCTGCTGCCGCTTGTCCATGCTCCTGTTGACAGGTCGAACGTTCCTGTCTGCGCCATTGCGGGCATCCCCGCCGCTGTTGCCATTATCATCAGGCAAGCGATAATGAATCGTTTGCCTCGTTTTTCCGACGGAATGGCTTGGCTTGGAGCGCTACGGAGCTTGGGATTCGATGCGTTGGCAGGTTGGTTTCCTGCTTTTGCGAGGACAAGGTTTTTTAAGAGAGAGGAGAGACGCCGGGCTATGCTAAACGAATGGGGGGGGGGGGTAATCTCATTTGTTGATGGTGGATGCTGGTGAGCATGGCGTTTCCTCTTTGAAAAGAAAATGATCGAACCGCTAAATGCTAATGCAAAAAATCCGCTTTGTCTTGCGCAAGTTTTATCCAACGGAAAATGAGCCTGGGCGAGGGCTACACATACTTGACCTTCCGGCTACTTCCGGCTACTGTACTCTGTTTGGAAGGCATGCTTTCCAAAAAGGTACGGTGCGCCGTTCCCCGTGTGGGCCACAAGCCCTGGCGGGTTTCCCGGATACGGTGCGCAAACATCATCATTGCGACGATTACGATCTATCCGATTGCGATTGGCCAAAACAACGCTTACCCACGGCGTTACAGCAGCGGCTAGGAAGCCGATGGTAGTTGATGGTATTTCTCTATCAACAGGTGGCTGATAAGGATAAAGGCAGGAACTATGCAACTAACGGGTGCAGAAATCATTATCCGTGCGCTTCAGGAAGAGGGCGTGGAATACGTCTTTGGTTATCCGGGCGGTTCGGTGCTGAACATTTACGATGCGCTGTGCGCACAGGACAAGATTCGCCATGTTTTGGTGCGCCATGAGCAAGGCGCTGCGCATGCGGCGGACGGTTATTCGCGTTCATCGAAGAAGGTTGGTGTGTGTCTGGTGACTTCCGGGCCGGGTCTGACCAATACGGTGACCGGCATCGCAACAGCGCACATGGATTCGATTCCGATGATTATTATTTCGGGACAGGTCTCGACGCCGTATATCGGGCAGGATGCGTTTCAGGAATGCGATACGGTCGGCATTACGCGACCCTGTGTCAAACACAATTTCTTGGTCAAGGATGTCAACGATTTGGCATTGACCATCAAGAAAGCGTTTTATCTGGCGACCAGCGGCAGACCGGGGCCGGTGTTGATTGATGTTCCCAAGGATGTGACGCAGGCAATGGCCGAGTTTTCTTATCCGAAGACGCTGACAATGCGTTCGTACAATCCGATCGTCAAAGCGCATCTTGGGCAGATCAAAAAAGCGATGCAGTTGTTGCATGCGGCTGAGCGGCCCATGGTGTATATCGGCGGCGGTGTGATTCTCGCTGATGCGGCGGAGGAGTTGACGCAACTGGTGCGCCGTCTGGGTTTTCCATGCACGCAAACGATGATGGGGCTGGGAGGTTTTCCCGGCAGCGATCCCTTATCGACCGGCATGCCCGGCATGCACGGCACGTATGAATCAAATATGGCAATGCAGCATTGCGATGTGTTGCTGGCGATAGGCGCACGTTTCGATGATCGGGTGATCGGCAATGTTGAGCACTTTACCGGCCCGCCTGATCGCAAGATCATTCATGTCGATATTGATCCGTCGTCGATTTCCAAGCGTGTTCAGGTTGATATTCCCATTGTCGGGGATGTTGGCGATGTGATGCGCGAGATGTTGAAGCTGCTTGATGCGTCGCCGAAACCTGCGAACAAAAAGGCGCTTGAGGCCTGGTGGACGCAAATCGAGGCCTGGCGAAGCAAACAGTGCCTGAAGTACGCCACAAGCGGCAAGAAAGTGAAACCGCAGTATGTGATTGAAACCCTGCACAAGTTGACGCAAGGGCAGGCGATTATCACGACGGACGTCGGTCAACATCAAATGTGGACGGCGCAGTATTACAAATTCGATCAACCACGGCACTGGCTCAGTTCCGGTGGTTTGGGAACAATGGGTTTCGGTTTGCCAGCGGCTGTTGGCGCACGCTTTGCCAACCCGAAACGCGATGTTGTGTGCGTGACCGGCGAAGCGTCGATTCAAATGTGCATTCAGGAACTGGCGACCTGCAAGCAATACCGCCTTCCCATCAAGATCATTAATTTGAATAACGGTTATATGGGGATGGTGCGGCAGTGGCAGGAATTGTTTTATGGTTCGCGTTATTCCGAATCGTATTTCGATACGCTGCCGGATTTCGTCAAGCTGGCGGAGTCTTATGGTCATGTCGGGATTCGTATCGACAAGTCCGATGAGGTTGAGGCGGCGCTCAAGGAAGCGCTGGCGATGAAAGACAGACTGGTC
Source organism: Burkholderiales bacterium (assembly GCA_031277215.1). GTDB lineage: Bacteria > Pseudomonadota > Gammaproteobacteria > Burkholderiales > Casimicrobiaceae > UBA931. The sequence goes on from JAITMR010000016.1 coordinate 5,379, forward strand.
TTTCTCGATATTCACACTGACCCCAAAGAAAACGTCTTCCCGATGGTGCCGGGCGGCAAAGGGTTGACTGAAATGGTGTTGTTTGATGCGCCATAAGCGCATTCCTGGGATGAAACCATGAGACATATTCTTTCCATTCTGGTAGAAAACGAAGCCGGAGCTTTGTCGCGTGTCGCCGGTCTTTTTTCGGCACGCGGTTATAACATCGAGTCGCTGACGGTGGCCGCTACCGAAGATGCTACCATGTCACGAATGACGATCATCACGGCAGGTTCCGATGATGTGATTGAGCAAATCACCAAGCAGTTGAACAAATTGGTGGAAGTGGTGAAGGTGGTTGACTTGACCGACGGCAGTCACATCGAGCGCGAGCTGATGCTGGTGAAAGTGCGTGCGTCCGGCAAGGATCGTGAGGAGATGAAGCGGATGGCGGACATCTTTCGCGGAAGTGTTGTCGATGTCACCGAAAAGAGTTACACCATTGAATTGACAGGCACGTCTTCCAAGCTCGATGCATTTTTGCAAGCGCTGGAACCGGGCGTGTTGCTGGAAACAGTGCGTACCGGAGCGTCGGGGATTGGACGCGGCGAACGTATTTTGCGGGTGTAGGGGTTTGTGTTGAAAGATTTTTGAAATATCGACACACAGGTTTATTTTTTATTTTGCAAGGAGATTTCATGAAAGTTTATTACGACAAAGATGCTGACCTTTCGTTAATCAAAAACAAGAAGGTGGCGATCATCGGTTATGGTTCGCAGGGACACGCGCATGCGCTGAACTTGCACGATTCCGGTATCAAGGTGGTGGTCGGCGTGCGTCAAGACGGCGCTTCATGGAACAAAGCCAAGAAAGCCGGGTTGGAGGTCGATACGATCGCCAAGGCGACGGCAGGCGCCGATGTCGTGATGTTGTTGATGCCCGACGAAAATATTGGTGATGTGTACAAGTCTGATATTGAGCCGAACCTCAAGAAAGGTGCAGCACTGGCGTTTGCGCATGGGTTCAACGTTCATTACGGGCAAGTAACGCCGCGCAATGATATCGACGTGATCATGATTGCGCCGAAAGCGCCGGGGCATACGGTGCGTTCGACCTATGTTGGCGGTGGCGGTGTGCCGATGTTGATTGCCGTCCATCAGGATGCTACGAAAAAAGCGCGCGATCTGGCGTTGTCTTACGCGGCAGCGATGGGCGGTACACGGGCGGGTGTGATCGAAACGACGTTCAAGGAAGAAACCGAAACCGATTTGTTCGGCGAACAGGCCGTGTTGTGCGGCGGTACGGTCGAATTGATCAAGGCGGGTTTTGAAACGTTGGTCGAAGCCGGTTATGCGCCGGAGATGGCGTACTTTGAATGTTTGCACGAACTGAAATTGATCGTCGATCTGATCTACGAAGGTGGTATCGGCAACATGAATTACTCGGTGTCGAACAACGCGGAATATGGGGAATACGTTTCCGGCCCGCGTGTCGTTAACGAAGATACCAAAGAAGCGATGCGCTGGATTCTCGATGACATTCAAACGGGCGAATACGCCAAGCGTTTCATCCTCGAATACAAGGCTGGTGCGCCGGGCATGATCTCGCGCCGTCGTCTGACGGCGGAGCATCCGATCGAGCGGGTGGGCGAGCAGTTGCGGGCGATGATGCCGTGGATTGCAAAAAATCGGCTGGTGGATCAAAGCAAGAATTGAGACAGGCAGCGTAGGGGCGGGTTTCAAACCCGCCCTTTTTTATGTGTCTCACGCGAAGGCGCAAAGAAACGCCCCCTCTCCCCCAACCCCTCTCCCGCAAGCGGGAGAGGGGAGGTTGGGCATCGTGCTTTTCTTCGCGCATCAAGAATCAGAGGCGCCAGGGATCAGGTATCAGTGTTGTGTGTGCGCAGCGAAGCATGAGTGGTGCAGTGTCGCAGAATTCACCCCCTCTCCCCTAACCCCTCTCCCGCAAGCGGGAGAGGGGAGGTTAGTTTTTCTTCGCGCTTTCGTGTGAGGTGGTTTTTGGATTCTGCGACTTCGCGTCGTTGACGCTTCGCGCAGAATGACGAAGTTTTTCTTCGCGTGAGTCATTTTCCTGAATTGCTTCGTCGCTTACGCTCCTCGCAATGACGCCGATTTTTGTGCGCTATAAATTCTTTGCAGTTAATTTTGGCATCGCTCGACATTCCAGCCAAAAATTTTCAGGTCGATCGAGCCATCCTTACGAAACACAACGCCTTCTTCACGTAGCTTGCGTTTTTGCCGGATGAGGGAACTTCCCGCTAACGAGACTTTGCCTTGATGGTTAATCACGCGGTGCCAAGGCAAGGCGGTGTCTTTGGGCAAATGACGCAATACGCCACCAACTTGACGGGCAGCACGCGAGGAGCCAGCGAGGCGAGCGAGGGTGCCGTAGGTGGTGACTTTGCCGAATGGAATGGCGGCAATGGTTGTGTAGAGGCGCTGCGCGAAGGTGTCCGTGATTGTTTGGGAATGTGCTGCCCTGTGTTTTCCTGGGGTGCACGATGGGGAATGCGGTTTTGCCCGGGTCATCGCCTTTCCTGCCACCAAAGCAAAGCGGCGGCCATGCTTAGAAAGACGATTGACGGTGCCAGCGCCGAGGTTAGCGGAGGCCAACTGTTCAGCACGCCGAGGTAGGAAAACAACCGCCCAAACAAAAGGAAGGTGATGCCGAGTATGGAGCCGACGACAATTCGGAAGCCGATACCACCTTGGCGGCGTTGAAATTGCGAAAACGGCAGCGCCAACAACATCATTACAAACACGTTAAGCGGATAGACGAGTTTGACCCATAGTGCAATTTCAAAACGCGAGGTCGGTTGTTCGCTTTTTTCGAGGATACTGATGTTGTCGAAAAGCGTTTTGATTTCAAGTTGTTCGGGAGGGATTTGAAAGACGGTCAGAATCGACGGGCGCAAGACGGTTTCCCAGGCATAGGAAGGCTCGGCGTAAACAAGGGTATGATCCCCGCTGCCGATTTCAGTGGTTTGAACTTTGTCGAGCAGCCAGGCGTTGCTGGTTTCGGAAAAAATACCGCGCTCGGCGCTGCGAATTCGTTGCAGGCGCATGGTGTCGTCGAATTCATATAAACGCACTCCCATCAATACATGGCTGGCCGTCGCGGCGCGGATGTTGGCGAAGGTGTATTGTTCTTTGAACCAGAAGCCGGAGGAAAATTGCTGCGTGATCATTTGTTGGTCGCTGTTGCGGTGAATGGCGCGAACCGTTTGCGCCAAACGCTCGGCTTGCGGCGCAATGAATTCACCAGCGAGAAAGGTGGCGACGGCAATGGGGACACCGACTTGGAAGATGGCAAAACCGATCTGCGCGAGCGACACGCCGGAGGCGCGCATCACGGTGAGTTCGGAGCTTGACACCATCTGGGCGAGAATGAACAGGGTTCCGATCAGCGCTGCGACCGGCGCCAGTTCATAGACTCGTGATGGCAGGCGCAAGGCGACGTAGAGAAAGGCGGACGAGAGCGTCCGACCGCCGCGACCGACATCACCGAGTTCGTTGATGAGATCGAAAAACGCAAAAATCATCACCAGCACGATGAACAGAAACAGCGTGGCGATCAAGATTTCACGGCGGAGATAGCGTCGCAGAGTGTTCATGAGTCAGAAGCGGCTGGGGGCGGTGGCGGTATATCTGCGGGCGGACGTCGCCAGAGCGTGTAAATTTGGGTGCGGTGGTGTAGCAGCAACCCTATCAACAATGCGGCTGTTCCGTGCGGCAACAGCAATCCGAGCCAGAACGACAATTTCTCCTGCGCGATCATGCTTTGGACGATGTTGAGACTATTGGAATAAATAAGATACAACAACACGGCGGCCAACAGATTAAACGAGCGCCCCATGCGCGGGTTGACGTAACTGAGCGGCAACGCCATTAGGGTCAGCATCAGTGCCATGATCGGAATCGAGAGACGCCAGAAGAGTTCGGCGGCTTCCGGCGCATCGTCGGATTTCATCAGTTCAAGTGTTGATGCGCCGCGGATTGTCGGCTCGATGGCTTCAGCTTCGGCGGGCTCGATGCGGCGTCCCAATTGTTCGAACTCGACGATTTGATAATCGGCTTCTCCCGGAGTGCCGACGTTGCGATTGCCTTGCGACATGACGAGGAAGCGGTCGCCGTTCGGGAGGGTTTCGACGATGGCCGATTGTGCGGATAAGGTTTCGCTGCGCGGTTTGTCGATCGATTGCAAAAAAACGTTCTTGATTGTGCCGGTGAACGGGTTGATGCTTTCAATATATACAACCAGGCCGACCCGCTTGAATTCACGGAACAATCCCGGCGCCAGCATCGACAGTTCGTCACGCGATTCCAATTGTTTTTCATATTGCAAGCGTTGTTGTAGCGCCCACGGCGTCAGGAACAGCGATAGCGCAACGATGGCGAACAGAAAAGGAGCGGCAAAACCCAGGAGGGGACGCCCCCAGGAAACAAGCGGTTGTCCTGCCGAAAGCCAGACGATCATTTCGCTGTCGCGGTAGGCGCGTGTCAATGACAGCAGAACGGTCAGGAACAGTGTGATCGCCAACAGGACGTGAAGGTATTGCAGCGCATAAAAACCCAGCATCGGAAAAAGACCTTCCATGTCGAGTCGACCGCTGGCGGCACGTCCCAGAAGGCGCAATATCAGATTGGTGAACAGGATGGCAAGCGCAACGGCAAACAAGCCAGCGGCATTAATGGTGAGTTCGCGGATGAGGCTGCGCCTGAAGATCATGAAAATTTTGATTTTCTACGGCAATTTTCTGATAATGTGCGTTTAGCGCCTTTTTATACCGGCGCACTTTTGAGAAAACACAAAGGGGGATATATATAATGGAATTTACCATAAAAAGCGGAAGCCCTGAGAAACAAAGAACGGCTTGCGTGGTGGTGGGGGTGTTTGATAACCGTAAGCTGACGTTGGCGGCTGAGAGAATTGACCGTGCGGCAAATGGTTATATCAGTGACGTCGTTCGACGCGGTGATATGGAGGGGCGTTTAGGGTCAACGTTGCTTCTTTACAACGTGCCGAACACGCTGGCGGATCGTGTGCTTCTAGTAGGTTTGGGGCGTGAACGCGATTTTCGTGATCGAGAGTATTACAAAGCGATTCGCAGCGCGGTGAAATTGCTCAACGAGACTGGCGCCTATGAAGCGGTCGTTTATCTGACCGAGGAAAAAGTTCGTCGCCGTGATATCGGTTGGCGCGTCGAGCATACGGTGGTTGCGGCATGCGAAGTCACTTATCGCTTCGACCACTTGAAAACGGAAAGCACGGATGTGCGAAGGCCATTGCGCAAGCTCACGTTGTCGGTGCCGATGCGTTCTGATTTGCTGGTTGGAGAAACCATGCTGGCGCGAGGCATGGCGGTGGGAGAGGGCGTCGAACTGGCGCGGGACCTCGGCAATCTGCCGAGCAACCTGTGCACGCCGACGTATCTTGCCGACACGGCGCGTAAGCTGGCGTCTATGTATCCTGAAATTAAAACACAGGTGCTGGAACGCAAGGAGATTGAAGAGCTCAAAATGGGTGCGTTCTTGTCGGTTGCGCAGGGCAGTGAAACGGCTCCGCGTTTTATTGTGATGGAATACAAACGACCGGGCGTCAAGAAAAAGCCGCTGGTATTGGTCGGCAAGGGAGTTACGTTTGATTCGGGCGGTATTTCGCTAAAACCGGGAGCCGACATGGATCAGATGAAATTCGACATGTGCGGCGCGGCGAGTGTGCTTGGCGTTTTTCGTACTATCGCTGAATTGAAGCCTGACCTCTATGTGGTCGGATTGATACCAACCTGCGAAAACATGCCTTCCGGTCGCGCGACTAAGCCAGGCGACATCGTTACCAGCATGTCGGGGCAGACCATTGAGGTTCTGAATACCGATGCCGAGGGGCGCTTGATTTTGGCCGACGCGTTGACCTACGCCGAGCGTTATGACCCGGAAGCGGTGATCGATGTTGCGACGCTGACCGGCGCGATGGCAATGACATTAGGGCAGGTGGCAAGCGGCGTTCTGGGTAACAACGAGGCGTTGGTACGGGCGTTGGTGGCGGCCGGGGACGATGCCGCCGACCGTGCCTGGGCGTTTCCGCTGTGGGATGAGTACCACGAGGCGCTGAAAAGCAACTTTGCCGATGTGGCTAATGTGGGCGGACGTCCCGCCAGCAGCATTACCGCCGCCTGCTTTTTGTCGCGCTTTGCCAAAAAGTACCACTGGGCGCACCTCGACATCGCCGGAGTGGCCTGGAAAGAGGGCAAGGAGAAAGGCGCGACTGGCCGACCAGTGCCTCTGCTGGTCAACTGGGTACTGAATCAGGAAAACCGTGACGATTGACGGCGGGAGAGTTATCATAACGGGATGACAGTTATCGATTTTTATACACACGTTAACAATCCTTTGGAGGTTGTCGCCCGGCTGGTGGGGAAGGCTTACGCTCAGCATGGACGGGTGCGTGTCCTGACCGAAGATGAAGCAATGACGGCGGCGCTCGATCAGCGTCTGTGGATCGATCCGCCGCATGCTTTTTTACCGCATTGCAGGCTGACCAGCCCATTGGCGGCGGAAACGCCGATATTGATAGACCATATTGCCGAGCATGACGGCCCTGCCGCCGTGTTGATCAATACACAAGCCGTTCTGCCGCCGTTTTTTAGCCGTTTTGAGCGGCTGGCGGAAGTGATTGGTTGCGACGAAGCGGCGCTGGCGGAAGGTCGTCAGCGTTACCGTTTTTACCAGGAGCGCGGCTACGAATTGCGCGCCCACAACTTGGCGGCGCGTCGTTAAGGCCGACGGAGACGGATCATGACAGATCGGCCCGATGTTTCCCAATTACCGCCGACGGCGCGTGAACTGCTCGATAGCGTTGACGCGTTGATGCGGCGCAATCGACGGGTGGGGGGTGTGCCATTGCCGCCGCCTGAAGGGCATGTTGTTCCCGCCGCGCTCGATGAAGAAACGCAAACCCTGTCGGCTGAAATCGAGGCCGAACTGGAAGCGGAACTGGCCAAAGAATTATCTCGGGTTGAAAGCGACGTGCTATCGGAAGCGGCTTTATCGCTTACGTCGGAATCTCTTGGCGCGTTGCCAATGGAAATTCTCGAAGCGCCTGCCGCTGAAATAACAGAGGATGGAACGGAGGAAGAAACAGAAGCAGAAGCAGAAGCAGAAGCAGAAGCAGAAGCAGAAGCAGAAGCAGAAGCAGAAGCAGAAGCAGAAGCAGAAGCAGAAGCAGTTGATACTCTGCCGGAAAACACGCAGGAAAAAATAGCCTCGCAAATAGAAGATGACCTGTTGTTGTGGGAATTTGCACCGCAGCCGCGTGCTGTGGCGCCAGAAGCGGAGGCAGTTGCCGAGTCGGAACTCATGGAGGCCGGGGAAGCGGCGTTGCCGGGTGAAGAGCCGCTTTCTCTGGCGCCTTCGTTTTCTGAAGCAGTTTCCTTTTTATCGGCGCCCGAAGTGCGGGCTTCGCCCTTACAAAGCGCGTCTTTGTACGCGACACCGACGCCGACAGTGGTGTTCGATGGGATGGAGGTAGAAGAAAAACGTCCGGCGATGGAAACTGCGACGGAGATTGCGCTGGAAGTTGCACCGGAAACGACGCTAGAAATTTTGCCGGAAGTTTTCATGGAAGAAGCGATGCTCTCCGAAGAAGCCGCTTGGTTGTCTGATGAAGAAATAAACGAAGTTCCTGCCGCTTTCGATGACGCAGCGGCGATCAATGTGGCGAAAGCGTTAGGTTTGCTGATCAATGCAGAAAAGTCAGATGTAGAAATGGCAGATGCAGAGACGGCAGAGGCAGAGGCGGAAACGTTGGAAGTGGCGGAAGACGCAGCGGAAATCTTGTTTCCCGAACCGATGGCGGGGTTGTGGTATCTCGTAGAACCGGAACCGGAAGTTGCGGAAGTCGCGGAAAAAATCGCAGAAGTCGCAGAAGTCGCAGAAGTCGCAGAAGTCGCAGAAGTCGCAGAAGTCGCAGAAGTCGCAGAAGTCGCAGAAATTGCAGAAATCGCAGAAATCGCAGAAATCGCAGAAATCGCAGAAATCGCAGAAATCGCAGAAATCGCAGAAATCGCAGAAATCGCAGAAATCGCGGAAGTCGCGGAAGTCGCGGAAGTCGCGGAAATTGCGGAAGAAGCACCGACGCCGTTGAAAACAGAGGGAATCCCTCCTGTTTCTGCGGCAACGTTGCTGTCCGAGCGGCAGCAGCGGGACGAAGAGGCGAAAACTCCTTCCGTGCGTTATTCGGTGGCGCAGTTGTTGACAGAATATCAGCATCAAAATCCGCAGATGCAAAACGTCAAAGCGGCTTCCGCAGCGCCTCGCTCTGCTCAAACCGCGCCAGTGTCAGGCGCGTTGTCGGATGAACACGATTCTCTGCCAACCTTCAATGAGCCTGGTCGGAAGTCGGAAAAAACGGAACAGGCAAAGAAGACTTCGCCGCCTGTCAAAGCACCAGTTTTCAGAGGATCGTCGGTGGCGCCGGAGCCCCCATTGGCCGCGAATACACCTGCCCAAGCTCCGGTTTCCAAAAGACCGCCGGTGGAGCTAACGCTTGAACCGCTGGCTGGCGCCAAGCCGGATTACTCTGAGATGTCAAACTCTCAATCTGGCGATGACGATTACTATCCGGTATTGACCGATATTGTTGACGAGAATGAATTGTCGATGCCGGGCAAAGCATGATTCGAGAAGCCCGACCCAACTCGTTGATCGTCCTGAAAGCAGCACGACGCTTAATAGGAGACGGCTATGAATACTTTATCCGTTGAGGAAAGAGCGAAGATCCAAGAGGCCATCGACCAGACTAATGCGATTTTTGCCCTTGAGGGCTTCCAGCCCACAGAGCAAAGCAGGAAGATAGACGCAGCGGTTTTGGCTGGTCGAGTCTCCAGTTCGCAGGTTGTTGAGGAAATGCGTTCTTACGTCATGACACACAAAACCATTGAGGGCTTCGTAGAATCTCGCACATGGTCACAGGCTTGTTAGCGTGGCAGACAAGTACACTTACGAGAATGGTGTTTTTAGAAACAAACCAGGCATTACTGACGCCGGGTGCGGGCTATGACGTTCATCTCGCCGTTTTAGACGGTTCGCTTGTACAGGCACAGGCATCGTTACGCACACTGGAAGGGCGAAGCGTAAGAGCATACGGACGCGGCCACAAGATGTGTGTACCGGGGGGAGGAAATCACCACTTATGGTGTCCGAGGGTGTAAACTTACGCCGTTAGAACTTACAGTATTCACACTATGTACACCCGCTCGACAACACTCGCACAAGCCGATCCGGAATTATGGGCAGCCATTGCCGCCGAAACACAGCGGCAGGAAGACCACATCGAATTAATCGCTTCCGAAAACTACGCCAGTCCGTGCGTGATGGCGGCGCAAGGTTCACAACTGACCAACAAATACGCGGAAGGCTATCCGGGAAAACGCTATTACGGCGGTTGCGAATGTGTTGATCAGGCCGAACAACTGGCGATAGACCGCGCAAAAAAACTGTTTGGCGCACAGGCAGCGAATGTGCAGCCGCATTCCGGTGCGCAAGCCAATCAGGCAGTGTTTTTTGCAACGCTGCAACCGGGCGATACGATTCTTGGGATGAGCCTTCCGCATGGCGGTCATTTGACGCACGGCTCGCCGGTGAACATGTCCGGAAAATGGTTCAACGTGGTGGCCTATGGTCTCGACGAAAATGAACTGATTGATTACGAAAACATGGCGAAGCTGGCGGAGGAACATAAGCCCAGGCTGATTGTGGCCGGCGCTTCGGCGTATTCGCGGGTGATCGACTGGGAAAAATTCCGGAAAGTGGCCGATCATGTCGGCGCAACGCTGATGGTGGATATGGCGCATTACGCCGGATTGATCGCTGCGGGTCTGTATCCGAGTCCGGTGCCGTTTGCCGACTATGTGACAACGACGACGCATAAAACCTTGCGCGGCCCGCGTGGTGGCATGGTGTTGACACGGGCGGAAAACGAAAAGGCGATTAACTCCGCTGTGTTCCCCGGCTTGCAGGGCGGGCCGTTGATGCATGTGATCGCGGCTAAAGCGGTGGCGTTGGGCGAAGCGCTCTCTGAAGATTTCAAGACGTATCAGGCGCGTGTTCTGGAAAACGCCCGCGTGTTGGCGAAAACGTTAAGCGAGCGCGGGTTGCGCATTGTTTCCGGCGGCACCGATTCGCATGTGTTTCTGGTGGATTTGCGTGCCAAGAAAATTACCGGTAAAGCTGCCGAAGAAATCCTGGGGAAAGTGCATATCACAGTCAACAAAAACTCGATTCCCAACGACCCTGAAAAACCATTCGTGACTTCCGGCATCCGAATCGGCAGCCCGGCGTCGACCACGCGCGGTTTCTCTGTGCTCGAATGCGAAAAACTCGCACATCTGGTTGCCGATGTGCTCGACGCGCCGGAAAACGACAAAGTGTTGACGCAAGTGAAAGCGGAAGTGGCCGCGTTGACCGCGAAGTTTCCTGTTTACCGTGACTGAGTGAGCCGCCGATGAAATGCCCATTCTGCCGCAGCGATGATACTCAAGTGATTGACTCGCGGGTGTCTGAAGCGGGCGATTCGATTCGCCGCCGCCGCCGTTGTCAAGTGTGTCAGAAACGCTTTACGACCTACGAGACGGTAGAGTTGCGGATGCCGCAGATTGTCAAAAGCGATGGCACACGCGTTGAATTTGTCGAAAACAAACTGCGCGTCAGTTTTCAGCGGGCGTTGCACAAAAGAGCGGTCGAAACCGAAGCGGTCGATGCGGCCATCCAGCGTGTTATCCAAAAACTGCTTTCGCTGGGCGAACGTGAAGTGCCATCGCGCCAGATCGGCGAGATGGTGATGGAGGAGTTGTACAAGCTCGATAAAGTGGCTTATGTTCGCTTCGCTTCGGTGTACCGCTCGTTCAAAGATGTTTCCGATTTCCATGATGTGCTGAGAACGATGGAAAAACCCGGTCAGGGATCAGAGGTATAAGCGACGAAAACCCGATGAACCACGAAAAAAATCTTTTCAAAGCCGATTTTGGAGCTGTGGCATTTTCGTGATTTTCGTGTCTTTCGTGCTTAAATAAAACACCATGCGCTGGTCCGAAACTGACATTCATCACATGCAACGCGCACTGACGTTGGCGGCGCGAGGCTTGACCACGACAACACCGAATCCGCGTGTTGGGTGCGTGATCGTCAAGGATGGCAAGGTGCTCGGTGAAGGCTGGCATCGAAAGGCGGGCGAAGCGCACGCAGAAACGGCGGCATTGGCTGAAGCGTGCGCCCAAGGTCACGATATACGTGGCGCGACAATGTTCGTTTCGCTGGAGCCATGCAACCATCACGGTCGGACGCCGCCCTGTACCGGGGCGATTATTGCCGCCGGTATCGGCAAAGTGATTGCGGCGTGCGCCGATCCGAATCCAGAGGCAGCGCGTGGCGGGGAAAAATTGCAAGCGGCAGGCATCATTTTCGATTCGGGATTGCTCAAAGAAGAAGCGCACGAATTGAATTGCGGATTCATCTCGCGGATGCAGCGCGGACGTCCGTGGGTTCGCAGCAAAATCGCCGCCAGTCTCGATGGGCGAACGGCGCTGGCCGATGGGCGTAGCCAATGGATCACACAATCAGCGGCGCGTAATGACGGCCACGCTTTTCGTGCGCGTGCCTGTGCAGTGTTGACCGGCATCGGAACGGTGCTCACCGATGATCCATCATTGACGGTGCGGGCGGTAGACACACCGCGACAGCCGTTGCGCATCGTGCTGGATCGGATGGGAAAAACGCCGATAACGTGCAAACTCATGAGCGATGGGGGCGACACCATGATCGTGACCGCATCGAAACGACCGGCGTCCTGGCCTTCGCATATTCGCCACAGACAGCTTCCGGCCACGGGGGCAGAAGGAAAGTACGGCAATGAAGATTTGCGGGCGTTGATGGCGATGTTGGCGGAAGCAGAGATCAACGAATTGCACGTCGAAGCCGGAGCGCGATTGAACGGAGCGTTGTTTGAGGCAGGACTTATTGATGAACTGTTGATCTACATGTCGCCCAGGGTGCTTGGGCAAAAAGCGTTGCCGATGTTTGATGTTGCCGCGCCGTGGAATGGGCTGAATGGTGACGCGCATTTTTCCTTCACGGAAATGGTGCGTGTTGGCAACGATGTGCGGCTTCGTCTTCGCCTTCGCCGCAAGGAGTATTGAATGTTTACCGGAATTATTACCGCTGTTGGCACGATCAAAACCGTTACCCCAAAAGCGGGAGGCGTTGCGCTCGACGTTGATGCCCCGGCTTTGGATTTGGCCGACGTAACGCTGGGCGACAGCGTGGCGCTCAACGGTTGTTGTCTGACCGTCGTTGCACAACGGGCGCAAACACTGGTGTTCGATGTGTCTGCAGAAACACTGCGCTGTACCGCCGGATTTCCGGTGGACGGTCGCGTCAACATGGAAAAGGCCATGCGCTTGTCGGATCGGCTTGGGGGCCATTTGGTGAGCGGCCACGTTGACGGTGTTGGACGTGTCACGCAATTGATGGCGCTTGAAACAGGTGCAAACGAAGCGGGAACAGAGCGCAACTACCTTTTGGAAGTAGAAGTACCGGACGCATTGATGCGCTTCATCGCACCCAAAGGATCGTTGACAGTACATGGCGTCAGTTTGACAGTCAATGCGGTGACCGACAATCGGGTGGCGATTAACCTGATTCCGCATACCTTTACCGCGACCGTATTTTCATCGTTAAAAACGGGCGATGCCGTCAACCTCGAAATTGATTTAATCGCACGTTATGTGGCGCGTCAGGTATCAGAGATCAGGGATCAGGTCGTAGGGCGGTAGTTGGGTTGAGCAAAGAATCATGATTGAGTTGACTGGGTAGATCGTGCGAAACCCAACATGATGAGTCATCTGTTTTGCGGTGAATGTAGTAAACTCTCTCAATGAACAAAAAACGCCAACATAAACCAACAAACGCAATCATTGCGTTTGTCGTCTTTTTGTTCTCTTTTTTATCCGCATTACCGGCGTTTTCCAATGTTCCGTCCCATCATTTCAACCTCAAAACCGAAACCTGGCCGAACGGCAACGTTGTTGAACACGACTACGATGGCGCAAACCGCAAAATCGCCAGCCGCGACAGCGAAGGCCCCCTTGGAAACTGGAAGCACGACGCCGACGGCAACTTGCTCGAAGAAACCGATGGCAACGGCAACACCACGACGCACAGCTACGATGCAATCAGCGTCAACAACAGCCGTCGCACGTTGACCGTTTATCCGGCATTGCCCGGAGCGACAACACGAAGGCACAGCTACACCTACGACAAAGTTGGCAACCGGACAGGAGAAACCGATCCGTCGGGGAACACATTCACCCACACCTACAACGAACTAAACCTTCGCACAAAAACCACCGACAGCGTTGGGGCCGTTGGCGAATACAATTACGACAAAGTCGGCAACCTCACGTCGGAGAAAAACGGCCTTGGAGAAACCACCACCCACACCTACGACAACCTGAACCGTCGCATCAAGCAGAGCGACAACCTCGGAACAACCTGGACAAAAACCTTCGACAAAGCGGGCAACCTCGTCGAAGAAACCGACGGCAAAGGAATAAAAACCCGCTACACCTACGACCGCAACAACCGCAAACTCACGACAACGCGAGCCGACTTGCGAGTTGAAACCCTTGAATACGACCCTGCGGGCAACGTGCTGTTTCGCACCGACGCACGCAACACCAAAGAGGGCTGGGAATACGACCCGAGAAACCTCATCATCGCCCACAACCGCCCGCTGGCGATGATCGTTCGCACCACCCGAGACAACATGGGCGACATCGTTGAAGAGCGCGATCCCGAAGGTCGCCTGACCCAAAACACCTGGAACAAACGCAGAAAACTGGCCAGCAGCACCATCAACAACGAAACCACCCGCTACACCTACGACGCCAACAACAACCCCACCAAGACCACCCGCCCCGAAGGTGGCAGCACCGAAATCGTCTACACCGCCCACAACCAACCGCACACCATCACAACATCAGCGGGGCAATCGCGCTGGGCGTACAACAACAACGGCGCACCGACCAGCCGCACGGATGCGAGGGGCAACACGACAAACTACACCGTCGACCAGCGCAACCGCCGCACAGAAATTACCTACGCAGGCAACACCGGAACGACACGCTACACCTGGGACCTCGCCAACCGTCTTAAAACGACAGTAGAGAACGGCATCACCACCACTCACACCTACGACACCAGAGGAAGAGAAACACAGAGAACCTACAGCGGCGGCAGCCTCACAAGAACCGTTTACAGCTACGACGCCAATGGAAACCGCACGAGCGAAGCGGTTACAGACAACAGCGGAACAAGAACCACAACCACCCAATACGACGCCTTCAACCGTCCCGAAATCGTCACCGACACCTTCGGCAACCGTTTGCAACACACCTACGATCCCAACGGAAACAAAAGAACAACGACAGCGCCGGGAATCAGTGGAAATCAAGTCACCACCTACACCTGGGACGTCAACGACAACCTGACCAACCTCTCCAGCGGCAGCGCAAACATCGGCTGGACATACGATAGAAGCGGAAAGGTAACGCGCACAAGCTACACAGGCGGCGTCACTACAGAACAAAGTTGGGACGGCGCGGCGCGACTCACCAGCCGCACCCACAAAACCAGCAGCGGAACACAACAAAGCTTCGCCTACACCTACGACAAAAACGGCAATCGCACGAACGAAACGCGCAACCTCGGAACAAACACCGAAGCCATCAACTACGACTACGACGCTGCCGATCGTCTCACCAACGTCACCCACAGCGACGGCAAAAGCGAAATCTATGTGCTTGATGCCAGTGGAAACAGAGCGCAAGTAATAAGAAGCGGTTACGCAAGCGACAACGGCACGACGGTTAATACATTCGACGCCAGAGGAAGAATTGAAACAAGACAAACGCCGAGCGGAACCATTAACTACACCTGGGACGCGGCGGGGAATCTCAAAGAAACGCGCAACGGTTCGCAAACCACAACCTACACCTGGGATGCAGAAAACCAGTTGACAAGCATCCAGCAAAACGGCAGCCCGATAGCGAGCTACCGCTACACCGGCGGACTGCGCGACCAGATTCAGAGTGGCGGAGAAACAAACCGCACCGTCTGGGATGAAAACTTCGCCTTCATCAACCAGGACAGCGGCGGAAACACACTCACCAGAACCGAACATGCCGGACTGAAAGCACTCTTTCTGAGCGGAGCAGGGGCTAACGAAGTGCTGCTCAGAGACGGACTCGACAGCATCACCGGCTCCGTTTCCGGCGGAACACTGCAAAGTAAAACAGACTACAGTGCGTGGGGCGAAGCAAATACAACAGGCACAACCCAAACCAACCACGGCTACACCGGACATTTGCAAGACGAAACCGGATTGATCTACGCTAGAGCGAGATACTACGATCCGTCTATCGGAAGATTCATCAGCAGAGACCCGTTAGAGGGAATCCTCGACAACCCGATCAGTTGGAATGCTTACCTGTACGCAAATGCGAATCCGTTCTACTACATTGATCCGACGGGGGAAAGCGCGACGGTAACTGGAGTAGGTATTGGCACCGCTTGGGGCTTCGGTCAAATGATTGGCGCAATGGTTTACGATACCTACAGCCATGTGCGATACGACACCTCTTTCCGAGACAGTTACCTAGACATTATGGTTCAGAACGCTGCCGCAGGTGCAGCGATGGGCGCTTCGGTCGATATGGCGGTGTTGTCGGCGGGCTGGGCTTTGCCGGTTTCTGGTGCGTTGGGTGGTGCTGGCGCAGGCATGATGACTTTCGGCGGTCAAGCCAGCAGTGCGGATCAACTCATGTACGAAGGAGGCATGGGCGCTGCGTTTGGAGCAGTTGGCGGCGTTGCTTTTGCAAAAGCAGCGCCTTGGATAGCTCAGACAAGAGTAGGGCAGTGGACTGGAGTTCAGGCTGAAAGAATTGCTGCCAGCGAATTTGGGCAGAAAACCATTGCCGCCGCTCAGAGAGGTGGCACTTGGGTAGAACAGAAGGTTGAAAGCGTTCTGACCAAAGAAGCGAGCTCGCTGGGAACCAGCTTTGAAGTGAATACGGTGACGAGAGGGGTGGGGGCGCAGGGCGATCAAGCGATTAAAGGAGTTAATTTAAGGGTGGTCAATAACGAGCCATCTTCTCTTGGTAATTTTGTGAAGAACAGCCCTGGAGTAACTGTTCAAAGAGTTGGAAATTATTGGATAAAAGAAGTTGATCAAAGTGGCAATGCTCTTTCGCGGTGGTATGGAAGACAAAGCATAAAGGCACAAGCAAAAGGTCTCGAAAAACTGGAAGATATGGGAACCAGTTTCCTCTACAGAGATGGAAAAATCATCACGCGAGATGCGGGAAACTATACTCCAGGACAATTCTGGTCTACTTGGTCAGAAGGATCTAGGCGTTTAGGAACTCCATTTAACGATATCCGCTACAGAAACATCGGAGCAGACGGGATAATTTTTGATCCGGCGAAGGTACCTCTTCATCAAGGGATTGAGGCAGTTGGTTCTTCATTGTTTGTTGGGGGAGTGGGGTATGTGGGATATCAGTATTGGAGGGCGCCATGATGCTTCCTACCGTTCTTGCAGCTATGTTTGTTTGGGTGGTTTTCTATGAAATAAGTATGCATTATTTAAGCAAATCGAAGTGTCGTTATAGTGGAGAATTGAAGACAATCATATTTTTTTCAAACTGGGGCATATTGTCCTTATGTTCGATTCTTATTTTATATGAAATTGTAAAAGGGCTTATTTCAGAGCCATAGGCCGGGGTGCTGTGCCGTAACCCCAACGCTCGAAGCGCGGTAGGAATGAAATGAACGCGGTGGGTTGGATAGAGCGAAGAACCATGGTTGAGTTGACTGGGTGGAACGTGCGAAACCCAACATGATAAGCTCCGTGCAGAATCTGCCACCCCTCCCTGACCCTCCCCTTCGGAGAAGGCATAGGTATCTACACAAGTATTGCGTCATAATGGATTGTATGACTTTGGATTTTCTACTTTAGAGCCTCGCTTATCCAAGCGAGCGATGAGGATAGTGATGCAGCATGCCAACAC